>NZ_JBIIOV010000054.1:0-18226 GCF_044342925.1 Mycobacterium sp. | reverse complement strand
GCGCGACACGGCTGCGTCGCTAGCGATCCAGGCCGGCGCATCCGTCATCGCCGTTGCGCGTCTCCTGGGCCACGAATCGGCAGCCACAACGCTGAATCACTACGCCGGACTGTTCCCCAGTGACCTAGACGACGTTGCTCACCGACTGGATGCTGCCGCGCGTCAGGCCATCGAACGGCAATCGAATTCATCCGGTGCTACAGAAGCACCGACCAAGCGCCGACCAGAAGGGAGCGGAGGAGCGTAGGGCAATCGCCCGGAAAACGGTTCTGATCTGCGGAAATAGAGTGTGCCCCCGGCAGGATTCGAACCTGCGACACCGGCTTTAGGAGAGCCGTGCTCTATCCCCTGAGCTACGAGGGCGGACAGCCTGGCAGCTTACCGGTTATAGCTCAGGGGGCGGAGCCGTCGGACTAGCGAGCCCCGTAGAGCGCGATCAAGTAGCTGTGGCCACGTTCGGGCGCGTAGCGGGGGTAGTCCTTGCGAATCCAGGTTGCCATCCGGCCAGGACTGCCGGCAGACCATTCCCTCGGTCAGACCCAGGTAAACAACCCGGCGGCGGCTCAGCGGAGCGCATATATGACTTGTGCGAAGCACTTTCACAGTAGCCCTGAACAGCCAAAAGGGCGCGAATCGGCCTGCGCGCGTTGGAATTAAGCGCTCCGCAGCTACCGCTGCGTGATACGTGTTCTGACAGTCCGTCGGCGGCGGTCGGGTTTGGAAACCGGCGGCCCTGGGCACTCCCATTCATCACCGATGAAGGAGCTGACCATGAGCGGCCCCAGCTTCGGCGTGGAAGAAGAGTTCCTGCTGGTCGATCCGCTCACCGGCTGGCCGGTCGCGCGCAACGCCGAGGTCGCTCGCTACGCCGCGCGTCGCGGCATCAATCTCCAACTTGAATTGACGGCTTCGCAGGTAGAGGTTGCCACCGATAAGGCTGAGACCAGTTCGCAACTGCGCGAACAGATTTCACAGCTGCGAGCCGCGACGGCGGCGTCCGCGCAGGAAGCCGGTGCGGTACTGCTGGCCGCCGGTATGCCACCAGCCGGTGACACGCCGGTGGCGATCACCGACAGTGCGCGTTATCACCGGATAGCCGATGCCGTCGGCATGATCGCCGACGAGCGCGGTAACTGCGGATGCCACGTGCACGTCGAAGTCCCGAGCCGCGATGCGGCCATCGCGGTGAGTAACTGGCTGCGGCCGTGGCTGCCGGTGATGCTTGCGCTGACAGCGAACTCGTCGATTCACCGCGGCAGCGACACCGGTCATGCCAGTTGGCGCAATGTGGTGTGGGGTCGATGGCCCAGCGCCGGACCGCCGCCGTATTTCGACACCGAAGCCGACTGCGACGCCGCGGTAGCGGCGCTGCTGGAGAGCGGCGCGATCCTCGACGACGGAATGATCTACTGGGATGTCCGGCCGTCGGTCCGGTTTCCCACCGTAGAGGTCCGGGTGGCCGACGTTGCGCTGACGGCCGCCGAGACCGTGCTGCACGCCACCCTGGTCCGCGCGTCGGTGATGACTGCGCTGGCGGCGTACGAGCGCGGCGAGTCCGCGCCGGCCATTCCCGATCACCTAGTCCGTCTGGCGTGTTGGAAGGCCGCCCACGACGGTCTGGGCGGACGGCTCCTCGATATCGCCGGGAGGGACATCGTTCGCGCCGTGCCCGCGACGAAGGTATTGCAGCAGTGGTCGACCGCCATCGGTCCCGCCCTGGCCCAGCTCGGCGACGACGCCTGGGTCTGCCTGGAAATTCACCGGCTGTTGCAGCGCGGCAACGGTGCGATCCGCCAGCGCCGCGCGTGGCGGCACCGGCGCGACGTCGCCGACGTGGTGGCGGAAGTGGCGGCAGCCACGGTCAGCTGAAGTGGCGGCAGCCACGGTCAGCGGAAGTGGCGGCAGCCACGGTCAGCTGAAGTGGCGGCAGCCACGGTCAGTTAGCGTGGCGGCCGCGACGCTCAGCTGAGCGGAAGCTCGGCGATCACCGCACCGGTGGGCTGGGTGGACCCCGTCCCGGGCTCCACGGTGAACCTCAGTTTCGTCGAGTTGCCGAGGTTGTCCAGCACGGCGGTGGTCGACGGCGCGACGGCCTTGGCGTCCATCGTCCCGGCTGACGACGCTCCAGACGGGCTCACCAACCACATTTGATAGACCGTCCCCGGCGACGGCGGCGGTACGTCGTTCATCACCAGCACGCCCGCGTTGCGGTCCCGGGAGAACACCACGGTGGCGGTCCCGCCGGCCGGGATGGCCCCGGAGACAGTGTGCACATCGGCGGCCGTGAACACCTGTTGCGCGGTGGATTGCGGCGGCGGCGCCGCGGGGCGCAGCGACAATCCGACCCCGACTGCCGTCAGGCCGATCAGCACGGCGGCGGCGGCCGACAGCACCGCGGTGCGCCACCGTCGGCCCCCGGGTGTCGGGGTTGGCGTTGTCGGAAGAGTCCGAACGTTGTCGCCGGCGACCGCCGACATCAGCCGGGCGCGCAGGTCGGCCGGCGGCTCCTCGGCGCTGGCGGCCGACACCACCGCCATCGTCTCCCGAACGGCCCGCACCTCGTCGTAGAAGTCGTCTGCCACCGACAGCGGGGCGCTCGCAAGCCAGCTTTCGATCTCGTCGCGCTCGGTGTCCGACACCGCGTCCAGCGCGTACGGCACCGCCAGTTCGAGCAGGTCTCCTTCGCGTGTCTGGGTCATCGGAGTTCCCTCACCCGACACCCAGGCAGTTGCGCAGGCCACGCAGCCCGTCCCGCATCCGAGACTTGACGGTGGCCAGATTCGCCGACAGGCGCTCGGAGACCTGCACGTAGGTCATGCCCTGGTAGTAGGCGAGTTCGATGCACTCGCGCTGGATGTCGGTGAGGCCGTCCAGGCACGCCGTGACGCGCCGGCGATCCTCGCCGGAGAGCACCGCGTCGGTGACGCTGTCGGTGTCACGCTCCACATTTGCCGAGCCGTATCTCGAATCACGCTGCGTGGCGGCCTGTTCGGATCGCACCCGATCGACCGCGCGGCGGTGGGCCAGCGTGAGTAGCCAGGCCAGCGCACTCCCGGACGCCGGGTCGTAGCTCTCCGCGGTTCGCCACACCTGCAGGTACACGTCCTGGGTGGTTTCCTCGCTGTAGCCGCGGTCGCGCAGGACCCGGCACACCATGCCGTACACCCGGGACCGGGTGGCGTCGTACAACTGCGCGAAGGCGTCGGCGTCGCCGTGGGCGACCCGGCGCAACAAGGCGTCCAAGTCGGTCGAACTCACCGTTTCATTCCGCTCGTGTTCGGTGACATCGAACCGAAGCGTAACTGGACGGTCCAGCAATTGCGTCACGACGTCGCCCACGAATGGCTATTTGCCCCCCATCTGGCGGCGGGGGCGTTTACCGCCCGCTGCACGACACGTTCGTGGCGCTCCGGGCTCGGCGCCGATGGCATGCCGCGCCACCGCAGCAGCATCGCCTGCAGGCGCACACCGAGCCTCGCCATTTGAGGCGCCAGCGGATTGGTCAGTTGCATCCGCAGCACCTGGCCCGCGGTCGCAGGCCGGCGTGACCCGCGCCAGGTAGCGACCAGTGCCGCGTGGTTGTCGCGATGCAACGAGATCGTCAGCTCCAGGCTTTCCGTCGGCCGGGGCAGCCGCACCAGGAAGTAACCGTCCTCCCCGGCAAACGGGGCGTCGCGCACGCCGTCGGCCACCGCGGCCGGGCCGTCCTCGGCGGCGGGAAGCAGGTAGGCCCGGCGGGCTCCCGCGGCGTCCTGCACCTCGGCGATGACGCAGCGCACGCCGCCGGCGGCATCGTGGCACCAGAACAGGCTGAGCGGACTGAAGGCATGGCCCAGCACCCGCGGCATCAGCAGCGCCGTCACCCGTCCGCCCGGGATGAAGACGCCGTGGCGGGCCAGATAGGCATCGACGCGCTGGCGCAGGGTGTCGCCCGGCGCCCCGTCGAGGTGGTCGCTTGCCTCGAATCGCGCGAACGGACGCAGCCACCAGGACAGCTGCGGAAGCTCCTCGATGTCGACGTACCAGCTGTAGGTGCCGTGCTCCCCGAAGTGGCGCACCGGCGAACGGTGCAGGTGCGTGACGCGCATCGGATACAGCGCCGGGGTCAGCGCGGAAGTAGACCGGGCAGACGTTGCGGTTTCCACATCCATGATTCGGAGCCGTGGTGCTCACGGATGGGTCTGTGACGCAGATCTCTGCTGCTCAGCCGCCCCAGCGGGTCGCAGCCGCGGCCAGGCCGTCGACCAGCGCCGATGTGGCCGGCGAGAGGCCGTCCGGGCCCGGCGGCGGGCCGCGCGGGCTGATGCCGCGCACCCGCGCCGGCAACTCCAGCTGCACTCCGCCGCCGCGGCTGCGGTTGACCGGGTTGTCGGGGTGCACGCCCCGAAGCTCCGGGGGCATGTCGTGCAGGTCGGTCAGCATCCGATAGCCGGGCAGCTCGACGCAACGGGCCAGGTGTTCGGCCAGTGCCCGGTTGCCGCTGCCGGCCAGCAGGTGAGTCGAACGGCCGATCCGCCCGTACCCGTGCAGCGAGATCACCACGTCGACGTGGCTGAGGAACTCCGCGAGCCGGCTGGACTCGGAGGCCAGGTAGCGGGCCGACGGCAGGTGGTGGGGATAACCGTCCGGGTGGGGAACCGCGTACACCGACGCCCCCGACTGTTCGGCGGCTCGCTCGGCAATCACGTCGGTGACCTTCTCCAGCCCGCCGCCGTGGATGGCCAGGAATCCGAACCGGGACCGCAGGACGCCGCTTTCGGTGACACCGGGAACCCTCAACAACTCCGAGAGCGACTGCGGACCGTCCCCGGCGTGCGTCGTTCGCCGGGCTGGCCAGTGCGCGGGATTCGCACGGGTTGGAGCCGTAGGCGAAGTAGCTGTGCATCAGCGGACGGTGAGAACGATCAGTGCCAGGTTGAGCATGATGATGAGGGCCGCCGCCGACCAGGCCAGCAGCGTGGTCAGCGCGTGGTTGGCGTCGGTGCCCATCAGGTTGCGGTTCGCGGTCAGTCGGACCAGCGGAACAAGGGCGAACGGAATGCCGAAGGACAGGATGACCTGCGAGAGCACCAGGGCCTTGGTGGGGTCCACCCCACTGGCCAGCACCAGCAGTGCCGGAATAAGGGTGACCAGCCGCCGAACCAGCACCGGAAACCTTCTGCGCAGCAGACCCTGCATGATCATCGCGCCGGCGTAGGCGCCCACCGACGTCGACGCCAGTCCCGACGCCAGCAGGCCGACGGCGAAGAACAGCGCTACGCCCGGCCCCAGCGCCGCACCGACGGCGGCGTGGGCACCCTCGATGGTGTCGGTGCCCTCGACGCCGCGCAGGTTGGTCGCGGCCACCAGCAGCAGCGCCAGGTTCACCGTGCCGGCCACCACCATCGCGATCCCGACATCCCAGCGGGTAGCTCGCAACAGCGCGATGCGGCGACCGCCGGCGGGCGGGTGGCCGTGCCGGTCTCGGGCCAGCCCGGAGTGCAGATACACCGCATGCGGCATCACCGTCGCCCCGAGCATGGCGGTGGCCAGCAGCACGCTGTCGGCGCCGTCGAAGCGGGGGAGCAGGCCGCCGGCCACCGACGCGGCCGGCGGCGGGTTGACGACCAGGCTGGCCAGGAAACCGATCGTGATGACCAGCAGCAGACCGGTGATGATCCGCTCGAACATCCGCTGCCCGCGGCGGTCGCCGATGGCCAGCAGGACCAGCGACACCGCGCCGGTGATGACGCCGCCCAGGACCAGCGGCAGGCCGAAGAGCAGCTTCAGCGCCAGAGCCCCGCCGATGATCTCGGCGACGTCGGTGGCGATCGCGACCAGTTCAGCCTGTACCCAGTACGCGATCCGGCTCCTCCTGCCGGTCCGGTCCCGCACTGCCTCCGGCAGGCTCCGGCCGGTCACCAAACCCAGCTTGGCGCTGAGGTATTGGATCAGCCCGGCCATGACGTTGGCGACGACGATCACCCACACCAGCAGGAAGCCGAACTGCGACCCGGCGCTGACGTTGGCGGCGATGTTGCCCGGGTCGACATAGGCAACGGCGGCGACGAAGGCGGGCCCGAGCAGAGACCACCGGGGGGCGCTCGGTGTTCGTGTGGTGATCAACGGCGCGGTCAGAACTCGATCCAGACGCCGCCGCCGCCCAGGCCGATCACCGGGGTTCCCCAACCGACACCCCACCCCGGCCACGGGTTGCTCAGCGCCGGGTTGGGCGTGGTGGTGATCGCGGTGTGGCCGCCGGTGACGCACGTCGTGGTGGTCGGACCGGTCTTGGTGCATGTGGGAACCGCCGCGACGGGGGCGGCCAGAAGCAGGGCGGACACCAGGGAGGCAGCAAGGGCCGCCAGCAACGCTCGTGTCATGGCGTCCTCCGTTGCCGAGGCCGAAGGGCCTGGTACAGCCCTTTAGGCGCCAGAGTACAAGCCCTTACCGGTGATCAGCGGAAGATCCAGCGTCGTGCGGATCCCCGGTTCGGCGGCCACCACGGCCGGGATCGCGTTGACAATGCGCATCGCGGTGGCCAGCACCCCGGCGTGGTTGTGGTCGCCGTTGGGGCTCGACAGGCAGACGTCCACGGCGTAGCACGGCTCCCCGGTGATCTCGATGCGGTAGTTGCCGCCCGGCTGCGCGGGCTGCGGCCACTCCGGGGCGAGGTCGTCGCGCAATCTGGTGATGTGTTCGAGCACGACGGCGGGGGCTCCGTCGACCATGCCGATCACCTCGAAACGCAAGGCGGCGGCGGTCCCCTTCGCGATGTGCCCGCTGGAGATGTCGAACGCCTCCGGCGCCGGTTCGCGGATGTACATCTCTTCCAGGCCGTCGAGTTCGAGCCCCAGGCCTGCGGCCAGTTGCCGGACCACCGACCCCCAGCCGATGCTGAGCACACCCGGCTGCAGCAGAATCGGGATCTCGTCCATCGGCTTGCCGAAGCCCATCACGTCGAACATCACCGTCGCGCTGTCGTAGGTGGCGTAGTTGACGATCTCCATGCAGCGCACCTGCTCGATGCTCTGGCAGGTTCCGGCAAGTGCCAGCGGGATCAGATCGTTGGCGAAACCGGGGTCGATGCCGTTGACGAAGAGACTCGACTTCCCTTGCCGGGCAGCCTCTTCGATGGGCGTCAGCATCTGATCGGGGATCACCTGCCACGGCCACTGCAGGAACACCGGGCCGCTGCCCACCACGTTGACGCCGGCCGCCAGAATCTTGCGGTAGTCCTCCAGCGCCTCCATCAGCCGGTTGTCGGCCATCGCGGTGTAGACGGCGCAGTCGGGTCCGGTGGCCAGCACCGCGTCGAGGTCATTGGTGGCCAGCACGCCGGTGCGGGTGTCCAGCCCGGCGAGTTCGGCGGCGTCCTTGCCGGCCTTGGCCTTCGAGGACACCCACACCGCGGTGAGTTCGTAGTCGGGGTTGGAGATCAGCGATCGCAGCGCATGGGTGCCGACGTTGCCGGTGCCGATCTGCGCGACGCGAATGGCCATGGTGTCCTCCTACAGCTGTGGGTCTACAGGTCCGGGATGGGCAAGTCGAGGTTGGGAACGACCAGGCCGCCGTCGACCTCGAGCATCTTGCCGGTCAGGAAGCTGCCGGCCGGTGAGGCCAGATAGACCGCCGCCGCGGCGATGTCGTCCGGCTCACCGAGACGTCGCATCGGGGTGGCTTTCTCCATCGGCAGGCGCAGTGCGTCGTTGGACGCCACGACGTCCAGCGCTGACGTCAGGATGGAGCCGGGAGCTATCGCGTTGACCCGGATCCGCGGGCAGAGGTCCAGCGCGGTGAGCCGGGTGTAGTGCGCCAGTGCGGCTTTGGCGGTGCCGTACGCGGCGAAGCCCCGACCGGCCAGGCGGCCCATGGTGGAGCTGATGTTGATGATCGAGCCGCCGCCGGAATGCTCCAGCATCAGCGGGACCGCCGCCACCGTCAGCGCGTGGGCGGTCAGCACGTTGAAGGCGAAGGCGTCGCGCATGTCTTTGACCGTGGTGGTCAGCAGCGTATTGGGCATGCTGCCGCCGACATTGTTGACCACGATGTCCAGCCTGCCGAATGCCGCCACCGCGGCACCGGCCAGTTCGGCGGTACTGTCCGGCTGGGCGAGGTCGGCCACCACGACATGGGCGCGCCGGCCGGCGGCTTCCACCTGCGCGGCCACCGCCTGAAGCTCAGCCTCGGTTCGGGACGAGATCACGACGTCGGCGCCGACCTCGGCGAAGGCCACCGCGATCGCCGCTCCCAGCCCACGCCCGGCTCCGGTCACGACAGCGACCTGCCCGTCCAGCCGGAAGTTGTCCAGGATCACGTCGGCTCCTTGTCACGAACCGTTGTCGCCAACCCCCACGGTAATCTGTAACACGTTCTATTTCTTGGCGGGGGCCTTCCGGGCGGGCGCCTTCTTCGCCGGGGCTTTTTTGGCGGCGGCTTTCACGGCTGGGACAGTGGGTTCAGTGGCTTCAGTTGCTGCGGGTTCCGCCTGGCTGCGGGCGGCGGACTCCTCGCGGCGGCGCTTGACGCTGGCTTCGAGCTTGGCCAACAGGTCGGAGACGTCCTCGGTGTCGTCGAGGCGGGCCGGTTTCTCCTCGGTGGTGAAGGCCTGGCCGCCGGAGAGTTTGGCCTCGACGAGTTCCTGCAGTTGCTCCTGATAGGTGTCGGTGTACTGCTCGGGATGGAAGTCGTCGGCCATCGACTCCACCACCTGGCCGGCCATCTTCAGTTCGGCCGGGCGGACTTCGACATCGGCGTCCAGGGACGGGAAGTCGGGATCCCGGATCTCGTCGGGCCAGAGCAGCGTGTGCACCACCATGACGTTGCGCTTGGAGTAGTCCTTGACCCGCAGCGCCGCCAGCCGGGTCTTGTTGCGCAGCGCGAAGTTGACGATGGCCACCCGATCGGTCTCCGACAGGGCTTTGGCAAGTAGTACATAGGATTTCGAGGACTTGCCGTCCGGCTCCAGGTAGTAGCTGCGGTCGAACATGATCGGATCCAGATCGCTCGCCGGGACGAACTCCAGCACCTCGATCTCGTGGCTGCGCTCCTCCGGCAGGGTGGCGATGTCCTCGTCGGTGATCACCACCGTCTGACTGCCCGACTCGTAGGCCTTGGCGATGTCGCGGTACTCGACCGCTTCGCCGCATTCCTCGCAGACCCGCTGATAGCGAATGCGGCCGTTGTCCTTGGCGTGCACCTGATGGAACTTCAGGTCGTGGTCCTCGGTGGCGCTGTACACCTTCACCGGGACGTTCACCAGACCGAAGGCGACGGAACCTTTCCAGATCGAACGCATGTGGCCAGTCCCGCCGGTCAGAACGCTGACTTGGTTGCCGGATTGAGCCCGGTCGGAAGCCCGGGGTTGTAGCCCATCCCGAGACTGGGATCAAGACCCGTCGGGGACTCCGGGGAAGCGACGTTGGGTGCCGGTTTGCATTCGCCCGGGGTCGGTCTCTGGCCGGCGGCGCAGTACGGGAGCCGGTCGTCGGGATTGGCGGCCGCCGGCGGTGCTGTCAGCAAACCCACGGCCAGCGCAGCTGCAACCGAGTACCTGATCATTGGTCCACCGTAGCAGCGGGTAATACCGTGAGGTGGTGATCGACGTCTGGCCACCGGGAGCCACGAGCGGGCCGCTGGTCAGGCTGACCAACCCGGACAAAGTGCTGTACCCGGAGACCGGCACCACCAAAGCCGACGTGTTCCGGTACTACACCACCATCGCCGAGGTGATGGTGCCGCACATCGCCGGCCGGCCGGCCACCCGCAAGCGCTGGCCCAATGGAGTCGAGGGAACCGCGTTCTTCGAGAAGGAACTGGCGAAGTCGGCGCCGTCCTGGTTGCACCGCGGCACCTTGGTGCACAAGTCCGGTGCTACCGCCTACCCGATCATCGACGACTCCACCGGGCTGGCCTGGATCGCCCAGCAGGCCGCGCTGGAAGTCCATGTGCCGCAATGGCTTTTCGGCCCCGACGGAAGGCCGGGCCTGGCGAACCGCCTGGTGTTCGATCTCGACCCCGGCGACGGCGTGACCATGACGCAGCTGTGCGAAGTCGCCCACGCGGTGCGGGAGCTGATCGACGACATCGGTTTGCGGGTGTTCCCGTTGACCAGCGGCAGCAAGGGCCTGCATCTTTACGTCCCGCTCGCCGATCCGATCAGCAGCGCCGGCGCGGCGGTGCTGGCGCGCACGGTGGCCCAGCAACTCGAGCAGAGCATGCCCGCCCTGGTGACGGCGACCATGACCCGCAGCCTTCGCGCGGGCAAGGTATTCCTGGACTGGAGCCAGAACAACGCGGCCAAGACCACCATCGCGCCCTACTCGCTGCGCGGTCGCCGCACGCCCACCGTCGCCGCCCCTCGAACCTGGGAGGAGATCGGCGATCCCGAACTAGAGCAGTTGCAGTTCGAGGAGGTGCTGTCCAGGGTCGCCGACCACGGCGATCTGCTGGCCGGTCTCGACGAGCAGGCCGGGCCGCCGCCGGTCGACAGATTGACCACCTACCGCGGCATGCGCGATGCCGCCAAGACCCCGGAGCCGGTGCCCTCCGCCGCGACACCACCGGCGGCCGCGGCGGGCAATCGGTTCGTCATCCAGGAGCACCGCGCCCGCCGTCTGCACTACGACTTCCGGTTGGAGCGCGACGGAGTCCTGGTGTCGTGGGCAGTTCCCAAGAACCTGCCCGACACCCCGTCGGTCAACCATCTGGCCGTACACACCGAGGATCACCCCCTGGAGTACGCAGGCTTCGAAGGCGCCATCCCCGCCGGGGAGTACGGCGCCGGCACGGTGACGGTGTGGGATTCCGGCACCTACGACGCCGAGAAATTCAATGTCTCCGACGGCCCGGATGGCAAGGGTGGCGAGGTGATCGTCGACCTGAGCGGTCAGCGGGTCAGCGGACGCTACGCACTGATTCAGACCGACGGCGACCAATGGCTGGCGCACCGGATGAAGGAGCAGCCCAGCTCACGGATTAACACCGTGCGGCTGTCCGACTTCTCGCCGATGCTGGCCACCCTCGGCTCGGTGGACAGGCTCACCTCCGCGCACTGGGCGTTCGAAGGCAAATTCGACGGCTACCGACTTCTGGTGGAGGCCGACCACGGCCGGCTGCGGCTGCAAACGCGCAACGGACGCGACGTCACCAAGGAATATCCGCAACTGCAGGAGCTGGCCGCCGCGATCGGCGCACACCACGTGATCCTCGACGGGGAGGTGGTTGCCCTCGACGAGCGCGGCGTGCCCAACTTCAGCGAGATGCAGAACCGGGCCCGGGCAACCCGCATTCAGTTCTGGGCCTTCGACATTCTGCACCTCGACGACCGCTCGCTGCTGCGGGCCAAGTACCGCGACCGGCGCCGCGTGCTCGAAACCTTTGCTCAGGGAACGGGTTTGATCGTGCCGCCCCTGCTCGACGACGACGGCCCGGCGGCGCTGGCCTACTCGCGTAAGCGTAAGTGGGAGGGCGTCGTCGCCAAGAAGTGGGACTCCACCTATCAGCCGGGAAGGCGCTCGTCGGCGTGGATCAAGGACAAGAACTGGAACACCCAGGAGGCGGTCATCGGCGGCTGGCGCAAAGGTGAAGGCGGGCGCTCCAGCGGCATCGGTGCGCTGCTGCTCGGGATCCCCGAAGAAGAGGGCTTGCGCTTCATCGGCCGGGTGGGCACCGGGTTCACCGAAAAGGACCTCGCCGAGCTGAAATCCATTCTGGCACCGCTGCATACGGCCCGCTCGCCGTTCGACCCGGCGCTGCCGCGGGCGGAGGTCAAGGATGTGACCTTTGTGCGGCCCGAGCTTGTCGGCGAGGTCCGCTACGGGGAGATGACGTCGGACGACAGGTTGCGCCATCCGAGTTGGCGGGGATTGCGGCCGGACAAGTCCCCATCGGATGTGGTGTGGGAGGAGCCCGGGTAATTGCTACGGCGGGCGGCGCCCTTGAGTAGCAGCGCCTCGGTCATCCCGAGGGCCAGGACCGGCCACAGCACTCCGGCGATCGCAGCGATCAGGATGGGGTGCTCGGCGGCGGCATCAGGCTGTTGGGTAAGCCACTGCCCGACAACGAAAACCGTTGCGGCAACGGCCGATGCGATGACGAGATAGATGCTTGACCACAGCATCGGCGGCTCCTTTGGCCTGCAGGCTGGCGTCCTGCGTATAAATCCGATAGTCGCATGCCGGAACCGAGAAATCCTGCAAATTAATCGCGACGTGCCGAGGATGTTGCGGATCGTCTTCTCCGGGTAGCCGGCGTCCCGACGGGCGGGCACCAGTTGGGCCAAAGTTCGCCGCGGCACGGCCTTTCGCAAGGCGCGTCCCCGGGCGATATCGGTGGCGCGGCTCTCGACAGCGATGACCCGCTCGCGCAGTGGGCTCTCCACGGTCGTCATCGTGGAATTTTAGTGCCGTCCGATGTTCAACTCCGGAGAATTGGCAACAATGTCTCCAAAACACTGGGATCCTCGATGGTCGACGGCACGGGTTCGTCGCGACCGTCGGCGATGCCGCGCATGGTCTTGCGCAGAATCTTTCCCGAACGGGTCTTCGGCAGCGCCGGAACGACATCCACGGTGTTGAAGCACGCGACAGCGCCGATCGAATGCCGAACCGCCGCTATCAATTCGGCGGCCAGGCCTTCATCGGATGCGCCGGCTTTGAGCACCACCAACCCCCGCGGCACCTGCCCCTTGATCTCGTCGGCCACGCCGATCACTGCGCACTCCGCGACGGCCGGGTGGCCGGCCACCACCGCCTCAATCGCACCGGTGGACAAGCGGTGGCCGGCGACGTTGATCACGTCGTCGATGCGGCCCATCACGAACAGGTAGCCGTCCCGGTCGAGGTAGCCGCCGTCGCCGGTGAGGTAGTAGCCCGGATGTTCGCACAGGTACGACGCCTCGAACCGGGCATCGTCACCCCACAGGGTGGGCAGGGTGCCCGGCGGCAACGGCAACCGGATGCAGATGGCGCCCTCCTGCTCTTGCTCGCATCCGGAGCCGTCCGGGTGCAGGATGTGCACGTCGTAACCCGGCATCGGCACCGTCGGCGATCCGGCCTTCAACCGAAGTTGCTCCACTCCAACGGGATTGGCGGCGATCGCCCATCCGGTTTCGGTCTGCCACCAGTGGTCGATCACCGGTATGCCCAGCTTCTGCGAGGCCCACTCGTAGGTGTCGGGGTCCAGCCGCTCGCCGGCTTGGAACAGATACCGCAGGCACGACAGGTCGTAGCGCGACAAGTGGGATGCCTCGGGATCTTCCTTGCGGATGGCGCGCAGCGCCGTCGGCGCAGAGAACAAGACCTTGACCCTGTGCTCGGACACCACCCGCCAGAACGCCCCGGGATCGGGCGTTCCGATCGGCTTGCCCTCGTAGAGAACGGTTGTCGCACCGGCCAGCAGCGGCCCGTAGACGATATAGGAGTGGCCGACCACCCAGCCGATATCGGAGGCCGCCCAGAACACCCCTCCGGGGCCCACCCCGTAGATGTTGCGCATGCTCCAGGTCAGGGCCACCGCGTGTCCGCCGTTGTCGCGGACGATGCCCTTGGGCTTGCCGGTGGTCCCCGAGGTATAGAGCACGTACAGCGGATCGGTCGCGGCCACCGGCACCGGGTCGGCCGGTTGGGCTCCTGCCATCAGGTCGGCCCAGTCGTGGTCACGGCCGGCGACGAGATCGCAGCGCTGCCGGTCGCGCTGGACGATCACACAGGCCTGCGGCCGGTGCGACGACCGCTGCAGCGCGTGGTCGAGCATCGGCTTGTACTCGATCACCCGGGTCGGTTCGATTCCGCACGACGCCGAGACGATCACCGTCGGCTGGGCGTCATCGATGCGGGTGGCCAACTCGTGGCTGGCGAACCCGCCGAACACCACCGAGTGCACCGCGCCGAGGCGGGCGCAGGCCAGCATTGCCACCACGGCCTCGGGGATCATCGGCATGTACAGCACCACGCGATCGCCTTTGTTGACCCCGAGTCCGCGCAGGACACCGGCGAAACGCGCTGTCTCGTCGAGTAATTCACGGTAGGTGTAGGTGCGTTTGACGCCGGCGACCGGTGAGTCGTAGATCAGTGCGGGCTGATCGCCGCGCTCGTCGATATGACGATCGAGCGCGTTGGCGCAGGTGTTGAGTTCGGCGTCGGGGAACCATCGGTAGAACGGCGGATTGTCGTCGTCGAGGATGCGTTGTGGCGCCCTGGTCCAGGTGACCGCGCGGGCTGCCTGCGCCCAGAAGCCAGCCGGATCGTCGAGGCTTGCCTGAAAGATCTCCCGATACTCGCCCACGACGAGAACGTTAACCCGACAAAAGGGTGCTCTGGCCGGTTACGTCACCTTGTCGATGACGTTCTCGGCGAACATCTCCAGGTTGCGGATCTTGACATCCAGGGGTTCGGTATCCGGGCCGGTGATGTAGGGCAGCCGGAAGCCGACGATGACGTCGGTGACGCCCTTGTCCTCCAGTCGCTTGATGCCGTCCGGGGTGTAGGCGTCCAGCGAGATGACGTGGATCTGGAAGTCCTTGTCGGCGGTGCCCTCCTCCTCGCGGTAGCGCCGCAGCTTGGCCAGCAGGTCGTCGAGATCCTCGGTGCCGCCGCCGTGCATCCAACCGTCGTTGCGGGCAGCGCGGCGCAGGGCCGCGTCGGCGTGACCGCCGATCAGGATCGGGATCGGCGCGGTCGGTGCCGGCGTCATCTTGATTTTCGGGATGTCGAAGAATTCGCCGTGATAGTCGAAGTAGTCCCCGGATGTGAGGCCGCGGATGATGTCGATGCACTCGTCCATCCGCCTGCCGCGTTTGGCGAACGGGACACCCATGATCTCGTAGTCCTCCGGCCACGGGCTGGTTCCCACGCCCAGCCCCACCCGGTTGCCGATCAGGGCGGCCAGTGAACCGGCCTGCTTTGCCACCAGTGCCGGCGGGCGGATGGGCAGTTTGAGGACGAAGAAGTTGAAGTGCAGCGTGCTGGTCACCGCGCCGAGTGCGGCGGTCAGGATGAAGGTCTCGATGAAGGCCTTGCCGTCGAGGAACTCGCGGTTTCCGTCCGGGGTATAGGGGTATTTCGAGTCCGACTCGAATGGGTAGGCGATGCTGTCCGGGATGGTCATCGCGTGGTAGCCGGCGGCCTCGGCGGCTTTGGCGAGCGGGATGTAGTAGCTCGGTTCGGTCATCGCTTCGGCGTAGGTGAATCGCACGAGCCGATACTAGAACGTGTTCTAGTGCGTTGAGGTGCTTTGGCCGGCCCGGGTCACCGGACCGTCACCGCATCGGAGCCCGAGCTAACCTCCCTCGCCGGCCGCGGGTTCGAGCACGTCGCTCCACACCGACTGGGCGCCGGAGTGGCCGATCCGGAACACCTGGACGGTGGTGCCCACGCCGATCACCACCACTAGAACCGCGACGATCACCGACAGGGCCGTCGAGGACTTGCCCCGGTTGGAGCGCACGTGCGAAAAGGCCAGCAGTGCGGCGGCGACCATCAACGCGATCGAGACGTAGATCATGGTGTCGCCGAGATGCTCGTGGGTGTCGAGGTATGCCGAGTCCGGCGTGCGTTCGTACAGCCACTCACCGGCCTCCGTCGCCACCGGCGTCAGCACCAGATTGACGCCGGCGAGCACCAACACCAGCCACACCAGCCGCTGCCGGGCGGCCGGCCAGACCGCGCATAGGATCGCCAAAACCGCGGCCAGGGGCGCCAGCACCACGATGAAGTGGACCAGCAGTGGGTGGGCGGGAAGGCCGTCAAGAGTCGACATCGGGCAGATGCTACAAGCCGGATGCTCCTTTTTCCGGATTCGCCGCCGGCTGACAGACTGGGGTGACCATGGCCCATCTGCGCTGGCTGCTGCTGCTCGGCGTCACCCTGACGGCACTGGCCGCCGGGGGTGTTGCTTGGTTGTCCGGCGCCCCCACGGTCGCCGACGCCTGCTGGATCGTCGGCACGGTCGCAGCGATCCTGCCCGCGATGTGGTGGGTGATCACCGGCCTTCGGGCCGGCCGCTTCGGCGTCGACATCCTCGCCGTGCTGTCACTGGCCGGCGCCCTCGCGGTCGGCGAGTACCTGGCCGGAGCGCTGATCGGCGTCATGCTCGCCACCGGTCAGGCACTGGACGCCGCGGCCGAAAGGCGGGCCACCAAGGATCTGCGCGCGCTGCTGGACCGGGTCCCGCGCACCGCGCGGCGGCGCACCCCCGATGGCGTCGAGGTGATCGACCTGGACCAAATCGGGGTGGGTGACGCAGTGGTCATCGGCCCTGGTGAGGTGCTGCCGGTGGACGGCAGAGTGTGCTCGGACTACGCGGTGATCGACGACTCGGCGCTGACCGGCGAACCTCTGCAGGTGCGCTACAGCAGCGGCGAGGAGGTGCGCAGTGGCAGCCTCAACGCCGGTGCCGCGCTGGAGATTCAGGCCACTGCCACCGCCGCCGACAGCACCTACGCGGGCATCGTGCGGCTGGCCAAGCAGGCGGCGGCGGAGTCTGCGCCGGTTATCCGCCTCGCCGACCGGGTGGCCGCCTGGTTCGTCCCTCTCGCGCTGGCGGTCGCCGGACTGGCCTGGCTGCTCAGCGGATCGGCCGCTCGGGCGGTCGCCGTTCTGGTGGTCGCCACGCCGTGCCCGCTGTTGCTGGCCGCACCCGTGGCGATCGTGTCCGGCCTGTCCCGCGCCTCCCGGATCGGGGTGCTCGTGCGTGGCGGCGGTCCGCTCGAAACCCTCGGCCGCGCAACCACGTTGGTGTTGGACAAGACCGGGACTCTGACCTCGGGACGGCCCCGGGGAACCGATGTGGTGACTGCGCCCGGCTGGGACTCCGGCGAGGTGCTGCGGCTGGCCGCCTCCGCCGACCAGCTTTCCCCGCACGTCCTGGCCGCGGCGATCGTCGAAGAGGCGCGGCTGCGCGGACTGACGCTGAGTATGCCCACCGACACCGCCGAAGAGGCCGGAACCGGGGTGGCGGCGACGGTGGACGGGCGTCGGGTGCAGGTCGGCAACTTCAGTCTCGACGGGCAGCCGGCCGCCTGGGTGGCCGCAGTGCTGTCCCGGGCGTCGCTGGACGGCGCTGTGGTGGCCTGGGTCCGGGTCGACGGCGACATCGTCGGCGCAATCCTGTTGGCCGACCCGCTGCGCCCGGACGCCCCGCGAACCCTGCGGCGGCTGCGCGCGGCCGGCATGACCCGGCTGGTGATGCTGACCGGTGACCGGCCGGCGCCGGCCCAGCAGATCGGGACGGTGTTGGGCCTCGACGAGGTGGCGGCCCAGCAGACACCGGCGGACAAGGTGGCCCGGGTTCGTGCCGAGCGGGAGCGGGCGGTGACGGCGATGGTGGGCGACGGGGTCAACGACGCCCCGGCGCTGGCCGCCGCCGACATCGGCATCGCGATGGGGGCGCGGGGATCGACGGCCAGTTCCGAAGCCGCCGACATCGTGCTGACCACAGATCGGCTCGACCGGCTGGCCGACGCCATGCTGATCGCTCGCCGGTCGCGCCGTATCGCGGTACAGAGCGCCGTCGTCGGCATGGGATTGTCGTTGGTGGCGATGGGCTTTGCCGCCGTCGGACTGCTGGCGCCGGCGGCCGGTGCGCTGCTGCAGGAAGGTATCGACCTCGCGGTGATCCTCAATGCGCTGCGCGCTCTGCGCGGCGACCATGGGGCGGCGGTGCGCCTTGATGAAAACACGCAGCAAATGCTGCAACGGTTCGCCGGCGAGCACGATCGCATGCGCGACGAACTCTCCGTGCTGCGCGACGTCGCCCAGCAGGTCAGTGCGGGGGATCGGCACGCTGCCCTGGTGACGCTGCGGGCGGCCGACCGGTTCCTGCGGGAAACCCTGCTGCCCCACGAGGATGCCGAGGACAACGCGCTCTACCCGGCGCTGGCGCGGCCGCTGGGGAGCCCCGAGGCCACCGCGACCATGAGCCGCATGCATGCCGAGATCCACCGGCTCGCGCAGCGGCTGCACAGCCACCGCGACATCGCCGAGGCGGCCGGTACGGTGACAGGCGAACAGTCCGACGATCTGCTCGCCTGTCTGTACGGTCTGTACGCCCTGCTTTGCCTGCACTTCGTGCAGGAGGAGGAGAACTTCTTCGTGCTCGCCCCGACGCCGACCGAGCGGTGACCTGGCTCAACCGCAACGTGCGGGTGCTCTCCGCGGTGTCGTTCCTGCAGGACACTGCCAGCGAACTGCTTTATCCGCTGCTGCCCATCTACCTGACCACGGTGCTTGGCGCCCCGCCGTCGGTG
>NZ_JBIIOV010000053.1:0-18244 GCF_044342925.1 Mycobacterium sp. | reverse complement strand
ATGGTGTCTTCGACGGTGACGACCGGGCGCTCGAGGGTGCGGGTGACCTTGACCGGCTTGTCGACGACGGTGTCGGTGACGGTCACCACGGGGCGCTCCAGCTGGCGGGTTACCCGCACCGGCTTGTCGACGACCTCGTCGACCACGGTGACGACCGGGCGCTCCACCATCCGGGAGACCTGCGCCGGCTTGTCGACGATCTTGTCGACGGTATCGACCACCAAGCGCTCGATCACCCGTTCCAAGGTGACGGGCTTGTCGACGATCTTCTCAACGGGCCGCTCCACCAGTCGCTGGACGGTGTAGGGCCTGTCGACCACATTGTCGGCAATGTTGAGGGGTTGGTTGGGGATCTTGTCAGCCACAGGTGCTCCCTTTCGCGCGACCCAGCCAGCCGTTACGCACCCATCGGGAGCACGCGTCAGGCAGCGCCCGAGACGTCTACCGCTCCCCGGTGCGCACCACGTCGCCCCAGGGGAACAGCGCTGCTCGGGTAGCTAGGTCGTCTGTATTCCGGTTAGGAGGCTCAAAGTAGTCACACGCTTGTTTGCCTCGCAAGGTTTCGGTGAAAGTTTTAACCGCGAATACCCGTGGTTGTACGTGTTGGGCACGTTGCTGAACTCGGATCGGTCCACCGAGGCCCGGCATCCGCGGCGCGCAGGGTCGCCGACGGCTGCCGGCACCCCCAACGGAATTGCCTGAGACAGTTAGTTTTGATGGTTGAAGCCTGCTCAAACGGTGCACTCTCCCGCTGCCCTCTCAGCTTCTCCTCAGGAGGCTTTCCCTCATGCAGTCTGCACTTCGTCCTTATTTCACAACCGGCGTCGCCATCGTCGGGGCCAGCGTCATCGCGCGGCGGGCATAGCTCGGACAACGGCGGCTCGGATAACGGCGGCGGAAGCGGCCACGTAAGAACCGCGGCGGAAGCGGCCACGGTAAGAACACATAACCCAAAGGTTCACCGGCCCCCCTCCAGACCGGAGGGGGGCCGGTTCCTAACGTCTGACGTGGTTAGCCTTCAGATATGTCGGACAGCCTCTTCGACGTGCCAGGCGCACAGACGCCGGTCGGAGCGTCCGCCGCTGCACCGGGCAGCGCGCCGCTGGCCGTGCGGATGCGGCCCAACTCGCTCGACGAGGTGGTCGGCCAACAGCACCTGCTGGGCGCCGGGTCCCCGCTGCGGCGGCTGGTCGAGGGTTCCGGTGCGGCGTCGGTGATCCTCTACGGTCCACCCGGCACCGGCAAGACGACGCTGGCGTCGCTGATCTCACACGCCACCGCTCGTCGCTTCCAGGCGCTCTCGGCGCTCAGCGCCGGTGTCAAAGAGGTCCGGGCGGTGATCGACGAGGCCCGCCGGGCCGCGGTGCACGGCGAACAGACCGTGTTGTTCATCGATGAGGTGCACCGTTTCTCCAAGACCCAGCAGGACGCGCTGCTTGCGGCCGTCGAAAACCGGATTGTGCTGCTCGTCGCCGCCACCACGGAGAACCCGTCGTTCTCGGTAGTTGCCCCGCTACTGTCCCGCTCGCTGATCCTGCAGTTGCAGCCGTTGACCCCCGAGGACATTCGAACCGTGGTGCGGCGTGCCGTCGCCGACCCGCGCGGCCTGGGCGGTGCGGCGGACATCGCCGACGAGGCGGTGGAACTGTTGGTCCAGCTCGCCGCCGGCGACGCCCGCCGGGCGCTGACCGCCCTGGAAGTGGCCGCCGAGACGTCCGCCGGCGGAACCATCGGCACCGAGACCGTCGAACAGTCCCTCGACCGCGCCGCCGTGCGCTACGACCGCGACGGTGACCAGCACTACGACGTCGTCAGCGCCTTCATCAAGTCCATCCGCGGGTCCGACGTCGACGCCGCCCTGCACTACCTGGCCCGGATGCTGGTCGCAGGGGAGGACCCCCGTTTCATCGCCCGGCGGCTGGTGATCCTGGCCAGCGAGGACATCGGCATGGCCGATCCGGCGGCGTTGCCCATCGCGGTCGCGGCCGCGCAGACCGTCGCGCTGATCGGGATGCCGGAGGCGCAGCTGACCCTGGCGCACGCCACCGTGCACCTGGCTACGGCGCCGAAGTCCAACGCGGTCACCACGGCGCTGTCCGCGGCGATGGCCGACATCCGGGCGGGCAAGGCCGGGTTGGTGCCCGCCCACCTGCGCGACGGGCACTACTCGGGGGCCGCCCGGCTGGGCAACGCCCAGGGCTACCGGTACCCGCACGACGATCCGGATGGTGTTGTGCCGCAGCAATATCCGCCCGATGAGGTGGCCGGGTCGAACTACTACCGGCCCACCAGCCACGGCGCGGAACGCGAGATCGCCGGCCGGCTGGAGAAGCTGCGGGCGATCATTCGGCGAAAGCGATGAGTCAGACCATCTCCGGAACCTGCAAGCCCGCGATCGCCAGTTCGAGCTCGGCCACGTCGATCTGCTCTGCCCCCAGATCGCGCAGCATGGCGGTCCGCAACGAGCGGGCCGCCTCGCGGTTGCGATCTATGGCCTCGGGACTGTCGTAGGTCGCCGAGATCACTGCGCGCCGCGACGACGGTTGTGCCATCACGCTGGCGCTGCAGAACCCGTCGAGGTCCTCGATCGCGGGAAGCACCGACGAGGTGTAGAAGTCCAGCGCCTGCTCTCGGGCACCTGGCAAGGCGTGCTGCTCGTCGACCTCAACCGGGACAACCCGCGGCGGTCGGTCGGGCTCAGCTTCCTGGGTGGGTAAGCCGGTAATGTGATGCGGTCGAAGCTCCGGTGCGCCAGAGGCCGGCCGCGTCTCAATACCGCGCACCCCCAACACAAGGACGAGCCCACCCGTGCAGACCTACGAGATCAGGAAGCGTTTCCTGGATCACTTCGTCGATGCAGGTCATACCGAGGTGCCCAGCGCCTCGGTGATCCTCGACGATCCCAACCTGCTCTTCGTCAACGCCGGCATGGTCCAGTTCGTCCCGTTCTTCCTCGGGCAGCGCACACCCCCGTACAGCACCGCTGTGAGCATCCAGAAGTGCATCCGCACGCCCGACATCGACGAGGTCGGCATCACCACCCGGCACAACACGTTCTTCCAGATGGCGGGCAACTTCTCGTTCGGCGACTACTTCAAGCGCCGGGCCATCGAACTGGCCTGGACGCTGCTGACCAAGCCGGTCGCCGACGGCGGTTACGGATTCGATCCCGAACGGCTTTGGGCCACCGTCTATTACGACGACGACGAGGCCGTCGGGCTGTGGCAGGAGATCGCCGGACTGCCGCCCGAGCGGATCCAGCGCCGGGGCATGGCCGACAACTACTGGTCGATGGGCATCCCCGGCCCGTGCGGCCCCTGCTCGGAGATCTACTACGACCGCGGACCGGACTACGGCGTCGAAGGCGGGCCGGAGGCCAACGAGGACCGCTACATCGAGATCTGGAACCTCGTCTTCATGCAGAACGAGCGCGGCGAGGGCACCAGCAAGGACGACTTCGAGATCCTCGGCCCGTTGCCGCGCCAAAACATCGACACCGGCATGGGCGTCGAGCGCATCGCCTGCCTGCTGCAGGGCGTCGACAACGTCTACGAGACCGACCTGATGCGCCCCGTCATCGACACGGTCGCCGAATACGCCCCCCGCGGCTACGGCCAGGGAAACAACGCCGGAGCCGGTGGGTCGGCGACATCGAGTGTCGACGACATCCGCTACCGGGTCATCGCCGACCACTCCCGCACGGCGATCATCATCATCGGCGACGGGGTGACGCCCTCCAACGAGGGCCGCGGCTATGTCCTGCGCCGGTTGCTGCGCCGAATCATCCGTGCCGCAAAGCTTCTCGGCATCGAGCGTCCGATCATCGGCGAGTTGATGACGACCGTGCGCGACGCCATGGGTCCGTCCTACCCCGAGCTGGTCACCGATTTCGACCGGATCAACCGCATCGCGGTCGCCGAGGAGACCGCGTTCAACCGCACCCTGGCGTCGGGCTCCAAGCTGTTCGAGGAGGCCGCCGCTGCCACCCGGTCGGCGGGCAAGTCGGTGCTGGGCGGATCCGACGCGTTCGCCCTGCACGACACCTACGGGTTCCCCATCGAGCTGACCCTGGAGATGGCCGCCGAGGCCGGGCTGACCGTCGACGAACTCGGCTTCCGCGAGCTGATGGCCGAGCAGCGTCGCCGGGCCAAGGCCGACGCCGCCGCCCGCAAGCACGCCCACGCCGACCTGTCGGCGTTCCGCGAACTGGTCGACGCCGGGCCCACCGAGTTCACCGGCTTCGACGAACTGAGCTCGCAGGCCCGGATCCTGGGCATATTCGTCGACGGCAAACGGGTGCCGGTGGTGGCCCACCACGCGCGGGTGCACTCGCAGACCGTGCCGCCCGAGCGCGTCGAGATCGTTTTGGACCGCACCCCGCTCTACGCCGAGTCCGGCGGGCAGATCGCCGACGCCGGGTCGATCACCGGCACCGGCGCCGGGCAGTCCGCCAAGGCCGCCGTCTCCGACGTGCAGAAGATCGCCAAGTCGCTGTGGGTGCACCGGGTCAACGTCGAGTCCGGCGAGTTCGTCGAAGGTGACACCGTGATCGCCGCCGTCGACGAGGGCTGGCGCCACGGGGCTACGCAGGGGCACTCCGGAACCCACATGGTGCACGCCGCGCTGCGACAAGTAGTGGGGCCCAACGCCGTTCAGGCCGGATCGCTGAACCGCCCCGGCTATCTGCGCTTCGACTTCAACTCCCAGAGCGCGCTTAGCGAGGACCAGCGCAAACAGGTCGAGGTAGTTGCCAACGAGGCGGTGCAGTCGGACTTCCCGGTCAACACCTTCGTCACCGAACTGGACAAGGCCAAGGCGATGGGCGCGATGGCGATGTTCGGTGAGCAGTACCCCGACCGGGTGCGGGTGGTGGAGATCGGCGGACCGTTCTCCCTGGAACTCTGCGGCGGCACCCACGTCCGCAACTCGGCCCAGATCGGACCGATCACCATCCTCAGCGAGTCCTCGGTGGGCTCCGGGGTGCGCCGGGTGGAGGCCTATGTGGGCCTGGACTCGTTCCGGCACCTGGCCAAGGAGCGCGCCCTGATGGCCGGCCTGGCGTCGTCGCTCAAGGTGCCTTCCGAGGAGGTGCCGGCCCGGGTGGCGACGTTGGTCGAGAAGCTCAAGGCCGCCGAGAAGGAACTTGACCGGATGCGCCTGTCGACGGCACGCGCTGCGGCCGGCAATGCCGCCGCCGCGGCCGAGACGGTAGGTAAGGTCCGTCTCGTGGCGCAGCGCATGGCAGCGGGAATGACGGCCGCGGACCTGCGTTCCCTGGTCGGCGATATCCGCGCCCGGTTCGGCTCCGAACCCGGTGTTGTGGTGCTGATCTCCGAGGCCGACGGTTCCGTCCCCTTCGTGGTGGCCACCAACCAGGCCGCTCAGGACGCCGGCGTGCGGGCCAACGACCTCATCTCGGTGCTGGGCAGCGTTGTCGGCGGCCGCGGCGGGGGTAAGCCCGACCTGGCGCAGGGCTCCGGCAAGGACCCGGCCGCCATCGATGCCGGGCTCGCGGCCGTCCGCGCCGAGTTGGCCCGGATTTGAGGTCGGCCGTGCCCGATTCCAGGCCCGATTCCAGGCCCGATTCCAGCTCTGACACCGGCCGCAAGCCCGATCGTCCCGGCGCCGACGATCCGGGGCGCGGACGTCGGCTCGGGGTTGATGTCGGGACCGTACGGATCGGAGTGGCCGTCAGTGACCCCGACGGGATTCTGGCGACCCCGGTGGAGACCGTTCGCCGGGACCGCGGGGCCGGCCATGTGCGCCGGCTCGCCGCGCTGGTCGACGAACTCGGCGTGGTCGAGGTGGTGGTCGGGTTGCCGCGGACGCTCGCCGACCGGGCCGGGTCGTCGGCCGACGACGCGGTTGCGGTGGCCGAAGCGCTGGCGGGGCGGATCGCTCCGGTGCCGGTCCGGATGGCCGACGAGCGGCTGACTACCGTGAGCGCGACGCGATCGCTGCGGGAGTCCGGTGTTCGCGCCAAAGAGCAACGGGGAATGATCGACCAGGCTGCCGCCGTGGCAATTCTGCAGGGCTGGCTTGACGGACGCCGCGGTGCGGCTATTGACGGACGCCGCGGTGCGGCCACGACGGTGAGAGAGTGAGATGCCCGACGACGTGAAACCTGAAGATGTCCAACCCGGGCGAGCCGAGCCGGTGGCCGTCGGCACGCGCCGGCAAACCGTCGAGGCACACAAGGCGGGCAACCGGCGTAATGGCCGGATCGCCATCCTGATCGGTCTGGCGCTGGCCGCCGCGCTGGCGGTCTGGTTGCTGGGACCCAAGCTCTTCGGCAGTGGTCCCACGATGCCCAGCGACTTCACCGGCGAGGGCAAGGAAGACATCGTCGTCGAGGTCCACCCGGGCGATTCCGGCTCGGTGATCGCCCAGGATCTGGTCGATAGGGGCGTCATCGCTGACGTCGGAATGTTCATCTCGGCGGCGTCGGGTAACTCCGACCTGGCCGCGATTCAGCCGGGTTTCTACAAGCTGCGCACCGAGATTCCGGCGGCCACCGCTGTCAAGAAGCTCACCGACCCGACGTCGCGGGTGGGCAAACTCGTCATCCCCGAGGGCAAGCAGCTCGACGACATCACCCCGATCGGTGCGGGCTCGGTGAATCCGGGCATCTTCTCGCTGATCTCCGATGCCAGCTGCGTGAACCTCAACGGCACCAAGAAGTGCGTGTCGGCCCAGGATCTGAAGGCCGCCGCCGAGGACGGGACGCTGCAGTCGCTGAACGTGCCGGAGTGGGCGCTGAAGGGGGCAGGAGCCATGGGGCAGAGCCACCGGCGCCTGGAGGGTCTGATCGCGCCGGGGACCTGGAACATCAACCCGTCGTCCGCGCCGAAGGAGATCCTCGCCAAGCTCGTCGCCGAGAGCGGTGAGCAGTACGCCAAGAGCGGCATTCTCGATGCCGCCAAGGCGCTGAACATCTCGCCGTACGAGGTGCTCATCGTCGGTTCGCTGGTGCAGAAGGAGGCCCAGCCCGCCGACTTCGCGAAGGTGGCCCGGGTGATCTACAACCGGCTGGCCAGCGACTATGACCGCCTGGAATTCGATTCCACGGTCAACTACCCGCTGGAACGCCAGGAAGTGGCCACCACCGACGAGGACCGGGCCAGGGAAACGCCGTGGAACACCTACGCCATGCCGGGTCTGCCGGCGACGCCGATCTGCTCGCCCAGCGTGGACGCGCTGGCGGCGGCAGAGAGGCCCGAGCCGGGGGACTGGCTCTACTTCGTGACCATCGACTCCGACGGCACCACGTTGTTCACCAGCGACTATCAGGAACACCTGGCGAACCGGGACAAGGCGCTCGACAGCGGCTTCCTCAATTCCGGGCGGTAATACCGTGACGGCGCGCAAGGCGGCCGTCCTCGGCTCACCCGTCGCGCATTCCCGCTCACCGCAGCTGCACCTGGCGGCGTACCGAGCGCTGGGTCTGGATGACTGGACCTATCAGCGCATCGAGTGCACCGCCGACGAATTGCCCTCTCTGGTACGCGGTTTGGGCCCGGAATGGGTGGGACTCTCGGTCACCATGCCCGGCAAGTTCGCCGCCCTGGCTGTGGCCGACGAACGCACCGCGCGGGCTGAGCTGGTCGGTTCGGCCAACACCCTGGTGCACACGCCCACCGGCTGGCGGGCCGACAACACCGACATCGACGGGGTGGCCGGGGCCCTGCAGCACGCTGCCGAGCGCACCGCGGGGCGCGGCGGGCTGCGCCGGGCGGTCGTGCTGGGCTCCGGCGGAACCGCGCCGGCCGCCGTGGCGGGACTGGCCGCCCTGGGCGTCGGACAGATCGTGGTGGTGGCGCGCAGCCGCGAGAAGGCCGCGCAGTCGGTGCGGGTGGGCACCCGGCTGGGCGCGGCGACGTCGTACTGCGCCACCGCCGACGCCGCGACCGCCGCGGAACGGGCCGACGTGCTGGTCAGCACCATCCCGGCCGACGCCGCGGCGGATTTCGCCCGCACCTTCGCCAGGGTCCCGTTGCTGCTGGATGCCATCTACGACCCGTGGCCGACCCCGCTGGCCCAGGCGGTGGCCGCATCCGGCGGCGAGGTCATCAGCGGGGTGCAGATGCTGCTGCACCAGGCCTTCACCCAGGTCGAACAATTCACAGGGCGGCCGGCGCCGCGAGAGCAGATGGCGGCCGCTCTGACTTAACGTCCCGGCATGGGAATCATCGCGGCTGCCGGCAGTACCGCCGTGGTCGCCTGGTCGTTAACACTGTCGGTGATCGACGTGCGGCAGCGGCGACTCCCCAACACCCTGACACTGACCGGCGCCGCGGTGATCCTGGCCGCGGCCGGGCTGGCCGGCCGCGGGGTGCCCGCTCTGCTCGGCGCGGCGACGCTCGGTGGGCTCTACCTGTTGGTGCACCTGTGCAGTCCGGCCGGTATGGGCGGCGGCGACGTGAAGCTGGCGCTGGGCACCGGTGCCCTGACCGGAGCCCTCGGCGTGGACGTGTGGGTGCTGGCGGCGCTAGGCGCCCCGCTGCTCACCGCGGTGGTGGGCACCGTCTGGGCACTGTGGCGTGGTGGGGTCCTGTGCCGGCGCGGACGCGCGGTGCCGCACGGGCCGTCGATGTGCGCGGCCACGCTGGCCGCAGCGGCGCTGGTCCTGCTCTGAGCGGCTCAGCCGCCGTCCGGATCGGCTGCTGCGGCGTCGGTGATCGGGTGGTCGACGCCGCTCCAACGCGCTCACGGTCCGGTTCCCCTCGGTAAGGCAGCGCGGATCGCGGCCCGCGTGGGCTGTGGTCATTCCCTCTTTATGTCCATCTGCGGGCCCGCCCAAAACTGTTAGGTCGCCGACAGTCTCGCCCGCATGCCCGGATGCGGCGCGGCGAGCAGGTCGGTGGATTCGGTCATGGCCAGCCCGACATGGGAAGATGATCGGCGTGTTGCGATGGATCACCGCGGGCGAATCCCACGGCCGCGCCCTGGTTGCCGTGGTCGAGGGCATGGTCGCCGGCGTCGAGGTCACCTCCGCCGACATCGGCGCCCAACTCGCCCGGCGCCGGTTGGGCTACGGCCGCGGCGCCCGGATGAAGTTCGAACAGGACGAGGTCACCGTGCTGGCCGGGGTGCGCCACGGCAGCACCCTGGGCGGCCCGATCGCCATCGAGATCGGCAACACCGAATGGCCCAAATGGGAGACGGTGATGGCGTCCGACCCCGTCGACCCCGCCGCGCTGGAGGTGGCCCGCAACGCGCCGCTGACCAGGCCCCGGCCCGGCCACGCCGACTACGCGGGCATGCTCAAGTACGGCTTCGACGACGCCCGTCCGGTGCTGGAACGGGCCAGCGCCCGGGAGACCGCTGCCCGGGTCGCCGCGGCGACCATCGCGCGGGCGTTCCTGCGTCAGGCCCTCGGTGTCGAGGTGCTCTCGCACGTCGTCTCCATCGGTGCGTCCACCCCGTACGACGGGCCGGCGCCGACTCCGGCCGACCTGCCGCGCATCGACGACAGCCCGGTGCGCGCCTTCGACACGGGCGCCGAGCAGTCGATGATCACCGAGATCGAGGCGGCCAAGAAGGACGGCGACACCCTCGGCGGTGTCGTCGAGGTCGTCGTGCACGGGCTTCCGGTGGGCCTGGGTTCGTTCACCAGCGGCGACGACCGGCTCGACAGCCAACTCGCCGCCGCGGTGATGGGCGTTCAGGCCATCAAGGGGGTCGAGATCGGCGACGGTTTCCAGACCGCCCGCCGCCGCGGCAGTGCCGCCCATGACGAGATGTATCCCGGCCCCGACGGCGTGGTGCGCTCCACCAACCGGGCCGGTGGGCTGGAGGGCGGCATGACCAACGGCCAGCCGCTGCGGGTGCGGGCGGCGATGAAGCCGATCTCCACGGTGCCCCGGGCGCTGGCCACCGTCGACATGGCCACCGGTGAGCAGGCGCATGCGATCCACCAGCGCTCCGACGTGTGCGCGGTGCCGGCCGCCGGTGTGGTGGTGGAGGCCATGGTCGCTCTGGTGGTGGCACGTGCCGCGCTGGAGAAGTTCGGCGGCGACTCGCTGGTCGAGACTCGGCGCAATATCGAGGGTTACCTGCGGGCGGTCGCCGAACGCGAAACCTTCGGATCTGATTCGGTCCGGCTGTCGGGGTAGGGAGGATGGCGCCGAAGGCCGTGCTGGTCGGGCTGCCCGGCTCGGGTAAATCAACCATCGGGCGTCGGCTCGCCAAAGCCCTGGGACTGACCCTGCTCGACACCGACGCCGAGATCGAGCGACGCACCGGGCGCACCATCGCCGACATCTTCGCCACCGACGGGGAAGCCGCGTTCCGGCAGTTGGAGGAGCAGGTGATCCGCGAGGCGCTGCGCGACCACGACGGGGTTCTGTCGCTGGGCGGCGGTGCGGTGACCACCGAGGGGGTCCGCGAGGCCCTTGTCGGCCATACCGTGGTGTACCTGGAAATCAGTGCGGCCGAAGGGGTTCGGCGCACCAGCGGCAGCACGGTGCGCCCGCTGCTGGCCGGGCCGGACCGCGCCGAGAAGTATCGCGAGTTGATGAACCGCCGGGTGCCGCTCTACCGCCGGTTGGCGACCATCCGCATCAACACCAACCGGCGCAATCCCGGCGCGGTGGTCCGCCACATCGTCGGCCGGCTGGAGGACCCGGAGCCGCCGCGACGCCGCCGTGCGCCGTGGCGCAGGGTCATCGACGGTGGCGCCGCGTCCGATCCAAAGTCCGCGACTGCGGATGCGGCCCCCGGCTCCGCGCCACAACCCGAGGCCCCGGCTGAGTCCGGCCCCGTCACCCCGGCCACCCTGGCCCGTCGCGCAGGACTGCGGAAATGAGTGTGCCCGTGCATGAGCCCGTGACCATCGAGGTCGCCGTCGATCCGCCCTACCCGGTGCTCATCGGGACCGGCGTGATCGATCGGCTGCAAGAGCTGCTCGGGGCGCGCAACAAGGTGGTGATCCTGCACCAGCCGGTGCTCACCGACACCGCCGAGGCCATCCGCAAACAGCTGTCCGGCAAGGGAATCGACGCCCACCGCATCGAACTGCCGGACGCCGAAGCCGGCAAGGACCTGCCGGTGGTGGCCTTCATCTGGGAGGTCCTGGGCCGCATCGGTGTCGACCGCAAGGACGCCGTCGTCAGCCTCGGCGGCGGCGCGGCCACCGACGTCGCCGGCTTCGCCGCGGCCACCTGGCTGCGCGGGGTCGACATCGTGCACGTGCCCGCCACGCTGCTGGCGATGGTGGACGCCGCCATCGGCGGCAAGACCGGCATCAACACCGACGCCGGCAAGAACCTCGTCGGCGCGTTTCACCAGCCCGCCGCCGTCCTGGTGGATCTGGAACTGCTGAACACCCTGCCGAGCAACGAACTGGTGGCCGGCATGGCCGAGGTGGTCAAGGCCGGGTTCATCGCCGACCCGGTGATCCTCGACCTCATCGAAGCCGACCCGCAGGCCGCCGTAGACCCGGCCGGGCCGGTGTTGCCCGAACTCGTCCGGCGGTCAATCCAGGTCAAAGCCGACGTGGTGGCGGCCGACGAGAAGGAGTCGGCGCTGCGGGAGATCCTCAACTACGGCCACACCCTGGGGCATGCGATCGAGCGCCGCGAGCGCTATCGGTGGCGGCACGGCGCGGCCGTCTCGGTGGGACTGGTCTTCGCCGCCGAGCTGGGCCGGCTGGCCGGCCGGCTGGACGACGCCACCGTACGGCGCCACCGCGACATCCTGACGGCCCTGGGTCTGCCGGTGTCCTACGACCCCGACGCGCTGCCCGAACTGCTGAAGTACATGGCCGGGGACAAGAAGAACCGTTCGGGCACACTGCGTTTCGTGGTGCTCGACGGCTTGGCCAAACCCGGCCGCCTGGAAGGCCCCGACCCGGCCCTGGTGGCCGCCGCCTACGCGGAGATGTCGCGGCCCAACGGACAGGAGGCTTAGGACATGAGCACGGTGATCGTCCTCAACGGCCCGAACCTGGGCCGGCTCGGCCGGCGCGAACCGCAGGTGTACGGCAGCACCACCCATGACGACCTGGTCGCGATGATCGAGGCCCAGGCCGCCGAATTGGGCCTGGACGCGGTGGTGCGGCAGAGCGACAGCGAGGCTCAGCTGATCGAGTGGGTGCACGCCGCCGCCGACGCGGGCGACCCGGTGATCCTCAACGCCGGCGGGCTGACGCACACCTCGGTGGCGCTACGCGACGCGTGCGCGGAACTGCGGGCCCCGCTGATCGAGGTGCATATCTCGAATGTCCATGCCCGCGAAGAGTTCCGGCACCACTCCTACCTGAGCAGTGTGGCCACCGGGGTCATCGTCGGGCTGGGTGTGCAGGGTTACCTGCTGGCGCTGCGCTACCTCGCAGCAGCGAGCTGATCGCTAGTCGTCGCGGTTGAGCTTCCACTTGGCCTTCTGAACCACGTCGTGCTCGTCGCGGACCGCCTCGCGGGCGTCCTGCCGCCAGTTGATCTCGGTGCGACCCACCGTGGCGTACTTCTCGTTCGGGTCCTCGGCGCGAGCCGCCTCGAACACGTCGTCGCGCGGGGTTCCGGGCATCCGCGTGCGGGGCTTCGGCGGACGCTTGCGGTCCACCAGCCACCGGCCGACCGCGACCGCGAACATCGCCGGGATGAAGATGAGCAGGCAGGTGAAGGCGGGGAACACGACGACTTCCGGCCCCAGACCGTCGACGTAGACCGCCTTGTAGAACAGCGAGATGATGAAGGTCGCCAGACCGCTGAGCACACCGGCGACCAGTCCGGCCAGCAGCCAGCGCATCGCCAGATCGCGGCGGCGGTCCGGATCCTCGTTGGCGCGGGCGTCGGCCATGCCGTCGATAAGACCCCAGATCAAGGCACCTACCGCGAACAGCCCGCACAGGCCGAAGCTGATGGCTCCCGCGTTGGTGGGATTGGCGTTGATGAGCGTGCCCTGGACCAGCCGGAGCACCACCATCCCGGCCGCGAACACCAGTCCGCGCGGTAACCAGGTTGTCATGGGGCATCAGCCTAGCGAGTACCGTGACCCACCGTGACACATTGCCGGCGCCGCGACCGGCTGGCCGCCCGTCTGGCCGCTGACGAACTCGATGCGCTTCTGATAACCGACCTGGTTAACGTCCGGTATCTGACCGGTTTCACCGGCTCGAACGCCGCCCTTCTGGTGTTCGCCGGCGACACGCCGCCGGTTCTGGCCACCGACTCGCGCTACCGGACCCAGGCCGCCCGGCAGGCGCCGGATCTGCACACCGCCATCGAGCGGGCGTGCGGACGCCACCTGATGGGTCGGGCGGTGGCCGCCGGCGCACGCCGGATCGGCTTCGAAAGCCATGTCGTCACCGTCGACGGCTTCGACGCGCTGTCCGATGAGCTGTCCGGCGCGGCAGAGCTGGTGCGGGCCCCGGGCGCCGTGGAAGCGCTGCGCGAAGTCAAGGACACCGGCGAGGTGGCGGTACTGCGCCGGGCATGCGAGGCGGCCGACGCCGCGCTGACCCGGCTGATCTCCGACGGCGGCCTGCGGCCCGGCCGCACCGAGCGGGCGGTCGGCCGCGAATTGGAGGCGCTGATGATCGACCACGGCGCCGACGGGCCGTCGTTCGACACCATCGTCGCGGCCGGGCCGAACTCCGCGGTACCGCACCACCGGCCCACCGATGCGGTGCTGGAGCCCGGTGACTTCGTCAAGATCGACTTCGGCGCCCTGGTCGACGGGTACCACTCGGATATGACCCGGACCTTCGTCCTGGGCGCCGGCGCCGACTGGCAGCGCGAGATCTACGAACTGGTGTCGACGGCGCAGCAGGCCGGGCTGGACGCCGCCCAGCCGGGCGCAGCGCTGGCCGAGGTCGACGGCGCCGCGCGCCGGCTGATCGCCGACGCCGGCTACGGCGAGCACTTCGGGCACGGACTGGGGCATGGCGTCGGGCTGCAGATCCACGAAGCGCCGGGAATCGGTGCCGCCGCCGCCGGCACACTGCGGGCCGGCGCTGTGGTGACCGTGGAACCCGGCGTCTACGTGCCCGGCCGGGGCGGCGTCCGTATCGAGGACACCCTGGTGGTCAGCGCCGCAGGACCCGAGATGCTGAGCCGGTTCCCCAAGGAGCTGATCGTTCTCGACTAACCGCGGGCACTCAGTCAGCCGACACCCGCACGACGAGCTTGCCCTGGGTGCGTCCGCCCCTGCTGGCGTCGAACGCCTCGGGAAGTTGGTCGAGGTCGAAGACACCGGCGATCGGTACCTGCACGTCGCCGGACTCGACCAGCGCCGCAAGGTGGGTCAGGTCGGTGGCGCTGGGCCGCACCCACATCCAGCTGCCGCCCGCCCCGATGACGGAATCGTCGGCGATGGAGGCATGCCGGCCACCCGGCGCGAGAACCGCCACCGTGGCATCGAGCACCCCACCGACGAAGTCGGCCACCACGTCGACTCCACCGGGGGCCAGGGCACGCACCCGCTCGGCGAGGCCGTCGCCGTAGGCCACCGGCTCGGCGCCCAGCGCGCGGATCCGGTCGTGGTTGGCCGTCGACGCCGTTCCGAACACCCGCAGTCCCATGCTGGCGGCGATCTGCACGCCCATGGACCCGACGCCGCCACCGGCGCCGTGGATCAGGACGGTCTGACCGCGGTCGGCGCCCAGCCTGGTCAGCACCTGATAGGCCGTCAGCCCCGCCAGCGGCAGGGCGGCCGCCTCATGCCAGCCGATGCTGGGCGGTTTCGCGGCCAGACTGCGCACCGGAACCGAGACGAATTCGGCGAAGGTTCCGTCATGGACGAAATCCTTGCGGTTATAGGCCAGAACGGCGTCACCGGCGCTGAACTCCGGAACGTCGATGCCGACCTTCTCGACCACGCCCGAGACGTCCCAGCCCGGGACGATCGGGAACACCGACGTCATCAGAGCGTCCAGGCCGCCGGCCATGATCTTCCAGTCCACCGGGTTCACCGACGCCGAACGGACCCGAACCAGCACCTCGCCGGGGCCGACCTTGGGCATCGGAAGGTCCATCAGCTCCAGGACCTCGTTGCCCCCGTACCGGCTGTACGCCATCGCCCGCATCGTTTCGGCCACCATGCCGCGAGTTTAGAGTCGCACCCGGCGACCACCACCGGATTCGGCCGCGCCGAACCGCCACGGGTAAGCTCCGCTGATCCCGCTCGTCCGGCAGGTACCGACCGGACGGCAATCCCGGAACCAACCGCAGGAGAACGACGACCGTGGCGACCACTGCCGACTTCAAGAACGGCCTCGTGCTGAACATCGACGGGCAACTCTGGCAGATCATCGAGTTCCAGCACGTCAAGCCCGGTAAGGGGCCGGCCTTCGTGCGCACCAAACTCAAGAACGTGCTGACCGGCAAGGTGGTCGACAAGACCTACAACGCCGGGGTCAAGGTCGAGACCGCCACGGTGGACCGCCGCGACGCCACCTACCTCTACCGCGACGGCAGCGACTTCGTGTTCATGGACAGCCAGGACTACGAGCAGCACCCGCTGCCGGAGGGGCTGGTCGGCGACTCGGCCGGGTTCCTGCTGGAGGGCATGCCCGTCCAGATCGCGTTCAACGAGGGCGCCCCGCTGTACCTGGAGCTGCCGGTCTCCGTCGAACTCGTCGTGGCCCACACCGAGCCGGGACTGCAGGGCGATCGTTCCAGCGCCGGCACCAAGCCGGCGACGCTGGAAACCGGCGCGGAGATTCAGGTGCCGCTGTTCATCAACATCGGCGACAAGCTGAAGGTCGATTCGCGCGACGGCAGTTACCTGGGTCGAGTGAATGCCTGATCTTTCGATGTCCTGTGCCTGAACGCAAGGGCGATAAAGGCAGACACCAGGCGCGCAAGCGCGCCGTCGACCTGCTGTTCGAGGCTGAGGCGCGGGGTATCACCGCGGCCGAAGCCGCCGACTTGCGCTCGGCGCTGGCCGAGACGAACCCTGATGTGTCGCCACTGAATCCGTACACCGCGACCGTCGCGCACGGCGTCACCGAACACCGCGCGCACATCGACGAGTTGATCAGTTCGCATCTGCAGGGCTGGACGCTGGAGCGGCTGCCCGCCGTGGACCGCGCGGTGTTGCGGGTGGCGGTGTGGGAGTTGTTGCACGCCGACGACGTTCCCGAGCCGGTGGCCGTCGACGAGGCTGTCGAACTGGCCAAGGAGTTGTCCACCGACGACTCGCCGGGCTTCGTCAACGGTGTGCTGGGCCAGGTGATGCTGGTGACCCCGCAGATCCGGGCCGCCGCTGAGGCGGTGCGCGGTGCCGCGCCGCACGCCGACACCGAGAGCTAGGTTCGCCCTACAGTCCCAGCGCCGCGTAGGTCCGCCGCACGAACTTCGGTTGCACCGACTGCAATCGGGCGAACGAGGTGTTCCCGGCCACCGCCGCCGCGGCCGAGGTGAAGTCCGGGAAGTTCTGGACCAGGTAGATCAGGATCAGGTCGTTGGCCGGGTCGGCCTGCCACCAGGTGCCGTACGCACCCGGCCAGCCGAAGCTGCCCGCGCCGCCGGGGCCGAAGAGCAGGCCTGACTTCTGCGGGTCGGTGACCACCGACAGATTCAGCCCGAACCCGCGGCCAATCCAGAACGGCGCCCCGAGGAAGGGCTGGCCTTTCTGTTCGTCGGTCAGCCGGTCGGTGCGCATCAGCCGCACCGAGTCCTCGCTGAGCAGTCGCACCCCGTCCACCTCACCGCCGCCCAGCAGCATCCGGGCGAACCGTAGGTAGTCGTCGACGGTGGAGACCAGGCCGGAGCCGCCCTGGCAGAACCGGGGTGGCCGCACCGGCACTGGCCCCATGGCGTCGTGGTGCAGGGCACCGTGCTGATCCAGGCGGTACATGGTCGCCCCGCGCGCGCGTTTCTCCGGCGCCATCCAGAAGCCGGTGTCGGACATGCCCAGCGGCTCGAAGACCCGCTCGGACAGCACCTCCTGCAGGCCTTTGCCTTCGATCCGGGCGGCGATGATGCCCAGCAGTTCGGTGCCGTGGCTGTAGGTCATCCGCTCGCCGGGCTGGTGCACCAGCGGCAGCGCGGCGATCTCGGCCAGCCAGTGGTCGGGGTCCTGACGCGGGGACACCTGCGTGTAGGCGCGGCCGATCGGACCGCCCACCGAGAAGGCGTAAGCCAGCCCGCCGCGGTGGCTCATCAGGTCTTCGACGGTGATCGGCCGGACCGCCGGCACGGTGCGGTCCAGCGGGCCGGACGGTTCGGCCAGCACCCGCACGTCGGCCATCTCCGGCAGCCACCGGGTGATCGGGTCGTCGATCGACAGCTTGCCCTCTTCGGCCAGTGCCAGCACCGCCGCGACCGTGACCGGCTTGGTCATCGAGGCGATCCGGAAGATGGTGTCCCGCTGCATCGGCTGCCCGGCCTCGACGTCGAGGTACCCGATCTCGTTGACCTGCAGCACTTCTCCGCGATGCCACACCAGCGTCACCGCACCGGCCAGCAGACCGGCGTCGACCGCCTGGGTGATCGAGGACCGGTTCTCGGCGAGACTCACCGGCGCGAGTCTACGCAACCGGGGGTGCTACCCTTCGGAGCAATCGACATCCTTTAACGATCCGTCCGGTGAGGCGGGGAAGGAGGTCTGGTCACTGGTGGACACCGCCGACCGGGAGCTCATGTCCGATGCGGACGTCGGCCGAACCGTCTCCCGCATCGCCCACCAGATCATCGAGAAGACCGCCCTGGACGGCCCCGATGCGCCGCGGCTGGTGCTGCTGGGCATCCCCACCCGCGGAGTCACTCTGGCGCGCCGGCTCGCCGAGAAGATTCACGAATTCGCCGATGTCACCGTCGATCAGGGTGGTCTGGACATCACGCTCTACCGCGACGATTTGGACTTCAAGCCGCCCCGGGCGCTGGGGGAGACCTCCATCCCGGCCGGCGGGATCGACGGCGCTCTGGTGATCCTGGTCGACGACGTGCTCTACACCGGGCGCTCGGTGCGCTCGGCGCTGGACGCGCTGCGCGACATCGGCCGGCCCAAAGCCATCCAGCTGGCGGTGCTCGTCGACCGCGGTCACCGCGAGTTGCCGCTGCGCGCAGACTATGTCGGCAAGAACGTTCCGACCTCCCGCAGCGAGAACGTCAAGGTGCGCCTGGCCGAGGACGACGGCGTCGAAGGCATCTGGATCGCACCGTATGGAGGGCCCCAGCGATGAGCGCTTGCGCGAAGAGCGGAGAGGTTCAGCGATGAGCGCTTGCGCGAAGAGCGGAGAGGTTCAGCGATGAGCGCTTGCGCGAAGAGCGGAGAGGTTCAGCGATGAGCGCTTGCGCGA
>NZ_JBIIOV010000215.1:0-4750 GCF_044342925.1 Mycobacterium sp. | reverse complement strand
CGCCGGCGCCGGCCTGCTGGAAGCCACCCTGGACGGCATCGCCGACGGCTCGCTGCAGCCGGTACCGCAGGCCGCCGACGGCGTCAGCATCGCCCCGAAGATCACCGTCGACTCCGCCCGGGTGCGATGGGACCTGCCCGCGCACGTCGTCGACCGGCGGATCCGCTCGGTCACCCCCGACCCCGGCGCGTGGACCATGATCGGCGACCTGCGGGTCAAGGTCGGCCCGGTCACCGTCGACACCGCCGGAGAAGCCGCCGGAGATCCCCTGCCGCCCGGCCGGATTCAGGTGCAGCGCGCCGGCGTCCGGGTGGGCACCGGCTCGCACGCCGTGGTGCTGGGCACGGTGCAGCTGCCCGGCAAGAAGCCGATGGCCGCGGCGGACTGGGCGCGCGGGGCGCGGCTGGGCGACGAAGCGGCCGCCTCATGACTCGACCGCAGCGCGACCCGCGCAAACCGGGCACCGGCCGTCCGCCGCAGCGCCGCCGGCCCCGCGCCCAGCTGGACCCGGCGCGCCGCGCCGCCTTCGACGTCCTGCGCGCGGTCTCCGAGCGTGACGCCTACGCCAACCTGGCACTGCCGGCGCTGCTGGCCGAGCGGGGCATCCACGGCCGCGACGCCGCGTTCGCCACCGAACTGACCTACGGCGCCTGCCGTGCCCGCGGGCTGCTGGACGCGGTCATCGTCGCCGCGGCGGGCCGCCCGGTGGAGCAGATCGACCCGGTGCTGCTGGATCTGCTGCGGCTGGGCGCCTATCAGCTGCTGCGGACCAACGTCGCCGTGCACGCCGCGGTGTCCACCACCGTCGAGCAGGCCGGCGTCGAATTCGACACCGCCCGAGCCGGATTCGTCAACGGGGTGCTGCGCACCATCGCCGGGCGCGACGAGGCGTCCTGGGTGGCCGAACTAGCCCCCAGCGATCCGGTGGGCCACGCCGCCTTCGTGCACGCCCACCCGCGCTGGATCGCGCAGGCCTTCGCCGACGCGTTGGGTGCTTCCGCCGGTGAGCTGGACGCCGCCTTGGCCGCCGACGACGCCCGACCCGGGGTGCATCTGGCCGCCCGGCCCGGGGTGCTCAGCGCCGCGGATCTGGCGCAGGCGGTGCACGGCGAGGTGGGCCGGTATTCGCCGTATGCGGTGTACCTCTCCGGCGGTGACCCGGGTCGGCTGGCCGCGCTGCGCGACGGGCAGGCGCTGGTGCAGGACGAGGGCAGCCAGCTGGTGGCCCGGGCGCTGACCCTGGCGCCGCTGGACGGCCCGGACGGCGGCCGCTGGCTGGACCTGTGCTCCGGGCCCGGCGGCAAGACGGCGTTGATGGCGGCCATCGCCGCTGAGCGGGGCGCGACGGTCACGGCGGTGGAGCCCAACGAGCGTCGCGCCGAGCTCGTCGAGCAGAACACCACCGGCCTGGACGTTGCGGTGCTGCGGGTCGACGGCCGCGAAACCGGCCTTGCGTCAGACAGTTTCGACCGGGTGCTGGTCGACGCCCCGTGCGCCGGCGCCCGGAAGCCCGCTGGCGGCGCACCCCCGCCGACGTTCCGGCGCTGAGCAAACTGCAGCGCGAACTGCTGGCCTCGGCGATCCGGCTGGTCCGCCCCGGTGGGGTGGTGCTCTACGCCACCTGCTCCCCGCACCTGGTCGAGACCGTCGGGGTGGTGTCGGACGCGCTGCGGCCGAAGTCGCGCCGGGACGGGCGCGAGGGCCGCCAGCCGGTGACCGCCCTGGACACCCGGGAGCTGTTCGCACCCGTCGAGAACCTCGGCACTGGGCCGTACGTGCAGCTGTGGCCGCATCGGCACGGCACCGACGCGATGTTCGCCGCCGCGCTGCGCAAGAACCAGCGTTGAGTGAGGAACCACGCAGGCGCCCACTCGCTCTTCGTCTGCGTGGTTCCTCGATCGATGCGGCAAGCGTGGGCTGTGGATCGGCGAGGAGCCCATGCGGGCGAACCTGGCACGGTCACGCAATGTGGGTGTGTTCAGCGCCGGTGAGGCGCTGGCAGCAGGCGAGGTCAGCCGTTACGAGCTGGCCGCACACCACCGGCGGCTGTTGCCGGGTGTCTACGCGCCGAGGCTGACGCCGCTTTCACTGGCCGACCGGATCATCGCGGCGTGGCTCTGGTCTGGGCGTCGGGGCGTGGTCAGCGGCTGGGCCGCCTCGGCATTGCACGGGGCGCAATGGGTCGACCCGGCCGCGCCGATCGAGCTGAACCTGGCCCATAACAAGTCGCCGGCCGGCGTGATCACCCGGCGTGACTCGCTCCTCGACGGCGAGATTGTGCGAATACGAGGGATGGCCGTCACGACCGTGCAGCGGACCGCCTTCGACCTGGCCCGCCGCGGCTCCCGCGTCAGCGCGCTCCAACGCCTCGACGCGCTGGCGCGTGCGACAGGTTTCGCCGCCGCCGAACTGGACGGGGTTCTGGAGCTGCATCCGCACGTCCGAGGTCGGCGACGGGTACCGCAGATGCTCGACCTCATCGACGCCGGTGCGCAGTCGCCGAAGGAGACCTGGTTGCGGCTGCTGCTCATCGACGCCGGCTTTCCCCGTCCGCGAACTCAGATCCCGGTGCCGGGACCGGGCGGCTTTCCGCGCTTCTACCTCGATATGGGCTGGGAGGAATTCATGGTGGCTGTCGAGTACGACGGCGAGCAGCATCGCACCGACACCGGGCAGTACCGCGGTGACGTTGCCCGTTCTGAGTACATCGACGAGATGGGCTGGCGCCGGATCAGAGTGCTCGCCGGCCACCGGAGTACTGATATCGAGCGGCGGGTGGAGCGGGCAGGGGTGCCCCGGTTCCCCGGTGTTGAGTGAGGAACCAGGCAGACGCTCACTCGCACTTCCTCTGCGTGGTTCCTCAGTGGATGTGGCCGGGGCCCTACAGTGACACCCATGGCTACACCGACCAGGCCCATGATCGCCCCGTCGATTCTGTCCGCCGACTTCGCCCGGCTGGCCGAGGAGGCCGCCGCCGTCGAGGGTTCGGACTGGCTGCACGTCGACGTGATGGACGCCCACTTCGTGCCCAACCTCACCCTGGGCCTGCCGGTGGTGGAGAGCCTGCTCAAGGCCACCGACATCCCGCTGGACTGCCACCTGATGATCGACGACCCCGGCCGCTGGGCGCCCCCGTACGCCGAGGCCGGCGCCTATAACGTCACCTTCCACGCCGAGGCCACCGACGATCCCCTCGCGGTGGCCCGCGATATCCGCGCGGCCGGGGCCAAGGCCGGGTTGTCGATCAAGCCCGGCACCCCGCTGGACCCCTACCTGGAGATCCTGCGCCACTTCGACACCCTGCTGGTGATGTCGGTCGAACCCGGCTTCGGCGGGCAGAGCTTCATCCCCGAGGTGCTCGACAAGGTGGCCCGGGTGCGCCGGCTGGTGGATTCCGGGGAGCTGAGCATCCTGGTGGAGATCGACGGCGGCATCAACGCCGACACTATCGAGGCCGCGGCCGAGGCGGGCGTGGACTGCTTCGTGGCCGGTTCGGCGGTGTACGGCGCCAGTGATCCGGGTGCCGCGGTGGAGGCGCTGCGCCGCCAGGCCGGGTCCGTCTCACCGCACCTTCATCTGTGACGGTGCCCATCACCGAGGCGATGGCGCTGGCCATCGAGCAGGCGCAGCGCGTCAAAGGCTCGACCTACCCCAATCCGCCTGTGGGAGCGGTCATTCTGGCCGCCGACGGTACGGTGGTCGGCGTCGGCGGCACCGAACCCGTCGGGGGTGCGCACGCCGAGGTGGTGGCGTTGCGGGCGGCGGGGGAGCGGGCTGCCGGCGGCACCGCCGTGGTGACCCTGGAGCCGTGTAACCACCAGGGCCGCACCGGGCCGTGTGTGGACGCCCTGCTGCACGCGGGGGTGGCCGGCGTGGTCTACGCCGTCGCCGATCCCAACCCGGTGGCCGCCGGCGGGGCACACCGCCTGCGCGACGCCGGGGTGACGGTGACCGGCGGGGTGTGCGCCGAGCAAGTGGCCGCCGGGACGCTGCGAGAGTGGCTGCACAAGCTGAAAACCGGCCTGCCCCATGTCACCTGGAAATTCGCGACCAGCATCGACGGGCGCAGCGCCGCCGCCGACGGCTCGTCGCAGTGGATCACCAGCGAGGCGGCGCGGGCCGATCTGCACCGCCGCCGGGCGGCGGCCGACACCATCATGGTGGGCACCGGAACGGTGTTCGTCGACAACCCGACGCTGACCGCCCGACTGCCCGACGGCACACCGGCGCCCCAGCAGCCGCTGCGGGTGGTCGTCGGCGAACGCGAGGTGCCGCCGGAATACCATGTGCGCAATGGTGATTCGCCCACACTGCTGCTGCGCACCCGCGACCCGCACGAGGTGCTGCGCGCGCTGGCCGACCGCACCGACGTGCTGCTGGAGGGCGGCCCGACGGTGGCCGGCGCGTTCCTGCGCGCCGGTGTGGTGCACCGCATCCTGGCCTACGTGGCGCCGATTCTGTTGGGCGGCCCGGTGACCGCCGTCGACGACGTCGGAGTGGCCAGCATCGTGGGCGCGTTGCGGTGGCGCTACGACGGCGTCGAGCAGCTCGGTCCGGATCTGCTGCTGAGTCTGGTGCCGGGGGTTATCCCCAGTTCCTGATTCATCCACAGCCGCAATGGTTCTGGTGGCTGGGCGTCGGTGGCTCACGTTATTATTCGAACATGTTTTCGACTTCGGTGGCTGAGGTGTTCGCCGCGCTGGATGCTGCCGTGGCGGGTGTGGCTGCCCTGGAGTGGGATGGCATGGGG
>NZ_JBIIOV010000214.1:0-4834 GCF_044342925.1 Mycobacterium sp. | reverse complement strand
GGTCGATGGGCGTCACCCCGTCGCCGCCGGGCTTGGACGCCCACGCGTGCACCCGGTCGTAGAGCCCGGCGATCTTGCCGGCCGGGCCCAGCATGACCCGTTCGTGGTTGAGCTGGGTGGTGATCAGCCGCCAGCCCGCGTTTTCCTCACCGACGCGCATGTCAACCGGCACCCGCACGTCGTTGTAGTACGTGGCATTGGTGTGGTGGGCGCCGTCGGACAGGATGATCGGCGTCCACGAGTAACCGGGGTCGGTCGTGTCGACGATGAGAATCGAAATGCCTTTGTGCTTAGCCGCTTCCGGGTCGGTGCGGCAGGCCAGCCAGACGTAGTCGGCGTCGTGTCCGCCGGTGGTCCAGATCTTCTGCCCGTTGACGATGTATTCGTCACCATGGCGCACCGCGGAGGTGCGCAGCGACGCCAGATCGGTGCCGGCCTCGGGCTCGGAGTAACCGATGGCGAAGTGCACCTCACCGGCCAGGATGGCCGGCAGGAACTTCTTCTTCTGCGCCTGGTTGCCGTACACCATCAGGGTCGGCCCGACGGTCTGCAACGTCACCGCCGGCAGCGGCACGTCCGCACGGGCGGCCTCGTTGACGAAGATCTGCTGCTCAATGGGCCCGTAGCCCAGTCCGCCGTACTCCTTGGGCCAGCCGGCCCCCAGCTTGCCGTCGGAGCCCATCCGCTTGATGACGGCGCGGTAGGCGTTGCCGTGCCGGTCGGTCTCCATCTCCTTGGCTTCGTCAGCGGAGATCAGGGTGGCGAAGTACTGGCGCAGTTCGGCCTGCAGATGCCGCTGTTCGGGCGTGAGTTCTATGTACATTGCGCTCCACTTCAGTAGTTAGTGGCGACCCGCCACGAGATCCAGGCGATGGGCGGGCCCGCCAAGCAGGCGGGTGAGGTCCTTGACCGAGGCGTAATAGCGGTGCATGGGGTAGGTGACGTCCATGCCCATCCCTCCGTGCAGGTGGTGGCAGGTCTGCATGGCCGGCGGCAACTGCGAGGTCAGCCAGTAGGCCATCACATCGAGATCCTCGTCGGCGTCGCGACCCTCGGACAGCCGCCACGCCACCGATGACGCCGCGAGTCCCATTGTGCGGGAGGCGATATAGACGTCGGCAAGCTGTGCCGACACATTCTGGAAGGTCGCCAGCGGTCGGCCGAATTGGTGCCGGTTGGACACGTAGTCCGCGGTCAGCCGCACCGCCCCGGCCACCAGGCCCGCCGCGAAAGCACCGACCGCCGCAAGAGCCAACTGATTGAGCCGGTGCACATCCCCGCGCAGGACCGCATCCGGGCCGACGGCCACATCGCGGAACTCCACCGCGAATTCGTCGCCACCGGACGAACTGGGAGTCTTGGTGACCCGCACGCCGTCGTCGTCGGGAGAGACCACGATGACGCCGCTGTCGGTGCTGACCAGCATCCACGTCGCCTGGCCGGCGTAGGGAACGGCAACCTTGGTGCCGTTGAGGCGCCCGCCAACCACGGTCACCGAGGGGCGTTCCGGCAGCGCCGAACCCGGTTCGTTGAGCGCGGCGGTCAGTACGGCCCCCCGAGCCACGCCGGCGAGGTAGCGGTCCTGCTGAGTCGCACTGGCCATGTCCAGCAGCGGGATCAGCGCCAGACCCAGCGTCGCCAGCGCCGGAGAGATCGTCGCGTGCCGGCCGATCTCGGTCAGCGCGGTGGTCAGCTCCGGCAGCCCGACACCGTCGCCGCCGAGTCGCTCGGGGACACCCAGTGCCGTCACGCCGCCGGAAACCAATGCCTCCCAACAGTTGTCGCGGTCCAGGACCGTGTTGACGACGTCGGCGACGGCCTGTTGAGCCGGCTCCGCAGTGAAATCCACCCGAATTCTCCTCGTGCCAGAACGCCGTGTCAGGACGCCGAACCGGTGTAGTCGACCTGCCAGTGTTTGATGCCGTTGAGCCAGCCGGACCGCAACCGTTCCGGGGTGCCGAGCGGTGTGAGATCCGGCATGTGCTCGGCGATGGCGCCGAAGATCAGGTCGATGGTCATCCGGGCGAGGTTCGCGCCGATGCAGTAGTGCACCCCGGTGCCGCCGAATCCGACATGCGGGTTGGGGTCGCGAAGGATGTTGAAGGTGTTCGGGTCGTCGAACACCTCCTCGTCGAAGTTGGCCGAACGGTAGAACATGACCACCCGCTGGCCGGCTTTGATCGGGACGCCGGACAGTTCGGTGTCTTTCACGGCCGTGCGCTGGAACGCGGTGACCGGGGTGGCCCAGCGGACGATCTCGTCGGCGGCGGTGGCCGGTCGCTCCCGCCGGTAAAGCTCCCACTGCTCGGGGTTGTCGATGAACGCGATCATGCCGTGGGTGATCGAGTTTCGGGTGGTCTCGCTGCCGGCGACGGCCAGCATCAGCACGAAGAAGGCGAATTCGTCGTCGCCGAGTTTCTCACCGGCGAGGTCTGCGTTGATCAGCGCGGTGACGATGTCCTCACCGGGGTTCTGGGCCTTGATTCCGGCCAACTGCATGGCGTAGGCGAGTAACTCCATCGACGATGCTCGGGCGTCGATATGAGCGAACTCCGGGTCGTCGTTCCCGGTCATCTCGTTGGTCCAGCGGAACAGTTTCGCCCGGTCTTCTTGCGGCACCCCGAGAAGGCCCGCGATCACTTGAAGAGGGAGTTCACACGCGACCTGCTCGACGAAGTCCCCGGCGCCCTCGGCCGCCGCGGATTTGACGATCTGCTCGGCGCGCTGAGTCAACTCGTCCCGCAACCGCCCAACGGCCCGCGGGGTGAAGCCGCGAGAGATGATGCGGCGCAGGCGATCATGGTGCTCGCCGTCCATGTTGAGCAGGATGATGCGCTGCATGTCGATGTCTTCGCGGACCATCTCGTCAGCGAACTGCGGGAGCGCCGTGTTCGGGCCGGCGTGATAGACGTCGCTGCGCCGCGAGACCTCTTTGACGTCCTTGTGCTTGGTGACCACCCAGTAGCCGCCGTCGTTGAAACCGCCCTTGCCGATCTGCTGCTCGCACCACCACACCGGGGCCACCCGGCGCAGTTCGGCCAGCTCCTCGATCGGCAACCGTTCGACGTTTCGATCTGGGTCGAGGAAGTCGAAGCCGTGCGGCAAAGTGGGGCTGGCGCCCGAGTTAGACATCGTGGCTGTACTCCTGAGAATTATGACGTGTTCTAGTGCCAGTAAAACATGCCTCTACCGCTGACAAAAGGCACCCAGGCAACCTTGCTTGTCAGGCTACTGAAACGTGTTCTAGCCTGGCCGCATGGGCAATCCTGTCATCGTCGAGGCCACCCGCAGCCCGATCGGCAAGCGCAACGGCTGGCTTTCCGGTCTGCATGCCACCGAGCTCCTCGGCGCGGTGCAGAAGGCCGTGGTGGACAGGGCCGGCGTCGACCCCGGCCTGGTGGAGCAGGTCATCGGAGGCTGCGTCACCCAGTTCGGCGAACAGTCCAACAACGTCACCCGGGTAGCGTGGCTGACGGCGGGGCTGCCCGAGCAGGTCGGCGCCACCACGGTGGACTGCCAGTGCGGCAGCGCCCAGCAGGCCAACCACCTGATCGCGGGGCTGATCGCGGCCGGGGCGATCGACGTCGGTATCGCCTGCGGCATCGAGGCCATGAGCCGGGTCGGCCTCGGCGCGAATGCCGGGCCGGACCGCTCCAGGCTCCGGGCCGCTTCCTGGGACATCGACATGCCCGACCAGTTCACCGCCGCCGAGCGAATCGCCCAGCGTCGCGGGATCACCCGCGCCGACCTCGACCACCTTGGGCTGATCTCCCAGCAGAAAGCCAAGCGGGCGTGGGACGAGCACCGCTTCGAACGGGAGATCTCGCCGGTCGAGGCCCCGGTCATCGGGGTCGATGAGCCGCTTGCGCGAAGAGCATCGGATGGAGATAAGCAGCCCACCGCCGACCGTCACACGGTCAGCCGGGACCAGGGTCCGCGCGACACCACCGCCGAGGGCTTGGCCGCGCTCAAGCCGGTGATGGAGGGCGGACTGCACACCGCCGGCACGTCGTCGCAGATCTCCGACGGCGCGGCCGCCGTGCTGTGGATGGACGAGGACAAAGCGCGCGCACTCGGACTCAAGCCGCGGGCCCGCATCGTTTCCCAGGCGCTTGTCGGCGCCGAGCCGTACTACCACCTCGACGGACCCGTGCAGTCCACCGCGCGGGTGCTGGAGAAGGCCGGGATGACGATGGGCGACATCGACCTGGTGGAGATCAACGAGGCCTTCGCCTCGGTGGTGCTCAGCTGGGCGCAGGTGCACAACGCCGATATGGACAAGGTCAACGTCAACGGCGGCGCCATCGCCCTGGGTCACCCGGTCGGCAGCACCGGCAGCCGGCTCATCACCACCGCCCTGCACGAGTTGGAGCGCACCGATCAGAGCACCGCGCTGATCACCATGTGCGCGGGCGGCGCGCTGTCCACCGGCACCATCATCGAGCGGATCTGACGCTGGCGGGCCCGACCGCAGCCGAGCGGGTCGCGGCCGCGCAGGCCTACATCGATGCGCTGGTCAGCCATGACGGCGACTCGGTGCCGTTCGCCGCGGAGTGCACCCGGGTGGAGCAGGGCGTCAAGACGGGGTTCTCCGGAGAGCATCTGCGCCGCAGCCTCACCGGCGGACCTCAGTACCGGATCATCGCCGCCACGACGTCGCCGCAGTACACCGTCTCCGGCGACGAGGTCCGCGCCCGTTTCACCGTGATCACCCGCCTGCGGGCCGGCAGCCGGCAGGTGGCCGCGCTGGTCGACGAGACATTCGTCATCCCGGCCGATGGCCTCATCCACCACATCCGGGTTAGATTTCAGCCGACCGTCGTGAGGAGCACTG
>NZ_JBIIOV010000050.1:0-18872 GCF_044342925.1 Mycobacterium sp. | reverse complement strand
CGGCTACCCCGCGGCCCGGGCCGGGGAGATGCTCGACCTCGTCGCCTCCTATGCGGCCAAGCCGCTGGACCCGGCCTGGCTGCTGGATACCCTCGGGCTGACCGAGGTCCGCAAAACCACCTACCGGCGGCTCTCCGGCGGTCAGCAGCAGCGGCTGGCGCTGGCCTGCGCGATCGTCGGCCGCCCGGAGCTGGTTTTCCTCGACGAGCCCACCGCCGGCATGGACGCGCACGCCCGGCTGGTGGTGTGGGAACTCATCGAAGGGCTGCGCCGCGACGGTGTGACGGTGGTGCTCACCACACACCAGTTGCAGGAAGCCGAGGAACTCGCCGACCGGATCGTCATCATCGACCACGGTTCGACGGTGGCCTCCGGGACGCCCGCCGAACTGATGCGCAGCGGCGCGGAGGATCAGCTGCGGTTCAGCGCCCCGCGCAAACTGGAGCTGGCGCTGCTGATCTCGGCGCTGCCCGAGGGCTATGCCGTCAGCGAGGTCACCGCCGGGGAGTATCTGGTGGAGGGCAAGATCGACCCGCAGGTGCTGGCGACGGTGACCGCGTGGTGCGCGCGGCTGAACATCCTGGCCACCGACATGCGCGTCGAGCAGCGCAGCCTCGAAGACGTGTTCCTCGACCTGACCGGCAAGGAGCTGAGGTCGTGACCCAACTCTTCCCCGCGGGGACCTTCACCCCCGATCCGCGCCCGGCCAGCGTCGGTACGATGCTGCGCGCCCAGTACGGGCTGGAGCTGAAACTGTTGCTGCGCAACGGCGAACAGCTGTTGCTGACGATGTTCATCCCGATCACGTTGCTGATCGGGCTCACGCTGCTGCCGCTGGGCTCGTTCGGTGCGAGCCGGGGCGACCGGGTGGCGGTGTTCGTGCCGGCCATCATGGCGCTGGCGGTGATCTCGACGGCGTTCACCGGCCAAGCCATCGCGGTGGCGTTCGACCGCCGCTACGGCGCACTCAAACGGCTCGGCGCCACCGCGCTGCCGGTGTGGGGCATCATCGCCGGCAAGGCGATGGCCGTGGTGACGGTGGTGTTCCTGCAGGCGATCCTGCTCGGCGGCATCGGCGTGGCGCTGGGCTGGCGCCCACAGCCAGCCGGCCTGCTGCTGGGCGCGGTGGTGATCGCGCTGGGCACGGCGACGTTCGTGGCCATGGGCCTGCTGCTGGGCGGGACGCTGCGCGCCGAGATCGTGCTGGCCATCGCCAACCTGCTGTGGTTCGTCTTCGCCGCGCTGGGCGCGCTGACGCTGAAGACCGGCACTGTCCCCGCCGCGTTGTCGTGGGTGGCGCGGCTGACCCCGGCCGGGGCGATGACCGAGGCGCTGTCGCAGGCCACCGCGGTGTCGGTGGACTGGGTGGGCATTGCGGTGCTGGCGGCCTGGGGTGCGGTGTGCGCGGCGGCGGCCGTGCGCTGGTTCCGGTTCATCTGATTAAGATCGCCTGGTGAGCGTGGGCCGGTTCTTCCTGCGAGTGGTCGATCTGCTGCCCCTGCCGAGTGTGCGGGTGCAGCGCCTGATTGCCCTGGCCGGGCTGCTGGCCCAGGCGCTGATCTCGGTCACCGGATCGGTCGTGCGGGTCACCGCCTCGGGCCTGGGCTGCCCCACCTGGCCGCAGTGCTTCCCGGGCAGCTTCACCCCGGTTCCGCACGCCGAAGTGCCGATCGTCCATCAGGCCGTCGAGTTCGGCAACCGGCTGCTCACCTTCGCGGTGGTGATCACCGCGGGTCTGGTGGTGCTGGCCGTCACCCGCGCCCGCCGGCGCCGGGAGGTGCTGTTCTACGCCTGGTTGATGCCGGCGTCGACGATCCTGCAGGCGGTGATCGGCGGCATCACGGTGCTGACCGGGCTGCTGTGGTGGACGGTGGCAATCCACCTGCTGGTGTCCATGGCGATGGTGTGGGTGGCCGCGCTGCTGTACGTCAAGATCGGCGAGCCCGACGACGGCGTGCCGGTGACCGTGGTGCCGAAACCGTTGCGCATGTTGACCATTGCCAGCGCGGTGGCGCTGACCGCGACGCTGATCACCGGCACCCTGGTGACCGGCGCCGGTCCGCACGCCGGGGACAAGAGCCCGGAGCGGGTGGTACCGCGCCTGGAGGTGGAGATCGTCTCCCTGGCCCACGCGCACGCGATCTGGATGGTCGCCTACTTCGCTCTGCTCATCGGACTGATCGCCGGCCTGCTGGCGGTGGCGGCCCCGGGCTCGGTGATGCGCCGGCTTCGCGTGCTGCTGGCGCTGGTCGCCGCGCAGGGGCTGATCGGGTTCGTGCAGTATCACACCGGGGTGCCGGCCGTCCTGGTCGCGTTCCACGTGGCCGGTGCGGCCGCCTGTACCGCGGGCACGGCGATGCTATGGGCGTCGATGCGACAGCGGACCAAGCCCGAGGCGGTCGCACGCCGTCTCGACCTGCAGCGCGAAGTCGCGCTGCCGTAGCTCGCGGGTGGCGTCGTCGAGTTGGCGCCAGCCCAGCGACGGCTCGACCAGTTCCAACTCCAGCAGCGTCGGGCTATCCGGGCCGCTGTCCGGGCCGCCGATGAGATCGACCCGGGCGTAGAGCAATTCGGTGCGCGGGATGCCCAGATGAGCAGCTGCGGCGTCGAGCACCTGGTGCCCGAGTTCCCATATCTCGAAGTCCGGGTCGGCGGGGGTCAGGGACTCCCGCGCGTAGGTGCCCGAGGCGTCCAGCGCCGGCTGCTCCCCCTGCGGCGGCAGAATGGGCCCCTTGGTGAAGGCGTGCGACTGCTCACCGCCGAGGAACACCAGCGCGGTCTCGCCGTCCTCCACGCGGGCGTCATAGGGCTGCACCAGCACGCTGCGGTTCTGAGTCAGGAGCGTGTGGACGTGGGCGGCGGCCTGCGCAGTGTCGGCGAAGCGCAGGGTGTCGATGGAGCCGGCGCCGATCGCCGGCTTGACCACCAGTTCGCCGTCGGGGAGTTCGACGGCCTGGCCGGGCTCGATGAAGTGTGACGGGACCGTCGGGATGCCGGCTGCGGCCAGGTCGGCCAGGTAGTGCTTATCGCTGTTCCAGGCCACCACCTCCGGAGCGTTGAGCAGGTTGCGCACCCGGGCGGTCCAGGCCAGGAACTCCGCGCGGCGCTCGGCGTAATCCCAAGCCGCACGCAGGATCACCAGGTCGGCCTGCTCGGTCTGCGGGTCGTCCCAGGACATCCACCGGGCGTGCAGACCCCGTTTGCGCAGGGCGGCGACCAGGCCGTCGTCGTCGCCGTCACCGTCGACCAGTTGCGGGCACGACGCCAGCACGATGCGCGGATGGAACACGTTCGGCCGGGCCAGCTTCATGGTCTGATAGTGGCATGCATGTGGTCGAAGTTGCCGAAACCGGCGGCCCGGAGGTTCTGCGGTACGTCGAGAAGCCGGTACCCACACCCGGGCCGGGTGAGGTGGTCATCAAGGCCGACGCCATCGGCGTCAACTACATCGACACCTATTTCCGCTCCGGGATGTACCCGCGTGAGCTGCCGTTCGTCGTCGGTTCCGAGGTGTGCGGCACGGTGACCGCGGTGGGCGACGACGTGGCCGCGATCAACGCCGGCGACCGGGTGGTGACGGCGAACGCCGTCGGCGCCTACGCCGAATACTGCACCGCGCCAGCCGATTTCGTCGCCTACGTGCCCGAGTCGGTGCAGTCTGACCACGTCGCCTCGGCGCTGCTGAAGGGGATGACGGCGCATTACCTGATCAAGTCGGTGTACCAGGTGCAGCCGCGGGACTGGCTGCTGGTGCATGCCGGGGCGGGCGGGGTGGGCCTGATCCTGACCCAGTGGGCCACCAGCATCGGCGCGCGGGTGGTCACCACCGCGTCCAACCCCGAGAAGGCTTCGCTGTCGCGGGAAGCGGGTGCGGTGGAGGTGCTGGAGTACCCCGACCCGGAGAACCCGGGTGAATTCGCCAAGCGGGTGCGGTCGATGACCGACGGGCGCGGAATGGCCGCGGTGTACGACGGGGTGGGCAAGACGACGTTCGACGCCAGCCTGGCCAGCCTGGCGGTGCGCGGGACGCTGGCGCTCTTCGGCGCCGCCAGCGGCGCGGTGCCGCCGGTGGACCCGCAGCGGCTGAATTCGGCCGGCTCGGTGTACCTGACCCGGCCCAGCCTCGGGCATTTCATCCGCACCCCCGATGAGTTCGCCTGGCGAGCGGGGGAATTGATGGACGCCCTCGCCGACGGGTCGCTGACGATCACCGTCGGGGGGCACTACCCGCTGGCCGAGGCGCAGCGCGCGCATGAGGATTTGCAGGGGCGCCGGACGACGGGGTCGGTTGTTTTGATGCCGTAGGGGGTTTGGCAAGGCGGGCCGGGAGACAGTGACGATTGCCAGCCTCTGAGCGACAACGACCTTCCCGCGTGACTTCCGTTAGACAGCTTGTCGATCAGAGGCGGGCAACTGCCTTTCGGCGGCGGCAAGCCCGGTAGCATCCAGATTCCCGAAAGCCAGGGGCGCCTCACGTCAACGACACGCCGACACCCTGACCAGGCCCTGCCAGCTTAAGCGCGAAGAGCCCCGTTACCACCGTCTGGGATCGTGCAGTGACCCAAACGGGTGTTGTTCAATTGCTGCACAATGCCTTGCTGCGCAATGCCTTTCACCAGCGTCGCGTGAATATTGGGATCAGATCGGGCGCGGCATCCGACCGGTGTACACCCCACGATGGGCAAGAGGTAAAGCCCACGCTCAACGCGTTCGCGTTCACTTTCGACGGCCGGATCACCCCGACGGCAACCGAGCAATGCAACCGAGCGATGCGGAGGTCGGATTTTCCGTTTATCGGGCAGCCCCAAACGCCGGTCGAACGGGTGACTGTTACCTATACTCGGCTCAACGGCTGAGCGCGGGGGGGTCGGCAGTGGTTCGTGAGCACGCCGTACGCGAATGGGGGTTGGTAGATCGGCTCTTTCGGTCTCGCGCGTTACCAGCCCTGCCCGAGGTTGAGGGTGTCCACGGCGTCTTGGACGCGGGCATCCACTCGTTCGACTACCCCTGTCACCCGTATGCCCCTGTGTTCTGCAAAACTAACGCTCGCGCAAACCTCCTTCTACCAATGACCGATGGGGGTGAGCACCGGACGTGCCTGGCTCACGCCGGGGGCGCCGCCGCCCGCCGAGCCCGCGCACGCGGGTGCTGCGCAACCCCGGAGTTGTCCAGCACGAGGGTCATCATCACCGCAAAAAACCTGGCCGGACTGAGTTCGTCAGGCACCAGGTCATGGCGAAGTCCGACGTGCGGCAGCGCAGCCAGTTGCGCGTCGACGCCGGCGATGGATTCCGCAGCGACATCCTCGACCTCGACGTCGTCGAAATCGAGCACCACTTGAGTCGCGTCACCGTCGCCTTCCGGCGGCGCCGCACCGGCCCATTCGGGCACGATCAGCGCGCAGGCGTCGTAGGCGTCGTCTTCGCGGGCGAGTTTGATGAGGAGGTCGACTATCCAGTCGAATTGGGCCCGCTCCTCGGTGTACGCCGTGGACCGGAGGCTGTAGACGAAGCCCAGCGCGGCCAGCGGGTGACGCAGGGCGAGGTTCTTGGCGTCGCCGTAGGATTCCTCCACCCGATTGGCGGCGTTCTTGCCGAACGACGAATCCATCCGCTTGGTGGAGATCAGCAGTTCGGGGCCCGTCTGCCAGGACGACATGATGACGTCGACCTGCTTGAGATAGTTCTTCCCGGCGATATTGGCCGATGCGCTCCCCACTCCGCCAAGGCCCGCCCGCAAGCGCGCCCACAGTTCGTCGCGGTACTTCTTAGGAACCGCCTCCAGGAATCGGAGAACATCGCGATCGACCACCCGGGGCGCGGTGGCGCGCGGCCACACCGCGTCGGGATCCAGGCCGGCACGGCGTAGTTCATAAGCCACCCATACATCCAAAGCCAATGCGGGAACGCCGGATTGGCTGTTGGCCCCTAGATGCAGCGGGACCGCCAGCACGGCTTGCAGTGTCTGGTAATCGGGTGTGAAGGTGTGCCGGTCCAACCACGGACTGACGTCTCTGAGCGCGGCCCGCTCGACGATCGCGTCGAACAACGGCCACGCCCGCGCCTTGGCACTCGGCCTAGGCGCCACCGGAGGCAGCCCGTCCTCGCGCCCGCCGCCGCGCGGTCAGAGCGGCGTGATCGGAGCGGATGGCCCCGAGCTGGGTATCGGTGAGCATCATCGCCCGGCGCAGCAGCACCTCGTCGACCAGTGCCACCGCGTCCAGCAGACACCCCGCGCGTATCCGGGCCGCCACCGCCGGCCGGATGCGCCGCAGTTCGTCGGCCTGGCGCAAGACCAGTTCCGGTGACGGCACCGGCAGGCAGTCGGCTTCGCGCGGTTCGATTTTCAGCATGCCGCCGCCATAGGCCCGGCCCACCGTCTCGGCCGCCAGCAGGGTGACGGAGTTCAGCGAAGCGACCGGCAGCAGGCTCATGCCGTGGCTGCGCAGACCCTCACGCAGATAGATGCCGTGCACCGAATTCAGGTGATGGGCGCCGGCGCGGTTGGCCGCGATCCGCGGGGTATCGGCGTTCATGTAGGTCAGGAACAGATCGGCGGGCCGCAGGTAAGGCACCCGCCACCACGGATTGCGAACGCGACATTTGTAGGCCAAGTTCACGTCGAGGTCGATACCGGAGTCGATGTAGCGCCACGCGGCCGCCGACGGCTCGCCACATGGGCGGAAAAGAGCTGTGGCATAACCATTTTCACCAAGGTGGTCGAGCGCACTCGGCGTGAGCGCGAGACCGCGCAGGTGCCGAGACCCGGGCGGGGATAACGGGATCACGTCGGACTCCCCCAGGCCAAGTTCGTCGACCTTGGCCGGCGACAGCGTGAAGAAGCGGTTGTTTCCGGTGACCATGCCCAGCGTCGTATCGCCCCAAGTCTCCAGCGGGCACATGAGGTCAGTCGATCCGACGGCATGGTCGTAGGAGGCAGAGCCGGCAGCGGACATCAGGCCGCCGGACCAGTTGGCGGCCGTGTAGGGCGGGGTCCAGCGCCGCGAGGCGGTGAGGTTGCCCAGCCCCGCGGCATCACACACCGGCCACAACGTCATCGATTCGGTGCCGCTGGACCCGTCCGGGCGGAAGTCGTCGGCAAGCAGCAGGACGACCTCCTCGAGCACTCCGTGAAACACCCGCTGCTCGAACAGCACCAGGCCGACCGAGGAGAAGTGCTCCATGAGGAATTGCCGGACCCCGGCGGCATAGTTCACGGTGAGCAGTTCGGCAGGCAGCACGAGCGCCATGCGGCCGCCGGGCCTGAGGTGCAGCGCGGCGTGGACGGTGAACGCAGCCCACGACGAAGCCAGGTTGGTCAGCGGGACGCCGGCGCGCAACGCCGCTTCCCGTGCGCGCGCACGCGCGGCGCCGGCGAAGTCCTGATAGCGCACGAAGGGCGGGTTCCCGACAACGGCGTCGTACGCGCCGAACTCGGTGTGCAGAAAGAAGTCGCCGGCGTGAACGCTGGCGGGCACGCCATCGTCGTTCAGCGCCCGCTGCGCCCGCCTAGCCGACGCGCGGTGCACTTCGACGCCGACCAGCCGGCCGTGGTGAAGACCGCGCCGGGCGATCTGCCGCAGGAACACCGCCTCACCACAGGACGGCTCGAGCACGGCGCAGCCGGGTGTGCGCACGGCCCAATCGACGAGGAACCGGGCCACCGGCTCCGGGGTGAAGAAGGCGCCGCGGGCCTTACGCTGGGAGGCGGTGTCGGCGGCAGGCACGGGCATCATGGTGCCCGACGCCACCGACAGATTCGGTCAGACCCGCTGGCGAAGCCCTACCCGAACAACAAAGGCAGCGGAATCACCGAGTCCACCGCCAGCGCGACGAAGACCGCCGACAGGTAATTGTTGGAGTGCAGGAACAGCCGCAGCGGCTTGACGGGCTCACCGCGCTTGACGCCGGCGTGCAGTCGGTGCGCCAGGCTCAGGAACCAGGCCCCGGCCAGCGAGGCCACGACCGCGTACAGCCAACCCGCCGCCGGGATCAGCGCCAGTGTCGCCGCCACCGTCAGCCAGGTGTAGATGATGATCTGGCGGGTGACCTCGCGCTCGGTGGCCACCACCGGCAGCATCGGCACACCCGCGGCCGCATAGTCCTCTTTGTATTTCATGGCCAGCGCCCAGGTGTGCGGCGGCGTCCAGAAGAAGATGATGGCGAACATCGCCAGCGCCTGCCAGCCGATGGTGCCGGTGACTGCCGACCAGCCGATCATCACCGGCATGCAGCCCGCCGCGCCGCCCCACACCACGTTCTGCGAGGTGCGGCGCTTGAGCAGCAGGGTGTAGACCAGCACGTAGAACGCGATGGTGGCGGCGGCCAGATGCGCCGAGAGCATGTTGGTGGTCCACCACAGCCAGAAGAACGACCCCACCGACAGCGCCATGCCGAACACGAAGGCGTGGCTGCGCGGCACCACCGAGCGGGCCAGCGGCCTGCGCTCGGTGCGCTTCATGACCTTGTCGATGTCGGCGTCGGCCACGCAGTTCAGGCAGTTGGCTCCCCCGGCGGCCAGCATGCCGCCGAACAGGGTGTTGAAGATCAGTGCGATTTCCACCGTGCCGCGGGACGCCAGCAGCATCGCCGGGATGGTCGTGACCAGCAGCAATTCGATGACGCGCGGTTTGGTCAGGGCCAGGTAGCCCAGGAGGGTGCTGCGGAAACGGCTTGGCGTCGCGGTGCCGGCCTCGCCGACCAGCGGTGTTTCGCGAATCCTCACGCAGTCAACTCCTTCGAGGGCAGCTAGCGACCGCCCAGGTCTTCTACTACAGAGGATGGTAGACCGCCATGCCGCCGATTTGGTACAGCCCGCGGTATTGGCGCTATTAGGGTAGGCATCTATACCGGCTTGCCAGCAGATTCGACCTCCCAGGAGTGGAATTTCGTGACGACGCTCGACCAGATTTCCGCCCTCACCCAGCCGCATCACCCGCAGGACTGGACCGAGCTGGACTCCCGGGCCGTCGACACGGTCCGGGTGCTGGCCGCCGACGCGGTGCAGAAGGTGGGCAACGGCCATCCCGGTACCGCGATGAGCCTGGCGCCGCTGGCCTACACCCTGTTCCAGCGGGTGATGCGCCACGACCCCAGCGACACCCACTGGATCGGCCGGGACCGCTTCGTGCTGTCCTGCGGGCACTCCAGCCTGACGCTTTACCTGCAGCTGTACCTGGGCGGATTCGGGCTGGAACTGTCCGACATCGAGGCGCTGCGCACCTGGGGCTCCAAGACCCCCGGCCATCCGGAGTTCCGCCACACCAAGGGCGTCGAGATCACCACCGGGCCACTGGGCCAGGGCCTGGCCTCGGCGGTCGGCATGGCGATGGCGTCGCGCTACGAGCGCGGCCTGTTCGACCCCGATGCCGCGCAGGGCACCAGCCCGTTCGACCACTACATCTATGTGGTGGCCTCCGACGGTGACATGCAGGAGGGCGTCACCAGCGAGGCGTCGTCGCTGGCCGGCACCCAGCAACTGGGCAACCTCATCGTCGTCTGGGACGACAACGAGATCTCCATCGAGCACAACACCAAGATCGCGTTCACCGAGGACGTCCCGGCCCGCTACGAGGCGTACGGCTGGCACGTTCAGGTGGTCGAGGGCGGCGAGAACGTCACCGGCATCCAGGAAGCCATCGAGCGCGCCAAGGCCGTCACCGACAAGCCGTCGTTCATCGCGCTGCGCACCATCATCGGCTACCCCGCCCCCACCAAGATGAACACCGGCGGCGTGCACGGCTCGGCGCTGGGCGCCGACGAGGTGGCCGCCACCAAGACGGTGCTGGGCTTCGACCCGGACAAGAGCTTCGAGGTCGCCGACGAGGTCATCGCCCACACCCGCACGCTCGTCGACCGGGGCCGGGCGGCCCGGGACCAGTGGCAGGCCGGCTTCGACGCCTGGGCGCAGCGCGAACCGGAGCGCAAGGCGCTGCTGGACCGGCTCACCGCCGGCACCCTGCCCGACGGGTGGGACGCCGACCTGCCGCACTGGGAGCCGGGTTCCAAGGCGGTGGCCACCCGGGCGGCCTCCGGTGAGGTGCTGTCGGCCGTCGGCCCGAAGCTGCCCGAGCTGTGGGGCGGCTCCGCCGACCTGGCCGGCAGCAACAACACCACCATGAAGGGCGCCACATCCTTTGGGCCGCCGTCGATCACGACGGAGGATTGGACCGCCGACTGGTACGGCCGCACCCTGCACTTCGGCATCCGCGAACACGCCATGGGCGCGATCCTGTCCGGGATCGTGCTGCACGGCCCCACCCGCGCCTACGGCGGCACGTTCCTGCAGTTCGCCGACTACATGCGCGGTGCGGTGCGACTGGCCGCGCTGATGGACATCGACACCATCTACGTGTGGACGCACGACTCGATCGGCCTGGGCGAGGACGGCCCCACCCACCAGCCGATCGAGCACCTGGCCGCGCTGCGGGCCATCCCGAAGCTGTCGGTGGTGCGTCCGGCCGACCCCAACGAGACCGCCTACGCGTGGAAGACCATCCTGGAGCGCGGCGCCGGCAGCGGGCCGACGGGGCTGATCCTGACCCGGCAGAACGTGCCGGTGCTCGACGGCACCACTGCCGCGGGGGTGGCCCGCGGCGGCTACGTGCTGGGCGGGGGTGACCCAGCAGACGCCGACGTGATCGTCATCGCCACCGGCTCGGAGGTGCAGCTCGCCGTCGAGGCCGCGAAGACGCTGAACGCCAAGGACATTCGCACCTACGTGGTGTCGATGCCGTGCGTCGAGTGGTTCGAGGCCCAGCCGCAGTCCTACCGCGACAGCGTGCTGCCGCCGGACGTCTCGGCGCGCGTCGCCGTGGAAGCCGGCGTGGCGCAGAGTTGGTACAAGTACGTCGGCGACACCGGCGAGATCATCTCGATCGAGCATTACGGCGAATCGGCCGACGACAAGACGCTGTTCCGCGAGTTCGGGTTCACCCCCGAGGCGGTCGTGGCCGCGGCGGAACGGGCTTTCGACAACTAGAAATTAACCCTTAAACCCTTTAGATACCAGGAGCTTTCATGGCCCAGAACCCGAATCTTGCGGCACTGTCGGCGGCGGGGGTCTCCGTCTGGCTCGACGACCTGTCCCGCGACCGACTGCGCACCGGCAACCTGCAGGAACTGATCGACACCATGAGTGTCGTCGGGGTCACCACCAACCCGTCGATCTTCCAGGCGGCGTTGTCCAAGGGCACCGCCTACGACGCGCAGGTGGCCGAGCTGGCCGCCCGCGGCGCCGACGTCGACGCGACGATCCGCACCGCCACCACCGACGACGTGCGCGAAGCCTGCGACGTGCTGCGGCCGCAATGGGAGGCCTCCGACGGCATCGACGGCCGGGTCTCCATCGAGGTGGACCCGCGGCTGGCCCACGACACCGACCAGACGATCCTGCAGGCCATCGAGCTGTGGAAGATCGTCGACCGGCCCAACCTGCTGATCAAGATCCCCGCCACCAAGGCCGGCCTGCCGGCGATCACCGCGGTGATCGGCGAAGGCATTTCGGTCAACGTCACGCTGATCTTCTCAGTGGATCGCCATATCGAGGTGATGGACGCCTACCTCGCCGGCCTGGAAGCCGCCAAGGCCGCGGGCCACGACATCTCCACGATTCATTCCGTCGCATCGTTTTTCGTCTCCCGGGTGGACACCGAGATCGACAAGCGACTGGAGAAGATCGGCACGCCGGCCGCGCTCGCGCTGCGCGGCAAGGCCGGGGTGGCCAACGCCCGGCTGGCCTACGCGGCCTACGAGGAGGTCTTCACCGCTCCGCGCTACGCGGCGCTGTCCGACGCCGGGGCGCGGGTGCAGCGCCCGCTGTGGGCGTCGACCGGGGTGAAGAACCCGGACTACTCCGACACCCTCTACGTCACCGAACTGGTTGCGGCACACACCGTCAACACCATGCCGGAGAAGACCATGGCAGCCGTCGCCGACCACGGGGTGGTGCGCGGTGACACCATCAGCAACACCGTCGTGGAATCCGAAGGCGTGTTCAACGACCTGGAAGCCATCGGCATCGACCTCCCAGACGTGTTCGCCTTCCTGGAGGCCGACGGCGTGGACAAGTTCGAGAAGGCGTGGCTGGAATTGATCGACGCCACCCAGGGCCAGCTGGACGCCCAGAAGTGAGCCTCGAACAGGCGCCGGAAGCGGCGACCCTCGCCCCCCACGTCGCCCCGCATGTCGGTCCGCTCGGCTGGCATAACCCGTTGCGCGATAAGCGCGATAAGCGGATGCCGCGGATCGCCGGGCCGTGCGGGGTGGTGATCTTCGGAGTCACCGGCGATCTGTCCCGCAAGAAGCTGATGCCCGCAATCTACGATCTGGCCAACCGCGGACTGTTGCCGCCGTCGTTCGCGTTGGTCGGGTTCGCTCGCCGGGACTGGGCCGACGAGGACTTCGCCCAGATCGTCTACGACGCCGTCAAAGCGCACGCCCGTACTCCGTTTCGCCAGGAGGTGTGGGACCGCCTGGCCGAGGGATTCCGGTTCGTGCACGGCAGTTTCGACGACGACGCGTCGTTCAACCGGCTGGCCGAGACGCTGGACAAGCTCGACGTCGACCGCGGCACCGGCGGCAATCACGCCTTCTACCTGTCGATCCCCCCGGACGCGTTCCCGGTGGTAACCAAGCAGCTCAAGCGGTCCGGACTGGCCAGCCCCAAGGACGGCCGGTGGAGCCGGGTGGTGATCGAGAAGCCGTTCGGCCACGACCTCACAAGCGCCCAGGATCTCAACAAGGTGGTCAACAGCGTCTTCCCCGAGCAGTCGGTGTTCCGCATCGACCACTACCTCGGCAAGGAGACGGTGCAGAACATCATGGCGCTGCGGTTCGCCAACGAGCTGTACGAGCCGACGTGGAACAGCCACTACATCGACAGTGTGCAGATCACCATGGCCGAGGACATCGGCCTGGGCGGGCGGGCCGGGTACTACGACGGCATCGGTGCGGCCCGGGACGTGATCCAGAACCACCTGCTGCAACTGCTGGCGCTGACCGCGATGGAGGAGCCGGTCAACTTCGGCGCCGAAGAGGTCAAAGCCGAGAAGCTCAAGGTGCTCTCGGCGGTGCGGCTGGCCCAGCCGCTGGATATGACCACCGCGCGCGGGCAGTACGCCACCGGCTGGCAGGGCGGCGAGAAGGTGGTGGGACTGCTCGACGAGGAGGGGTTCTCCAAGACCTCGACCACCGAGACCTACGCCGCGATCACTCTTGAGGTCGACACCCGCCGGTGGGCCGGGGTTCCGTTCTACCTGCGGACCGGAAAGAGGTTGGCGCGCAGGGTCACCGAGATTGCGCTGATCTACAAACGCGCCCCGCATCTGCCGTTCGACAGGACGATGACCGAGGAGCTGGGACAGAACGCCCTGGTGATCCGGGTGCAGCCGGACGAGGGCATCACCCTGCGGTTCGGCTCGAAGGTTCCGGGCAGCACCATGGAGGTGCGCGACGTGAACATGGACTTCTCCTACGGATCGGCGTTCGCCGAGGACTCCCCGGAGGCCTACGAGCGGCTGATCCTCGATGTGCTGCTGGGTGAGCCGTCGCTGTTCCCGGTCAACGCCGAGGTCGAATTGTCCTGGGAGATCCTCGATCCGGCGCTGGAGTACTGGGCGCAGAACGGCAAGCCCGACCCGTACGACTCCGGCTCATGGGGCCCGGAGTCGGCGACGGAGATGCTGGAACGCACCGGACGCGAGTGGAGAAGGCCCTAACCGTGATGAGCGCCAGCGAAGAGCGGAGTCGAACCTCATGATTGTCGATCTGCCGGACACCACCACCAACGTGATCAATAAGCGCATCATCGCGCTGCGTGAGGAGGGTGGCGCGATCACCCTGGGCCGGGTGATGTCGCTGGTCGTCATCCCCGACACCGAGGCCATCGTCGAGGACTCTATCGAGGCCGCGGTGTCCTCCAGCCGCGAACACCCCTGCCGCATCATCGTGGTGGTGCCTGTCGACCGACTGGCCACCGAACCGCGATTGGACGGCCAGTTGCGGGTCGGCGGCGACGCCGGCGCCGGCGAGGTGGTGGTGCTGCGCACCCACGGTCCGCTGGCCGCCCATGCCAGCAGCGTGGTGCTGCCGTTCCTGCTGCCCGATACCCCGGTGGTGGTGTGGTGGCCCGGGGACGCCCCGGAGGTGCCGGCCCAAGATCCGCTGGGCCGCTTGGCGATTCGGCGCATCACCGACTCCACCGTCCGGGACGATCCGCTGGGAACGTTGCGCAGCCGGCTGGCCGGCTACTCCCCCGGCGACACCGACCTGGCATGGAGCCGCATCACTTACTGGCGGGCCCTGCTGGCTTCCGCGGTGGACCAGCCGCCCTACGAGCCGATCACCAGCGCGGTGGTGTCCGGGATCGCCGAGGAACCGGCGCTCGACATCCTGGCCGGCTGGCTGGCCAGCAAGATCGAAGGCACGGTGCGCCGTGAGGTGGGCGAGCTCAAGGTGGAGCTGGTGCAGCCCAGCCAGACCATCACGCTGAGCCGGCCGCAGCACGGCTCCACCGCCACGCTGAGCCGCACCGGCCGCCCCGACGCCCAATTGGCGTTGGCGCGCAGGGAGACTCGGGAGTGTCTGGCCGAGGATCTGCGCCGGCTGGACGCCGACGAGGTGTACCGCGAGGCGCTGGGCGCCCTGGATAAGGTGCAGTACGCGAGCGGCGGCTGACATGGGTGTGAGCGTGCACACCTACCCCGACACCGATGCGCTGGTGGCCGCCGCCGGCGAGCGGCTGGCCGAGGCGATCACGGCGGCCATCGCGGCACGCGGCCAGGCCCTGGTGGTGCTGACCGGCGGCAGCACCGGCATCGGGATGCTCACGGTGCTGCGCGACAAACCGGTCGACTGGGGCAATGTGCACCTGTTCTGGGGTGACGAACGCTACGTCCCGCTCGACGACGACGAGCGCAACGCGAAGCAGGCCCGCGAGGCGCTGCTGGACCACGTCGGGATACCGGCGTCCAACATTCATCCGATGGCGGCCAGCGACGGTGAGTTCGGCGGCGATATCGACGCCGCGGCGCGCGCCTACGAGCAGATGCTTGCCGGGTTCGATTCGCCCACATTGGTTTTCGACGTGCACCTGCTCGGCATGGGCGGCGAAGGCCACGTCAACTCGCTGTTCCCGCACACCGCGGCGACGCGGGAAACCGAACGCATGGTGGTCGGCGTCACCGACTCCCCCAAGCCGCCGCCGCTTCGGATCACGCTGACCCTGCCGGCGGTCCGCCGCTCCCGGCAGGTGTGGATCGTGACCTCCGGGGAGGCCAAGGCCGACGCGGTGGCCGCCGCACTGGGCGGAGCGGACGCCGACGACATCCCGGCTGCCGGCGCGGTCGGTTCGGAGGAGACGGTCTGGCTGCTGGACAATGCGGCGGCGAGCAAGCTGCCGGGCGCGTCGACTCTGCGGTGAGAGCGTCGAACGCGGGTGGAAAAGCGATCCTGACGCAGGCTCGGCGTTAGTCGGCGGGCCTGGGGAACAAGTCAGAGACCGCGGCCGCCAGCTCCAGATAGCGGCGCCGACTCTTGGCGCTCAACAACTCCAGGGTGATCTGCCGGCCTTCGAAGATGTGGTCATCGAAGGGCAGCACGAAGATCCGCTCCCGGCCGATCTGACGGGCGAACTGCGTGACGGCTCCGTCGACGTTGATATTGGACTTGCCGCGCTGGGAGTTGTTGATCACCAGCACCATGGTTTGCAGCAGATGCTGATATCCGTTGTGGCCCAGCCAGTCCAGGCCCACCTGGGTCTCTTCCAGCGCATCGATGGAGGCGCTGCTGACCATCACCAGCGCGCGGGTCTGGCGCAGCACCGCGGTCATCAGATTGGTCTTCAGCCCGGTGCCGGTGTCCATCAGCACCAGGCTGTAATGCTCGTTGAGGATCGGCATGACGGCGTCGACGTCCTTGTCCAGCAACGGCATCGGGGAGCGCGCGAAGTCCGGGCCGGTGAGGACCTCCAGCCGGGTGGCTTTGTCTTGACTGGTGTGCGCCCGGACATCCAGATAGCGGCTCGGGGATCCGTCGGCGATCAGATCGGCGATCGACAGCCCGCTTTCCCGGCCGTGGCGGGAGATCAGGTTGCCGGCATCGGGGTCGAGGTCGACGGCGATCACCCGATCCCCACGGACGGCGGAGAAGGTGGAACCGAGCACCTCGGTGACGACGGTCTTTCCGACGCCACCCTTGACGCCCACCACCGCGATCGGGAACGTGGTGCGCACCATGCGCTGCACCCGGTCCTTGAGCGCCATCTCGTACAGCTCGTCCTTGCCGGGGGCCATGTTGACCCGCGCGACGTTGGAAGCCACCCCGCGCCAGCCCTGCTTGGCCGGCACCGTCTTGCGGCGGGTCTCCAACTTGTCCAGCTCCACCACCGCGGGCACGTAACCCTCGAACTCCGAGGACAGCTGCCAGTCGTCGAACACCCGGGTGGGCGCCGGCACCGGTGCGCCGGCCAGCGCGATCGGGACGCTGGGGGTGTCCAAACTCAGCTCGGCCTGCAGATCTTCCAGCGGGAGGATCTCGGTGAGCGCGTCCGAAGGGTCTCCCCAGCGTGGTGGCTCGGGGGCCGCGTGCGCCGGGGTGCGGGCGGGGGTGGGCGGTTGTGCGGAGTCGCCGCCGAACAGGGTTGAGTTGTCGCTCACGGCAAAAAAGCTAACACTGCGTACCCGACTGATGATCGATCGTCTCGTTCAGTCGTGGCGACGGCCGAACGGCTCCGCCGCTCAGCACGGCAACCGCCGCGCCCGGATCTGGCCTTCCCTGGGGTGGTACCCGGCGATGTTGGGACGACGGTCGAGTTGCACCGGATAGCCGGATTGGGGCGCGTTGAGGATGATGCCGGGCGCGACGTAGATGCCGACGTGGTGGGCATCCCCTTCCCCGTAGTAGATCAGGTCTCCCGGTCGCTGCGGCGATCCCGGAGGAACGTCGACCAGAATTGGTGATCGCACCTGAGCGCCGGTCCAGGTGCCGATGTCACTGTCGATCGTCTGCCAGGCCGCGTGGTAAACCAGGCCGCTGCAATCGAAGCCGATCCGCTGGTCGTCGCGGTAAGTGGCCGCACCGCCGCAATCGTTGACCAGCGTTCCGGGGCCGGGCCCCTTGATGCCTCTGCCGCCCCAGGCGTAGGACGTCCCCAATTCGGTGGCGGCGTGGCCGAGCAGCTTGAGACCGCGATCGCCGACAGCCTCCGGGTTGGGCAGATATCCGCGCTGATCGGCTGGAAACGACGCCAGGTAGTTCTGCCATGCGGCGTCGCGCTCCGGGCCTGGGCAACCGCAGTAGCCCGGTGGGTTGTCGACAAGCTGCGGGTTGTTCCAGGAACCCCTCCACACCGCGGGATCGAAGCCCGGCGCCCAATGGGAGCCCGGATCGTTGACGTCGGTGGCGTCCGGGCGCGGCAGCGAGCCCATATCGCGTGGTTGCCCGAAGGCCTCCGCGGATGCGCCGGGCACCGGGAACCCACCCCAACCACGTTGGCCCAAGACAGCTTTGGCGCGCCCGAGATACGCCTTGCGCTGATCGAGGCCGTTGAGGCCGCCGTTGATCGCCCGGGTCACCGCGACCACATCATCACGGTCGGCCATGGCGTTTATCTTGTTGCGCTTCCAGTACTCGCAGGCGATCTTCAGCGAGAGCACCGGGTCGGCAGCCCGGCCCGGGTCGCTCTCCAGATCGACACCGAGTGCCTTCCCGTAGTCGCGGTAGTTGTTGCGACCGGTCAACTGCAGAAGGCCACGGCCCTTGTACCGCGGCCCGTCGCCGGGCTGGGTGTTACCCAGATCGTCGCGGCCTTCGTAGGCCCAGCCGTCGGCGTACTCGACGGTGGTGGTGAACTGATCGGATTCGTGGCAGATCTGTGCCAGGAAATGTGCGGCACGCAGAAACGTGTTGATCTTGTAGCTCTCCAGGGTCGCCTGAAGGACTGGACCAACCTGCTCGATGATCTCCCGCTGGCGGGGCTTGCCACCAGCGACCACCAGCGCCCACAGCACCGAGGCATTCAGTGGAACGGTGACTTTCCCGAAATCCCAGCCCTTGGGCAGTTGCCAGCCGTCCTTGATGACCGCATTCCACTCAGGCTTGCCGATGCACCCGTAGCCGATGCCGGCCGTGGGTTGCCACTGTTTCTCCAGCTGCAGCGTCATGGCGGCCTGCCGGGTCTTGCCGTCGTTCCACTTCCGGGTCACCGGCAGCCCGAGCGCTTTCTGCCACCGCCCCAGGCCCTCCCGCCACTCCGGCTTCTCGCCGGGGAACTCTCCGGAGACGCAGTTGTCAGGGCCGTCAATGGGTCCGAAGACGTATCCGGCCGGCAGCGGGAACGCCTTCGCCGAGGACTTCGCCGGTTGCTCCCAGTCGGCGGGAAGCCGCCAGCCTTCCTTGAAGACGGCGTCCCACTCCCCTTTGTGGATAGTGCCGTAGCCGACACCCGGGGTGGGCAGCCATTGCTTCTGATGCTGCAGAAGTTCGGCGGCTTTCGGCGTCTTGCCGTCGTTCCACTTCTGTGTGACAGGCAGTCCCAGGGCTTGCTGCCAGCGCCCCAGGGCTTCACGCCACTGCACCGGCTCCCCCGGGTACTCACCGGAGACGCTGTTGTCCGGGCCGTCCAACGGCCCGAAGAAGAAGTGGCCGGGCAACGGGAATTCCTCAGGAGCGTGAGCAGGTTGGCGATCCCAACCCGCGGGCAGCCGCCAGCCCTGCGTGATCACCGCGTCCCATTCGCGCTGCGAGATGCACCCGTACCCGAAGCTGGGGTTGGGCTTCCACCCCTTCTGATGCTGCAGCACCGAGGCGGCCATCGGGGTCTTGCCGTCGTTCCATTTCCGGGTGACGGGCAGTCCCAGCGCGGCCTGCCAGCGC
>NZ_JBIIOV010000211.1:0-4886 GCF_044342925.1 Mycobacterium sp. | reverse complement strand
TCAGCAGTCCGTCGCGGGATTCGGCAGGCATGCCGAGCAGGCTCTGCTCGGCCATCTAGGGCACGCCGAGATCACTGGCGCTGCGGGCCCACAGCCCATGCGGATCGTGCTCGCGCTGAATGCTCGGCACGACGGTGTCGCACAGCACCCGGAGCGTGGCGCGCTGAGCGTCGGCGAGTGTGGTCACGTCAGATCTTCCAGCATTGGCGTGAGGGTCCGATCAAGTCATACGACTGACTTACTTGACCACAGACCAGACTGCGCCGTTGGGCGATTCGTCGATCGAGGTCCACGCGCCAGTTACATGTAACATGACGTTCATGGCTAACCGTGACGTGGGGAAGCGCGTCGCCGAACACCGAGTTCGACTGCGTGATCAGGGATTGCGTCCCCTCCAAATCTGGGTCCCCGACACCCGGGCCCCTGAATTCGCCGAAGAGGCGCATCGTCAGTCGGCTTTGGCCGCTGCTACCGGTAGCGCGAGTGACGACCAGGCCTTCGTGGACGCCATCTCTCAATTCAACGACGAAGACTTTGATATTCAGTGAGACGCGGCGAACTCTGGACGGCCTCGGCCGGCCAAGGTTACGCGGGCAAGCCACGCCCGGTCCTGATCATCCAAGACGACCGATTCGATGCCACTGACTCAATAACATTCTGCCCCCTGACTACTACCGCCGCCGATATCCCATTGCTGCGAATCCCATTGCAGCCCAACAAAACCAATGGACTATCTGCCCCGAGCAGCATCATGATCGACAAGATCACCACGGTCCACAGGTCAAAGTTAGGGCAACGCGTCGGCAAGGTATCGACGACCGAGATGCTGCAGCTGGAGCGCGGGCTATTGGTCTACCTCGGTATGACCGGGTGACCATCACAGGGTGTGGCGCTCCCGCGTGATCAGCTCTCAAACCACTGGTGGCTACCACTCGTGCGAAGTACTGAACAACCGTACGGTTTTCGGATTTGCCATGAACGGCCTGGGGTGCAGCGGGACCGGTGCAGACGATCGCTTTTGTGGAGAAACGAGAAGGCGTCTGTTACCGGTCGTCGTCATTACCGGGCGTCAACACCGGCCTGGATCGGCGCCCATCTCGGCGCTCCGCATCGGCATGCCGTCGATCACGGCATAGACCGCCGGGAGGTCTGGCACGTCGTTGACACGCAACTTCTCGCCTCCGTCTTTGCCGATGAGCACCGCGCTGAAGGTGTTCGTGCCAATCCCGAACTCCGAGAACAACCGTCGGGCCTGGCCGGTGTCGACAACCTGTCCGTCGAGTGTGCTGGTGCCTTCGGTGACGATCAGGCCGAGCACCATGTCGCGATCCGCGAAGTCACATCGACTGGCCTCGATTCGACGCGACGTTTCAACCAGGCGCGGATCGTTCTCCGCGGGCGCGAACAGCAGCAGTGGGCGGCGCTGCCACAGGTAGTCACCCAGTTCCGCCGCCGCGGCCGCCGCCGGTGCGAGCGCAGCGCCGGCCGCCAGGATGATCACGGCGAGTGCGCTTCGGACGAATTGCCGGCAGGGGTGGGCCATAGTGCCAACCGACTCTATCGTGATCACCGAAAGGCGGTGTGGCTGCGATGACCGATGAGTCCGTCCCGGTCGAGGACCGCTACCACGGTTTCCCCGACGGATTCTTCACCCGGCTCGATGAGGGCGACGACCCTCTCTTCTACGGGCAACCGCGACTGGTGCAGCACATCGACGACGGCGCCATCGCGGCCGTGCGCGACCTCTATGACGAGCTCGGGCTGGACGGCGAGGTGCTCGACCTGTGCAGCTCCTGGGTGTCGCACCTGGCCCGGACCCCGCAACGGCTGGTCGTGCTCGGCATGAACGCCCTCGAGCTAGACCAGAACCCGCAGGCCCACGAACGGGTCGTCCATGACCTCAACCGCGAGCCCGCGCTGCCGTTCGCCGACGCCTCCTTCGACGGGGCGATGTGCACGGTCTCTGTCGACTACCTGGTCCGGCCCCTCGAGGTGTTCGACGAGGTGGCCCGGGTGCTGCGGCCCGGCGCGCCGTTCGTGTGCACCTTCTCCAACCGGTGCTTCCCGACCAAGGCGATCCGCGGTTGGCTCGCCACCGACGACGCGTTCCACGTGCAGCTGGTGGCCGAATACTTCCGCCGCTCGGCAGGCTGGGACCGGCCCCGCGCAGACCAGCGCCCGACGCAGTGGCCGGGCGACCCGCTCTTCGCCGTGTGGGCCCACCGCGATTTCACATTGGATCTCGTCCGTTCCGGGCTTGGTCGACCGGACTGAGGCAGTATGCCGACGCTACCGAAGCGTCTTGATGAGTCATCTAGATTAGACGTATAGTCCATCAGCATGGCAGTGGCTCGGCGCGACCATCGCCACCCGATTCCCGCGGACGTGGCGGCGGCGGCCACCGCCCTGACGACTCTGTTCCACCCCCATGTCGAGGTCGCGTTGCACGACGTCGCACGGGATCGCCTGGTCGCCATCTGGAACGCGTTCTCGGCCCGAAAGCCCGGCGAGGAGTCCCTGCTGGATCCGGAACTGCTCGCCGGTTTTCCCCAGGGACAGGTCCTCGGCCCCTACGAGCAGGTCGACCGGCAGGGCCGGCGACTGTCGTCGGTGAGCGTGCGCGTCGATGAGGGCCGAATGCTGTTGTGCATGAACTTCGACCGGTCGGCCATCGACTCCGCGGCACTGCTGCTGTCGGCCTTCGCGGCCGCGCGCGAGGAGAAGCCGGTGAACGGCCTGATCGAGGACTGGTGCCGATCGAACGGGGTGCCCCGGTCGGCACTGAGCCGCGAGGACCGCCTGGCTATCGTGGCCGATCTGGACAAGCGCGGTGTCTTCGACACCCGCAACGCCGCCGAACACGTCGCCGCCGCCCTGGGGGTGTCCCGGGCGACCGTGTACAACCTGCGCAAGGAACTGTCCCGATTGCGGGCCGCATGATCGAAGTCATCTCCCCTGACCAGCTCAGCGACGCGTCGAGCTGGCCGGACGCCGCACTGCGAGGGATCAATCTCCCATGACCGATATGACCGCGCTGGGAATCGAGGTCGCCGTACTTCGCGTATTCACTGACGCCGCAGGTGATTTCGGCAACCCCCTCGGAGTGGTCGATGCGGCTGCGGTTCCAACCCCGCGTCGGCAGGCGCTCGCGACCGAACTGGGCTACAGCGAGACGGTGTTCGTCGACCTGCCCGCCGCCGGCACCACCACTGCGCAAGCTTGGATCTTCACTCCGACAACCGAATTGTCCTTCGCCGGCCACCCCACGGTGGGTGCTGCGTGGTGGTTGCGTGAGCGCGGGACTCCTGTCGAGACACTGCAGGTTCCGGCCGGGGATCTGCAGGTCCGCTATTCCGATGACCGGACCGCAGTCGTGGCGCGGGCCGAATGGGGCCCGGAATTCGTCATCCACGCCCTCGCGTCGGTGGATCAGGTGCTCGCCGCCGACCCCGCCGATTACGCCGACGACGGCTACCACTACCTGTGGGCCTGGCTCGACCGCGACCGCGGGCACATCCGGTCGCGGATGTTCGCCAACGAACCGGGCGTGCCCGAAGACGAAGCCACCGGTTCGGCCGCGGTTCGCCTGACCGGTCACCTGCGCCGCGACCTCACCATCACCCAGGGCCGGGGATCGCAGATCCTCACCAACTGGCATCCCGAGGGGTGGGTGTCGGTCCAGGGCCGGGTGGTCAGTGACGGGATTCGTCGTCTTGGCGCTCAGCCGCCTTCGGTTGCCGCACCATCTGGTTCAATCGTCCCGATTATGCCGTTCGTCCCCGAGGAGCCCTGAAATGTCCGCTGTCGAAATCAAGCCCGTGCGTCCCCGCGTCGATGAACTCCTGTCGCGCTACGAAAGCGCGATCGGTGCGGATTTTCCCGGGTACCGCAACCATGTGTATCGCACCGTCACCTACGCGATGCACTTCCTGGGCGGCGCCGCCGAGGATGAGCCACTCGTGGAGACCGCAATGGTCTACCACGATATCGGGCTGTGGACCGATCACGAGTTGGCCTACCTGGAACCGTCGGAAGCCGTAGCCCTTGCCGACAACGAGAAATTCGGCTGGGGTCTGGACCCGGAGGCGCTGCGCGGAGCCATCCACTGGCACCACAAGGTGCTTCCTTACCGCGGGCCGCACGAGCGGATCATCGAGGCATGCCGGAAGGCCGACTGGATCGACGCCTCCAAAGGCCTGGTGCGCAAGGGCGTGAGCCGGACCGCCATCAAGGCCGTCGACGCGGCCTTCCCTAATCGGGGGTTCCACGCCACCCTGCTGCGTCTCGCGAAGGATTACGGCGGATCAACGCTCGTGGGCGGCTGGAAGGTTACCCGCGGCATCGTGAAATTGTGAGCCGCGCCGTTCTGCGGGACTCACGCTGACCCTTCCGTGCTACGACCTGGCGGCTCGGCGGACCCTTTCGACGACAAGTTCGGGGTGCGTAGAGGCGGCATCCGGATCAGGCTGCCGAGTCGCTGGATTGGAGTAAACGCTCGAGTACGTCGTTGAGCGTGATCAGCCCGATGACTTTGCCGGATTTTGTAACGGTGCACAGATGGCTGCGCTTCTCACGCATGATCCTCAACGCCTCATACACCGGGACGGAGACGTCGAGAGTCACGGTGGGTCGCATCAGATTTACAGCGGTGGTCTCCGCCTGCGCCTGAAGGCTGTCGCGGACATGTACGACACCATCGACGCGGCCGTTGCCGCGAACCAAAAGCCGCAGGTGCCCGGTTCGCTTGGCTGTCTCTTGAATCATCGCGCAGTCGGCTTCCGGCGCGACGCTACTCGGTTGAGCGTTGGGGCGGACCATATCCCCGACGGTGAGGGCCTGCAGTTCGAGGGCGCTGGTGAGATGGCCGTGATAGCGCTCATCCAGGG
>NZ_JBIIOV010000212.1:0-4886 GCF_044342925.1 Mycobacterium sp. | reverse complement strand
ACGTTGCTTGTCGTCGAGCAGCGCGGCGGCAACCGGCACCGAACGGGACGCGTCTTTGACCCAGATCACCGGGCCGGCGCGGCGCGGCGAGATCTTCACGGCGGTGTGGGCGCGCGAGGTCGTCGCTCCGCCGATCAGCAGCGGGATCTTCAACCCCTCGCGTTCCATCTCGACGGCGAAATTCACCATCTCGTCCAGCGACGGGGTGATCAGCCCGGACAGCCCGATGATGTCGGCGTTGTGTTCCTTCGCCGCGTCGAGGATCTTCTGCGCGGGCACCATCACACCGAGGTCGATCACGGTGTAGTTGTTGCACTGCAGGACGACGCCGACGATGTTCTTGCCGATGTCGTGGACGTCGCCCTTGACGGTCGCCATGATGATGGTGCCGTTGGTGGACTCGACATCACCGGGCTTCTTCTCGGCCTCGATGTACGGCAGCAGGTAGCCGACGGCCTTCTTCATCACCCGGGCCGATTTCACCACCTGGGGCAGGAACATCTTGCCGGCGCCGAAGAGGTCACCGACGACGTTCATGCCGTCCATCAACGGGCCTTCGATCACCTCGATCGGCCGTCCTCCGGCCGCGGCGATCTCGGCCCGCAATTCCTCGGTGTCGGCGTCGACGTGGGCGTCGATGCCCTTGACCAGGGCGTGCGTGATCCGCTCGCGGACCGGCAGGCTTCGCCATTCGGCGGCGGCCGGATCCTCGGCTTTCTCGGTGCTGTTGAACCGGTCGGCGATCTCCAGCAGCCGATCCGTCGCGTCCTCGCGACGGTTCAGCACGACATCTTCGATGCGCTCCCGCAGTTCGGGGTCGATCGAGTCGTAGGGCACCAGCGCGCCGGCGTTGACGATGCCCATGTCCAGGCCGGCCTTGATCGAGTGGAACAGGAACACCGCGTGGATCGCCTCGCGCACAGGGTTGTTGCCCCGGAACGAGAACGACACGTTGGAGATGCCGCCGGAGATGTGCACCCCGGGGAGGTTCTCCTTGATCCAGGCGCACGCCTCGATGAAGTCGGTGCCGTAGGTCGCGTGCTCCTCGATACCGGTCGCCAGCGCGAAGCAGTTCGGGTCGAAGATGATGTCTTCGGCCGGGAAGCCGACCTCTTCGGTCAGGATCCGGTAGGCGCGCCCGCAGATCTCCTTGCGGCGCTCCAGGTTGTCGGCCTGGCCCTGCTCGTCGAAGGCCATCACGACGACGGCCGTGCCGTACTTGCGGCACAGCCGGGCCTCCCGGACGAACTTTTCCTCGCCCTCCTTCAGGGAGATCGAGTTGACGATCGGCTTGCCCTGGACGTTCTTGAGGCCTGTCTCGATGACCTCCCACTTGGAGGAGTCGATCATCACCGGGACGCGGCTGATATCCGGCTCGGCGGCGATCAGCTTGGTGAACCGGTCCATCGCGGCGACGCCGTCGATCATGCCCTCGTCCATGTTGATGTCGATAACTTGCGCACCGACCTCGACCTGCTGCAGCGCCACCGACAGCGCGGTGTCGTAGTCCCCGGCTTTGATCAGGTTGCGGAACCGGGCGGAGCCGGTGATGTTGGTGCGCTCACCGATGTTCACGAAGAGGGAGTCGGCGGTGATGTTCAGGGGCTCCAGGCCGGATAACCGGGTGGCGACCTTAATCTCCGGCACCTCACGCGGAGCCTTGCCCTCAACGACCTTGGCGATCTCGGCGATGTGTGGCGGCGCCGTTCCGCAGCAACCACCGACCAGGTTGACCAGACCGTCCTCGGCGAACCCGGCGATATAGCCGGCCTGACGCTCCGGGGACTCGTCGTACTCGCCGAAAGCGTTGGGCAGGCCGGCATTGGGATAACAGGAGACGAAGGTGTCGGCGATCCGCGACATCTCGGCGATGTAGGGCCGCATCTCCGGCGCGCCCAGAGCGCAGTTGAGGCCCACCGCGATCGGCTTCGCATGCCGGATCGCATTCCAGAACGCCTCGGTGACCTGGCCGGACAACGTCCGTCCGGAAGCGTCGGTGATGGTGCCGGAGATGATCACCGGCCAGCGGCGTCCGCGCTCCTCGAACAGGGTCTCGACGGCGAACACCGCCGCCTTGGCGTTCAGCGAGTCGAAGATCGTCTCGATGATGATGATGTCGGAGCCACCGTCGACCAAGCCGTTGGCCGCTTCGAGGTAGGCGTCGACCAGTTGGTCGTAGGAGACGTTGCGGGCGCCGGGGTCGTTGACGTCCGGCGAGATCGACGCGGTCCGCGTCGTCGGCCCGATAGCGCCGGCGACGTAGCGGGGCTTTTCCGGCGCGCTGAAGTCGTCGCAGACCTTGCGGGCCAGGGCGGCGCCGGCGTAGTTGAGCTCATAGGCCAGCTCATGCATGTCGTAGTCGGCCAGCGAGACCGAGTTCGAGTTGAACGTGTTGGTCTCGAGGATGTCCGCGCCAGCCTCGAGATATTCGCGGTGAATGCCCCCGATGATCCGCGGTTGGGTCAGGGTGAGCAGGTCGTTGTTGCCTTGCAGAGCGGTCGGCCACTCACTGAACCGGTCGCCGCGGTAACCCGCCTCGTCGGGCCGGTCGCGCTGGATCGCCGTGCCCATCGCGCCGTCGATGACCATGATCCGGCGGCGCAGCGTGGCCGTCAGCTCGTCGGTGCAGTCGGGGCGGATGTTCGGCGCGAAAGTGTTCGGCCCAGAGGTACTGGGTCCAGAGCCGGTCACGGGGGCGTTCACGTGCGCTCCTTCCTTATCGGAAGGCGTCCTTAACTCTGCCGAGCGTGGCGGATTTCGGGAAACCCGACTCCGTTGCAACGCCTCTCGACCCGAACAAGTCTACGTCGTCACCGGACCTGCTTCTGGACGCCCATCTCGTCGCTGGGTACCCACTCGCCGACGCTGACGCTTTGCCGCCTCTGATGCGGCTCATCGCAGCCGAGCAAGGCTTAGGCTGGAACGGTGACGTCGTGGAACTGGGCCGGTGGCGCCGGTAGCAGCGGGGCCGACCTGCCCGAACTCCACAACACCGTGATCGTCGCGGCTTTCGAAGGCTGGAATGACGCCGGTGACGCGGCCAGCGACGCCCTGGAACACCTCGACGAGATCTGGGAAGCCACGCCGATCGTCGAGATCGACGACGAGGCCTACTACGACTACCAGGTGAACCGGCCGGTGATTCGGCAGGTCGACGGCGTCACCCGGGAACTGGTCTGGCCCGCCATGCAGATCTCGCACTGCCGCCCGCCCGGGTCCGACCGCGACATCGTCCTGATGCACGGCGTGGAGCCCAACATGCGGTGGCGCAGTTTCTGCGCCGAACTGCTCGGGATCGCCGACAAACTCAACGTGCAGACCGTGGTGATCCTCGGTGCGTTGCTGGCCGATACCCCGCACACCCGGCCGGTGCCGGTGTCCGGGGCGGCCTACTCCCCGGAGTCGGCGAAGTTCTTCGGCCTGCAGGAGTCCCGCTACGAGGGACCCACCGGTATCGCGGGGGTTTTCCAGGACGCCTGTGTGGCCGCGGGTATTCCGGCGGTGACGTTCTGGGCGGCGGTTCCGCACTATGTGTCCCAGCCGCCCAACCCGAAGGCCACCGTGGCCCTGCTGCGCCGGGTCGAAGATGTCCTCGACATCGAGGTGCCGCTGGCCGACCTGCCCGCCGAGGCCGAGGAATGGGAACTGGCGGTCACCGAGATGACCGCCGACGACGAGGAGATCGCCGACTACGTCGCCAGTCTGGAACAGCGCGGCGACGCCGAGATCGACGTCAACGAGGCGATGTCGAAAGTCGACGGGGACACCCTGGCCGCGGAGTTCGAGCGCTACCTGCGCCGCCGCGGCCGCTGACGCCTCCGAGCAACTCCGGGGACCCGCAGTCGCGCGGGTGTCCCGCGCTTATCTACATTGGGGTTGTGAAACTGGAATTGAGCGACGCCGACGCCGCCTTCCGCGACGAACTGCGCGAGTTCTTCACCACCAAGATCCCGGCCGAAATCCGGGAACGCGCCCGCAACGAGAACCTCAACTACCCCGAGGATGTCGTCATCTCGCTGCGCATCCTCAACGAGGCCGGGTTGGCCGTGCCGCACTGGCCGGTCGAGTGGGGCGGCAAAGACTGGACCCCGCTGCAGCATCAGATCTGGGCCGAAGAGCTGCGGATGGCCTGCGTGCCCGAGCCGCTGGCGTTCAACGTCGGCATGGTCGGCCCGGTGATCGCACACTTCGGTTCCCAGGAGCTCAAGGAACGCTTCCTGCCGGCGACCGCCAATCTCGACATCTGGTGGTGCCAGGGCTTTTCCGAGCCGGAGGCGGGGTCGGACCTGGCGTCGTTGCGGACCACCGCGGTGCGCGACGGCGACCACTACGTCATCAACGGCCAGAAGACCTGGACCACACTGGGCCAGTACGCGGACTGGATCTTCCTGCTGGCCCGCACCGACCCGAACGCCCCCAAGAAGCAGGCCGGCATCTCGTTCATCCTGGCCGAGATGTCCACCCCGGGCATTACCGTGCGCCCGATCAAGCTGATCGACGGCAGCTACGAGGTCAACGAGGTGTGGTTCGAAGACGTCCGGGTTCCGGCGGACCAGCTGGTCGGCGAGGAGAACGCCGGCTGGAGTTACGCCAAGTTCCTGTTGTCCAATGAACGCTCCGGCATCGCCCGGGTGGGCACCACCAAGGTGTGGCTGACCGAGGTCAAGGAGCGCGCCGCCAAGACCCCGGTCGGAGACAGCACGCTGATGGAAGATCCGCTGTTCGCCGCCCGGGTCGCCGAGGTGGAGAACGAAGTACTGGCCCTGGAGCTGACCCAGCTCCGGGTCGCCGGCGATGAGGCCGACGGCAAGCCGAACCCGGCGTCGTCGATCCTCAAGCTGCGCGGCACCCAGCTGCAGCAGGCGGTCACCGACCTTCTCGTCGAG
>NZ_JBIIOV010000049.1:0-19040 GCF_044342925.1 Mycobacterium sp. | reverse complement strand
GGAGGCGCTGCGCAACGGCGCCATCGACGCCGTCAGCACCGACGAGGTGATCCTCGCCGGCTTCGGGGCGCAGTCCCCCGGAGCGTTCACGATCATCGGCAAGCCGTTCTCGGAGGAGAACTACGGAATCGGTCTGCGCCTGGGCGATTCCGAGCTGCGCGACAAGATCAACGCGGCGATCGTCGAGATGCAGCAGGACGGCAGCTGGAAAGCCGCGTTCGACCGCAACCTCGGCGCCGCCGGGATCAGCGCACCCACTCCTCCGCCGTTGGACACCGGCGGGGACGGCGGATCGGCGGAGAACGTCGACATCCTGGGCAAGTACGGCGGGCTGATCGTCACGGCGTTCTGGACCACGGTGAAGCTCACCGTGCTCTCGGCGATCGGCGCCCTGATTCTCGGCACGGTCCTGGCGGCCATGCGGATGTCCCCGGTTCCGATGCTCAACTGGCTGGGCGCGGCGTACGTCAACGTGGTCCGCAACACCCCCCTCACGCTGATCATCCTGTTCTGCTCGTTCGGCCTGGCCCAGACCCTGGGCATCACGTTGGCCGACTCGAAGTCGCCGACATCCATCGCCGACAGCAACTTCCGACTGGCGGTGCTGGGTCTGTCCGTCTACACCGCGGCCTTCGTCTGCGAGACGGTGCGGTCCGGGGTGAACACCGTGCCGCTGGGGCAGGCGGAGGCAGCCCGGTCATTGGGGCTCTCGTTCAGCCAAAATCTGCGAATGATTCTGTTGCCGCAGGCATTTCGGGCGGTGCTCATCCCGCTGGGTTCGGTGCTGATCGCACTGACCAAGAACACCACTATCGCCTCGGCGATCGGCGTGGCGGAGGCCGCGTTGCTGATGAAAGAGATGATCGAGAACACCGCTGCCCTGCTGATCGTGGGCGGCATCTTCGCATTCGGGTTCCTGCTGTTGACCCTGCCGCTGGGCTTGCTGTTCGGCTGGCTGGGCAAACGCTATGCGGTGGTGAGGTAGTCAGATGAGCGCTTCGGTTCTCTTCGATGCTCCCGGCCCGCGCGGGCGGGCACGCAACCGGGTGATATCCGTGGTCAGCATCGCCGTGGCCGTACTGCTGGTGTGGGCGGTGATTGCCAGACTTGCCGCCAAGGGCCAGTTGACGGCGGCCAAGTGGCGGCCGTTCCTGACCGGTGATCTCTGGCAGACCTATGTGCTGCCGGGCATTGCGGGCACCCTGACTGCCGCGGCATTGTCGATCGTGCTGGCCGGGATCCTCGGCTTCGGCCTGGGCGTGGGCAGGTTGTCGCCGGTGCGGCCGGTGCGGTGGGCGTGTGCGGTGATCGTGGAGTTCTTCCGGGCCGTGCCGGTGCTGATCATGATGATCTTCGCGTACTTCCTGTTTGCCCTCTACGACGTCTTCCCATCCAAGCAACTGGCGCTGGCGGGCGTGGTGACCGGCCTGACCTTGTACAACGGCGCGGTAATCGCTGAGATCGTGCGCTCGGGGGTGGGTTCGCTTCCACGCGGGCAGAGCGAAGCCGCCTCGGCGCTGGGACTGAGTTGGGGCCAGACCATGCGGTCGGTCCTGCTCCCGCAGGCAATCACCTCGATGCTGCCCGTGCTGGTCTCGCAGTTGGTGGTGGTGCTCAAGGACACCGCGATCGGATACCAGATCACCTTCCTGGAGATGGTTCGCCAGGGCACAGTGGTCGGGTCGACGTACGGGAACTATGTGCCGGCGCTGATCGTGATCGCCGTGCTGATGATCAGCCTCAACTTCACCTTGTCCGCGGCGGCTACCCGGCTGGAGAAACGGCTGCGCCGGTCCAAACGCACTCCCGAGCCCATGGCAGCGGCGGCCATCGATATCGAACCTGGCGACTAGTAACCAGCAGGAGTGGGCGTCACGTACCTCGCCGGCATCGTCGACTCGGCTCAACCCGATTGCCTCGCTCCTCCTCCGCCTCGTACCTCGCCGGCATCGTCGACTCGGCTAAACCCGATTGCCTCGCTCCTCCTCCGCCTCGTACCTCGCCGGCATCGTCGACTCGGCTAAACCCGATTGCCTCGCTCCTCCTCCGCCTCGTACCTCGCCGGCATCGTCGACTCGGCTAAACCCGGCGGCGCTCCCGTTCGGCGGCCAGCGCCTCGGTGACCACCGCGACCGCCATGCTCTGGTTGTAGCCGCGACGGGCGAGCATTCCGACGAGACGGCGCGTGACCTTCACGTCGTCACCCTTATCGAGCACTTCGCGCCGCAGCCGGCGTTCCACGAGCTGCTCGGCCCGCAGGCGTTCCGCTCCGGCGTCAATCCCGCTGAGCGCAGCGGCGATCACCTCGTCGGCGACGCCCTTGGTCCGCAGTTCAGCGGCCAAGGCGCGCTTGCCTTTTCCCGCGTAGACCTGCCGGGAGCGCACCCACTGGTCGGCGAAATCCTCGTCGTCGATCAAGCCGACTGCGGTCAGCCGGGCCAACACCGTCTCGACGACCTCTTCGGGATAGCCGCGTTTGGCGAGCTGGCCGGCGAGTTCAGCACGGGTGCGGGCCCGCACGGTGAGCAGACGCAAGCACACGCCATGCGCCTGCTCCTCGCGGGTCTCAGAAGTCGACCGGGGCGGGCAGGACGTCATCGACGAGTTCGTCGGTCACCACGGCTCCGATGCCGAGCTTCTCCTTGATCTTCTTCTCGATCTCGTTGCCCACGTCCGGGTTCTGCAGCAGGAAGTTACGGGCGTTTTCCTTGCCCTGGCCCAACTGCTCACCCTCATAGGTGAACCACGACCCGGACTTACGGATGAAGCCCTGATCGACACCCATGTCGATGAGCGAGCCCTCGCGGCTGATGCCCTTGCCGTAGAGGATGTCGAACTCGGCCTGCTTGAACGGCGGCGACACCTTGTTCTTGACCACCTTGACACGGGTGCGGTTGCCCACCGCATCGGTGCCGTCCTTGAGGGTCTCGATACGACGCACGTCCAGGCGCACCGAGGCGTAGAACTTCAATGCCTTACCGCCGGTAGTGGTTTCGGGCGAACCGAACATCACGCCGATCTTCTCGCGCAGCTGGTTGATGAAAATCGCGGTGGTGCCCGAGTTGCTCAGCGCGCCGGTCATCTTGCGCAGCGCCTGGCTCATCAGCCGGGCTTGCAGGCCGACATGGCTGTCGCCCATTTCGCCCTCGATCTCGGCGCGTGGCACCAGCGCGGCCACCGAGTCGATGACCAGGATGTCGATCGCTCCCGAGCGGACCAGCATGTCGGCGATCTCCAGCGCCTGCTCACCGGTGTCGGGCTGGCTGACCAGCAGTGAGTCGGTATCCACACCGAGGCTCTTGGCATACTCGGGGTCCAAGGCGTGCTCGGCGTCGATGAACGCCGCGAGGCCGCCGGCGGCCTGGGCGTTGGCCACCGCATGCAGGGCGACGGTGGTCTTGCCCGAGGATTCCGGACCGTAGATCTCGACGACGCGGCCGCGCGGCAGGCCGCCGATGCCCAGCGCCACGTCCAGTGCGATGGAACCAGTCGGGATGACCGCGATGGGCTGGCGCACCTCGTCACCGAGGCGCATCACCGCGCCTTTACCGTGGTTCTTCTCGATCTGCGCGATCGCGAGTTCGAGCGCCTTCTCGCGGTCGGGGGCCTGCTGCGCCATGATGTCTCCGTTCATGTGGTGTTCGGGTGACCGCTGTTCGGTCTGTTGGCCGAGACGTTAGAGATGGCCTCTGACAAGTCGTGAACACTTTCCACAGTAACGAACATGTGTTCGATGGCAAGCGACACGCCCAGCGTGTCATCAGCGGGATGTCACCACTGATCACGGGGCACGTCGAAGTCGGCGCACAGGGCGCGCCAGACCTCTCGGGGCTCCACACCGGCCTCGATGGCCTGCGTCGCGGTGCGCCCACCCAGTCGGGTCAACACGTGGTCGACCAGCAGCGAACTGCCGCGTACCGCACCAAACTGCACCTCGACCAGTTCACGGAATTCGGTCAGCCGCACGTCACCAAGCTACCCAGCCACCTCATGACACGTCCGCACCGGATCAGCCACCTGAGTCATACTCGAACCCGCCCGTCTGGCAGCCTCCCGATAGCGGCGATCGGAAAGCACGCCCTCCACCGCAGCGCTCAACGCCGCACCGGTGAGCGGCCGCACCAGCTGCGCACTGCCTTGTCGCACAACACGATTCGCCAACTCCCACTGATCGCCCCCGCCGGGTACGACGACCACCGGCACACCAGCCAGCAGCGTCTTGGACAGCATGCCATGTCCCCCGCCGCAGACCACCACATCAGCCTGCCGCAGCAGTTCGTCCTGGCGCCCGAGCCCCACCACAGCCCAGGGCGGCACCGCCACGTCGTCACCCGCGAGCCGGGACACCACCAGCCGCGAACCGGCGGGCAGAGTGGCCCCCGGAATCAGATGTTCGAGCGCCAGTTCGGCCAGACCGGCGGTGCCGGTGATGGCGGTCGACGGCGCCACCACGACGAGCGGTCCATCGCCGGGCGGAAGCGGCAGAACGGCGTCGGTGGGTTCGAAGTGCAGCGGGCCGATGACCACGGCCTCGGACGGCCAGTCCGGTCTGGGCACCTCGAGGGCGGGCAGGGTTGCAACCAGTCGGCGTGCCGGCCCCGGTTCTTCAGCAGGCAGCCCGATCCCGGTGCGGGCGGCGGTGCGCTGTCGGGTACCGGCTCGGATCGATCGTGCGGTCAGCGTCCGCATGACGACGTCCCGCAGCCGGCCCCGTAGGCCAGCGCCCGGGGCCAGACCACTGCCCACCGGGGGCAAGCCCTTCGACGGCAGATAGAGCGGATGCGGGCTCAGTTCCACCCACGGGACGCCCAGCAGTTCGGCAGCCATACCGCCACACGTGGTGATCACATCGGATACCACCAGGTCGGGTTGCAGGCTCCGGATCGCCGGCAGATTCACAACCGCCATCCGCGCGGCACGGTGGTGGATCTTGGCGCCCGCGTCGGAATCGTCGTCGCCATCTTCTGGGTCGAGGCCCACCAGTTCGACGGCATCGATGCCGGCGGCATGTGCTGTGCCCAGCCACTGCTTCCCGGTCACCAGAACGGGACGGTCGCCGGCCTCCAGAAAGCGACGGCACAGCGCGATCGCAGGAAAAGCGTGCCCGGCTTCGGGCCCGGCGACCGCAACAACGCGCATTATCTCTACCGTGCCACAGCGTTGGATCACCGAGAACTGCGGGGGCGTGAGCACAGTCCGTCCTGCCCCGCATCATGACTAGGCTGGCACCATGACCGATCCGATCACAGGTTTGAGCAGCGACGTCGACTCCGACGTCGACTCCGACGTGGACAACGCCCATTCCGTCGAAGTGCTACTCGGCAGCCTGCAGGCAATGGACGTCGAGGGAGCGGGCGCGGTGCTCGACGACAACCTGGTCTATCAGAACGTCGGCCTGCCGACCATCCGCGGGCGGGCTCGCGCCATGAAGCTCTTCCGGGCCATGGAGGGCCGGGCCGGCTTCGAGGTGAAGATCCACCGCATCGCGGTCAACGGGTCGTCGGTGCTGACCGAACGCACCGATGCGCTGATCTTGGGGCCGGTCCGGCTGCAGTTCTGGGTGTGCGGAGTTTTCGAGGTGCATAACGGACGAATCACGCTGTGGCGGGATTACTTCGACGTGTGGGACATGACCAAGGCGCTGGTGCGCGGCGTGGCCGGCGCGGCGGTCCCGGCGCTGCGTCCCTCGCTCTGAATTACCCAGCGCCGACGAGCCGTCAGAACCTCTGAGCTGGTCCCAGTTCCTCGAAGGCCTGCGCCCACCCGATCAGCCGGTCGGTGGCGTCGACCAGTTCGTCGCGGTAGCGCTGCTGTGACATCCCCGGTCCGGCGGAGGACACCAGCTGCGCCGCGGCGGTGACCATCTCGTTGTACTGACGCACCCCGCTGTTCAGCTGGGCGGTCAGGGCGTTGATGGTGGGTGCGAGGTAGTACCGGGAGTCGGGGTTGTCGCCGGCAGCGCGTTCCATCGCGGCGACTTCCGAAGCGGTGGCAGTCATGGTCGCAGCAGAACGGCCTGCCGCAGCCGTCAACTCACGAATCTCCTCGGGCGGGAGCAGCTTGCCACGGTCGATGACTCCCAACAGGGAGTGCAGTCCACGCTCGGAGGCGCCCAGCGCTGAGATCGCCGGGCGGGCGACCGAGCCTGGCGGCGGAAGCCGGCGGCCACTGACCTCACGCTGCGGGGGCAGTGTCTCCCCGCGCAGCCAGCGATAGCGCAACAGCCACAGCGTCGCCGGAACGGCGGCCCCGACGGCGATCGCACCGGTGACGATCAGCGCCCACACCGGGGTGCTCCACGCCGCGAGCAGCCCCGTCACACCCACCCAGAATACCGAGGCGAAGGCGAAGAACAGCCCGAACCGCAACGCCCAGCGCCGCTTGCGCAGAAGCCGGGCGCGCGGGTCGGCGGCCGCGCTCAGTTTCTGCGCGGCCACATCGGCGTACTCGCTGACGGTGTCGATGCCGCGTTGGAGCGTCGAGCGCCACTGCCGTGACGCAAAGCCTGCATTCTGCTCGGCTTTCACCGTCATCGAATTCGCCTCTCTGAAGGGACCCCTACTGGCCGAGCGGCTGCTCGGGCTCCGGGGTGATGGCCGACGTGGACGGCGTGGCCGGGGCTGCGGCGCCGCCGGACGGCAGGGCTTCACCGCGCATCGAGGCGCGGATCTGCTCCAGACGGGAGTGGCCGGCCATTTGCACTCCTGCTTGCTGAACTTCCATCATCCGGCCCTGGACGGAGTTCTGCGCCAGCTCGGCTGACCCCATGGCGTCGGCGTAGCGGCGCTCGATCTTGTCGCGGACCTCATCGAGGTTCGGTGTGGTGCCGGGAGCAGAGATCTCACTCATCGACCGCAGCGACTCGCTGACCTTCTCCTGCATCTTGGCCTGCTCCAGCTGGCTGAGCAGCTTGGTGCGCTCGCCGAGCTTCTGCTGAAGCATCATGGCGTTCTGCTCGACGGCCTTCTTGGCCTGCTGCGCGGCACCCAGCGCCTGGTCGTGCAGGACCTTGAGGTCCTCCACGCTCTGCTCGGCGGTCACCAGCTGGGCGGCGAAGGCCTCGGCGGCGTTGGTGTACTCGGTGGCCTTGGCGACGTCGCCGGCGGCGGTGGCCTGGTCGGCCAAAGTCAGCGCCTGGCGCACGTTGGCCTGCAGTTTCTCAATGTCAGCGAGCTGGCGGTTGAGCCGCATCTCCAGCTGACGCTGGTTGCCGATGACCTGTGCGGCCTGCTGGCTAAGGGACTGGTGCTGACGCTGGGCGTCCTCGATCGCCTGCTGGATCTGAACCTTCGGGTCTGCGTATTCGTCAACCTTGGAGCCGAACAGCGCCATGAGGTACTTCCACGCCTTCACAAATGGATTGGCCATTGGGTGTTGCCCACCTTCGAGTCGAGTGCCGCAAGGGATCGGATGTCCGAGCCTAAGTTTCCAGCCCAATTTATCGGTTCCGCCGCGCCGACCACACCACCTTGGTGGCGCCCGCCGATGATTTGCGGCAAAACCGAGGTCAGGCGACCGCCATGGCCGCCGGATGAGGGATGACCAGGGTCGGTGCATCGGCGAGTCGGCCCGGCCCCTGGCGGGCCTCCTGGCAGGCAAGTTCAGTGCCGGCGTCGGACAGCACCCGTGAGAGTGGGACATCGAGAGCGGTGCAGATGGCGCTCAAGAGCTCGCTGGAGGCTTCTTTTCGGCCCCGCTCGACTTCGGAGAGGTAGCCGAGGCTGACCCGCGCCGAATCCGAGACCTCACGCAGGGTGCGGCCCTGTGACGTCCGCGCACGACGCAGCACGTCACCGATGACTTCACGCAGCAATACCGCCATTGCGGTGTCCTCCTAGAGTCGTTGCAGCATTCTGTGCAACGCAGCGGAGGTCCAGTTGGTTCCCGCCGTGGAAATCAGGCGTCCGCGCGGTTTCCCCGCAGGGCCGACACCGCGTACTCCACTCCGGTGACGATGGTCAACACGATGGCTACCCACATCACCGACCACGCGACGGTCTGCCAGATGGCCGCCCAGTTGTGCAAGGGCAGGATGAACAACCCGATGGCGACGGCCTGCACCAGGGTCTTGAGCTTGCCGCCGCGACTGGCCGGAATAACGCCGCGGCTGATCACGGCCAACCGCAGGACGGTGACACCGATCTCACGAATCAGGATCACTACGGTCACCCACCAGGGCAGGTCACCCAGCATCGATAAACCGATCAGCGCCGAGCCGATCAACATCTTGTCGGCGATGGGATCGGCGAGCGTGCCGAATTCGCTGGTCACTCCGTAGCTGCGGGCCAGCGACCCGTCGAGCCGATCGGTGATGACAGCCACGGCAAAAATTGCGAACGCCGTTATCCGACTGGCCGTTTCATGTCCGTCACCGGCGAAGAGGAAGAACAGGAAGATCGGGACCAGCACCAGTCGCAGTCCGGTCAAAAGGTTGGGAACGTGGACCATCCACTCGCGCCGAAGGACCGGCGGAGTCTGGGATGGGCCTGTCACAGCAACAGAATATCGGTTCACCGGTCGAATCTGGGGAGTTGACTCCGCCCGGGCTATACCGGCCGAGGAATCACTCCTGGCAATCTTCGGTGCCGGCGAAGTCCGGGAATCAGCGCCCAGCCCAACCCGAACAACGTCCACAGCAGCACCCGTCCTGGCTGCCATGAGACGTCCCAGATCACCGTCGGCATCGTCCGCCACTGCCAGAACAGCAGCGCCAACGCCAGGCTGGCCAGCAGCACATAGGTGCTGCGCTCGATCGCCGGCGCCACGAATCGGGTCCACCACCGTTTGAAGACCGGTCGCGCCATCAGACTGTGCTGCACGGCGAACAGACCGAGAAGCGCGAGGTTCACGATGATCGCTTCAGTCAGCCGTCGCAGTGACTCCGCGATCCACGGGCCTCCCAAATAATCACGCGCCCGACCCGGTCTTGACGCTATTACTCGAACTCCGCTGGAACGAGGCCGACCGATAAGGTTGCGCCCGTGACCGACTTCTCCCCGGAATCAGCGCCGGTGGACAGCCGCGGCCGCGGCGTGGTGGTCCGGCGTGCCCGGACCTCTGACGTCCCAGAGATCAAGCGCCTGGTGGACACCTACGCCGGCCGCATCCTGCTGGAGAAGAACCTGGTGACCCTGTACGAGTCGGTGCAGGAATTCTGGGTCGCCGAGCTCGACGGCGCGGTGGTCGGTTGCGGAGCATTGCATGTGCTGTGGTCCGACCTGGGCGAAGTCCGGACCGTCGCCGTGGACCCCGCCGTCAAGGGCCGCGGCATCGGGCACGCGATCGTCGGCCGGCTTCTGCAGGTGGCACGCGAACTGGAGTTGAAGCGCCTCTTCGTGCTCACTTTCGAGACGGCGTTCTTCGGCCGGCACGGGTTCACCGAAATCGAGGGCACCCCGGTGACGGCAGAGGTGTACGAGGAGATGCGCCGCTCCTACGACGTGGGTGTGGCCGAGTTTCTCGACCTCAGCTACGTCAAACCCAACATCCTGGGCAACACCCGGATGCTGCTGGTTCTCTAGTCGCGCGACGATCAAGCGGCCCCCGGCCGCGTTGAGGAAGCGCGACCATGTTTCTTCTCTAGTCGACGTCCTCGGGGACACCCAGATCGTCATCGGCGTCCTCGTCCCCGTCGTCACCGCCGTCCGCGTTGGCGCCGCCCCGGATGAGGGCCAAAGTGCCGGCCAGTTCGTCCGGCTTGACGAGCACCTCACGGGCCTTGGAACCCTCGGACGGCCCGACGATGCCACGGGTCTCCATCAGGTCCATCAACCGGCCGGCCTTGGCGAAACCGACCCGCAGCTTGCGCTGCAGCATCGAGGTGGAGCCGAACTGGCTGGACACCACCAGCTCGATGGCCTGCAGCAGCACATCCATGTCGTCGCCGATATCGGCATCGACCTCGCCGCGGTCGCCGGACGGCTTGGCGTTGGTGACCCCCTCGGTGTACTCCGGCTCGGCCTGCTCCTTGCAGGACTGGACGACGGCCTGAATCTCCTCGTCGCTGATGTAGGCACCCTGCAGCCGGATCGCCTTGCTGGCACCCATCGGCAGGAACAGTCCGTCGCCCATGCCGATCAGCTTCTCGGCGCCCGGCTGATCCAGGATGACCCGGCTGTCGGTCAGCGACGACGTCGCGAATGCCAGCCGAGACGGCACGTTGGTCTTGATCAGACCGGTCACCACGTCCACCGATGGACGCTGGGTGGCCAGCACAAGGTGAATGCCGGCGGCGCGGGCCTTCTGCGTGATCCGCACGATGGCTTCCTCGACGTCGCGCGGCGCAGTCATCATGAGGTCGGCCAGCTCGTCGACGATCGCCACGATGTAGGGGTACGGGCGGTATTCGCGCTTGCTGCCCAGCGGTGTGCTGATCTCACCCGACCGCACCTTGGCGTTGAAGTCGTCGATATGGCGCACCCGGGACGCCTGCATGTCCTGATAGCGCTGCTCCATCTCCTCGACCAGCCAGGCCAGCGCCGCGGCGGCCTTCTTCGGCTGGGTGATGATCGGCGTAATCAGATGCGGAATGCCTTCGTAGGGCGTCAGTTCCACCATCTTGGGGTCGATGAGGATCATCCGCACCTCCTCCGGGGTGGCGCGGGCGAGCAACGACACCAGCATGGAGTTGACGAAGCTGGACTTGCCCGACCCGGTGGAGCCGGCCACCAACAGGTGCGGCATCTTGGCCAGGTTGGCCGAGATGAAGTCACCCTCGATGTCCTTACCGAGACCGATCACCAGCGGGTGGTGATCCCGGCGTGTCGACGGCGCGGTCAGAACGTCCGCCAGACGCACCATCTCGCGATCGGTGTTGGGCACCTCGATACCCACGGCGGACTTGCCGGGGATCGGTGCCAGCATGCGGACGCTTTCGGTGGCCACCGCGTAGGCGATATTGCGTTGCAGCGCGGTGATTTTCTCGACCTTGACACCTGGACCGAGTTCCACCTCGTAGCGGGTGACGGTCGGTCCGCGGGTGAAGCCGGTGACCGCGGCGTCGACTTTGAACTGATCGAGAACCGACGTGATCGATTCCATCATCTGGTCATTGGCTGAACTACGCCGCTTGGGCGGGTCACCGGGGACGAGCAGGTCCAGTGAGGGCAGCATGTAGCAGCCCTCCACGACGCGATCGATCGGCGCGGCGGGCGCGGCCGGCTTGTCCGGCTTCTCGGACGGGACAGCCGCGCCGGCTTTCTTGCGCCGCGGCTTGATCGGCTCGGTGACGTTGACGGCGGCGGTGGTAGCCGGTTCGTCGAGCGGGTAGTTCTCGTACGGCGTGCCGATCGGACCGGAGGCGCCGGGCCAGGCCGGCGGCTCGTCGGCGCTGTAGGCGCGGGGGTCGTCGTAGTAGCCGTCGGAGAAGTCCTCCGGCTCGGCAGACCGGCGGGCGCGGGTGCGCTGGCCCAAGTCGGTGCGGGCACTGGGCAATTCGTCGTAGGTATTGCCGTAACCACTGTCACCGGCGCCGAGGTCATCGGTGTCGTAGTCGTCGTAGTAGTCCTGGCCGGCGTCACCGTCGTAGTCGTCGAAGCCGTCGTTGGAGTAGCCGGAATCGCGCCAACGGGTGGCGAACATCTGATGCAGCGTTCCGGGCACCTCGCGGATGGTGGTCCCGGTGAGCAGCAGGACACCGAACAGCGCCGCAGCGATGAGCAGAGGGGTGGCGATCCACGCGCTCAACCCGTCGGACAACGGACCGCCGATGGCGAAACCGATGAATCCCCCAGCCCGCTGCCGCGCGGCCGGATCCGTCGGCGCGCCGGACCACAGATGCCACAGACCCAGTACCGGAAGGCAGATCATTGCCGTACCCAGCACCAGTCTCGGGCGGATCTGCGGGTGCGGCTCGGTGCGCATCAGGACGGCGGCGACCGCGGCGATGAGCAGTGGCAGCAGGACGACGGCTCCGCCGACGAGCGTCCGCAGCACGGAGTCGATCCAGGCACCGACCGGGCGGGCGGCGTCGAACCAGGACGCCGCCGCGATCACCACCGCCAATGCCAGCAGGCCAAGCGCCAGGCCGTCGCGCCGGTGGCCGGGCTCGATATCGCGGGCCCGGCCCACCGAACGGGCGGTCGATCCAGCTCCGCGGGCGACCACCAGCCAGGCGGCGCGAGCGGCACGCCCACCAGCCGCGCCGGCGGCGGCAAGCGGGGACGGCCCCTTCTTGACCGGCGGCTTACGGCGCGGTGGCGCCGGCCTGCTCGGCTGCGAGTTGCGGGAAGTCCGGGCAGTCCGGGCAGGGGGCTGTGACCTGGTCGTTCGCGCGCCAGAGCGAGCGGCCGTCTTATTCGCCATGCGCGCAAGACTAATCGCAGCGGTCCCTTTGGCACCATCCGACACATGCGCCACAGGAGACTCCGTTGCCAGAACGAAATCAAAGCGCCGAAAGCAGCCGATGGTGGGGCAGTGAAGCGGGCAGAACCTACGGTGGACAGCGACACCCCCCGAACCAAGGAGCCCGCCAGATGCCCGTCGTCGTCGTCGCGTCGTTCACCGCCAAACCCGAGTCCGTCGAGGCGGTCCGCGCGGCCTGCACCGCCGCCATTGAAGCGGTCCATGACGAACCGGGTTGCCAGTTGTACTCCCTGCACCAGAGCGGCGACACCTTCGTGTTCATCGAGCAGTGGGCCGACGCCGAGGCGCTCAAGACACACAGCACCGCTCCGTCCGTCGGTGCGTTGTTCGCCCAGATCGGCGAGCACCTGGCCGGCGCGCCTGACCTGAAGATGCTCGAACCCATCGCGGCCGGTGACCCGGCTAAAGGCCGGCTTCGCGGGTAAAGACAACCGGTGATCACCCCGGCCCGGGCCACCCCTGGCGGCCCGGCGCGGGCCGTCCCGCGAACAGCCCGCCGTCAATGCCAATGATGGAACCGTTGATGAAGGCGGCGTGTTCGGAGACCAGAAACAGGGTGAGTTCGGCGATCTCGTCGACGTCACCGAACCGTTTGGCCGGGATCACATCGGTTTTGGCCGCGACTACCGCCGGGTCGTTCCACAGCCGTTGGCCCATTTCGGACATGAAGACCGTCGGGCAGATCGCGTTGGCGGTCACCTGATACGGCCCCAATTCCGTCGCCAGGCTCAAGGTCAGCATCTGCAGTGCCGCCTTGGACGCCGAATACGCAGCCGAGCCGTGCTGAGGTCGGCGGCCCGAATGCGACGACACATTGACGATCCGCCCGCAACCGCTGGCCACCAGGCTGTCGGCCAGCCCCTGGCAGATCACGAACGGCGCGTCGACGTTGACGGCGAATGCCTGCCGCCAGTCCGACGGGCTGATCCCGCCGATCGGTTGCGTGACGGCAACTCCCGCACAGTTGACGACGATGTGCCAGATGTCGGCGATGGCCAGAGCCCGGTCGACCACGGATTGCGCACCGTCCTGATCGGCAAGATCGGCCGTGATGACCGACATCGACCCTTCCGGCGCGCCCGCGCAGGTCTGCGACAGCGCCTCGACGTCGCGCCCCACCACGGTCACCAACGCGCCGGCGTCGGCCAGCGCCGTGGCCACCTGGCGGCCCAGACCCCGTGAACCACCGGTCACCAGGGCACGCCTGCCCGACAACGAGATGCCCTGCGCCAATCCAGCCATGGCTCCGTCAGATCTCCAACACGGTCGGCACGATCATCGGCTGCCGGCGATAGGTCTCTCCCACCCACTTGCCGACCGTGCGACGCACCGCCTGAGCGATCCGGACCGGGTCGGTTACCCGTTCGGCCGCAAGAGACTCAAGTTCCTGTTCGACCTTGCGAGCCGCTGGTGCCAGCGCTTTCGGATCCTCGGAGAATCCGCGCGAATACAGATGCGGCGGCGCCGCCACCCGCCCGGTGCCGCGGTGCATCACCACCGTGACGGCCACGAAACCCGAGCTGAGGATGAGCCGCTCCCCCAGGGTGACGTCGTCGACGTCGCCGGAGATGAGGCCGTCGACGAACATCTTGCCCACCGGCACCGCACCGGCGATGCGAGCCTGTCCGGCGACCAGATCGACGCTCACGCCGTTCTCAGCAAGCATGATGTGGTCCTGCGGCACTCCGGTGCGGGCGGCCAGTTTGGCGTTGGCCCGCAGGTGACGCCAGTGCCCGTGCACCGGCATCACGTTGCGCGGCCGCACCGCGTTGTAGAGGAACAGCAATTCTCCTGCGTAGGCATGCCCCGAGACGTGCACCCGCGCCTGCTGGTTCGTGACCACCCGGGCGCCCACCCGAGACAGGGCGTCAATGACGCCGTAGACCGCCTCCTCGTTGCCGGGGATCAGCGACGACGACAGGATGATCAGGTCGTCGGAGGTGACCGAGATGCTGCGATGCTCGCCGCGCGACATCCGGGACAGCGCCGACAGCGGCTCGCCCTGCGTGCCGGTGGTGATGAGCACCAGGCTGCCCGGGGCCATCATCTCCGCAGCGGAGATGTCGACGACATCGCGGTCATCGACCTTGAGGAACCCCAGATCCCGGGCGATAGCCATGTTGCGGACCATCGAGCGGCCGACGAACGACACCCGCCGGCCCAACGCCACTGCAGCGTCGACGATCTGTTGCACCCGGTCGACGTTGGAGGCGAAGCAAGCCACCAGCACCCGCTTGCCGTCGGCGTTGCGGATAAGCCGGTGCAGTGTCGGCCCGATCTCACTCTCGGACGGTCCGACACCGGGGATTTCAGCGTTGGTGGAGTCGCAGAGGAACAGGTCCACACCTGCGTCGCCGAGCCGGGACATCCCGGGAAGGTCGGTGGGACGGCCGTCCAGCGGCAGCTGATCGAGTTTGATGTCGCCGGTATGCAGGACCGTCCCCGCCCCGGTGTGGATCGCGATGGCCAGCGCATCCGGGATGGAGTGGTTGACCGCGAAGTATTGGCACTCGAACACGCCGTGCGAACTGCGTTGCCCCTCAGCGACTTCGATGAACGTCGGGTGGATGCGGTGTTCGCGGCACTTGGCCGCCACCAACGCGCAGGTGAATCGGGAACCGACCACCGGGATGTCGCTGCGCATCTTGAGCAGGTACGGGATCGCACCGATGTGGTCCTCGTGCGCATGGGTGAGCACCAGCGCCTCGATGTCGGGCAGGCGGTCCTCGATATGCCGCAGATCGGGCAGGATCAGGTCCACGCCGGGTTCGTCGTGATTGGGGAACAGCACCCCGCAGTCGACGATGAGCAGGCGACCGAGATACTCGAAAACCGTCATGTTGCGGCCGATTTCACCGATGCCGCCCAACGCGGTGACGCGCAGCGCTCCAGGAGTCAGCGGACCGGGCGGCCGAAGGTCATCGTTGCTCACCGACTGAGCCGCTCGGCCGGCGACCTCACTCCGAGTACGGCCGCCGCTCGCATATCCGCGGCCAGTTCCTCGAGTTGCTCGGGCGTCGCCGGCATCTGCGGCAGGCGGGGGTCGCCGGCGTCGATGCCCAACAGCCGCAGACCGGCCTTGGACATGGTGACCCCGCCGAGACGGCTCTGGGCGGCGTTCAGCGGCCCCAGCGTCACGCTGATCTTGCGGGCCGTCGCGAGGTCACCGGAATTGAACGCGCTGAGCATGTCCCGCAACTGGCCGGCCGCCAGGTGGCCCCAGACGCTGACGAACCCGACGGCCCCGATCGCCAGCCAGGGCAGGTTCAGCGCGTCGTCACCGGAGTAGTACGCCAGACCGGTGTCGGCCATCACCTGGGCGGCGCCGTGCAGATCGCCCTTGGCGTCCTTGACCGCGACGATGTTGGGGTGAGCCGCCAGAGTGCGGATGGTGTCCCACTCGATCGGCACCACCGATCGGGGCGGGATGTCGTAGAGAACGACGGGCAGGTCGGTGGCGTCCGCGACGGCGCTGAAGTGCGCCACCAGGCCGCTCTGCGGCGGGCGTGAGTAGTACGGGGTGACCACGAGCAGGCCGTGGGCGCCTTCGGCTGCGCAGGCCTTGGCCAGGTGGACGCTGTGCGCGGTGTCGTAGCTGCCGGCGCCGGCGATGATCCGGGCCCGGTCCCCGACAGCAGCCAGCACCGCGCCCAGCAGGGCGAGTTTCTCGTCGTCGGTGGTGGTGGGCGACTCGCCGGTGGTGCCTGACAGCACCAGGCCGTCGCAGCCGGCGTCGACCAGGTGGGTGGCCAGCCGTCCCGCGGTCGCGGTGTCCAGCGCGCCGTCCTTGAACGGGGTCACCATCGCGGTCAGGACCGTGCCTAACCGGGCGCTGGCGTCGAATCCGCTGGTGCTCACGGGCAGTTAGATTACCGCGTCAGCCCTACAGGTCCGTCGCCAGCGGGCTGGTCGCGACCTCGGTGCCGTCGGCCAGCACGGCGATGTCGAAGTCGGCGAATACCGCGGGGGCCACGGCACTAAGTTCACGCAGGCAGGCGATCGCCAGCCGGCGAATCTCGGTGTCGGCGTGCTCGCTGGCCCGCATCGCGATGAAGTGCCGCCAGGCCCGGTAGTTGCCTGTCATGACGATGCGGGATTCGGTGTCGTTGGGCAGCACGGCGCGGGCGGCCTGCCGGGCCTGTTTGCGGCGCAGCACCCCCGGCGCGGCCGGTTGATCGGATCCTGCGGGCTGGTCGGCGAACCTAGCTTCGAGTTTAGCGAGCAACTCCAGGTAGACCGCGCGGCTGGCGTCGGCGGCGTCGAGTACCAGCTGCTGCAGATCGGGGTCGTCTTCCAGACCGGGAGGCATGACCACCTGCGCATCGTCCTCGGGGACGTAGCGCTGCGACAGCTGCGAGTAGGAGAAGTGCCGGTGCCGGATCAGCTCGTGCGTGCAGGACCGCGAGATGCCGGTGATGTAGAAGCTGACGGCGGCGTGTTCGAGCACCGCGAAGTGGCCGACGTCGATGATGTGCTTGAGGTAGGTGGCGTTGGTGGCGGTGCGCGGATTGGACTTGGACCAACTCTGGTAGCACGCCCGGCCGGCGAATTCGACCAGTGCCTCTCCCCCGTGCGCGTCGGTGTCCCACGGCACGTCAGCGGGCGCCACGAACTCGGTCCTGGCGATCAGTTGCACTCGCAACGGGGCGGTCTCGGCCACCCGATCACCCTAGTGATTCGGCGAACCGACAGGGGTGAAGGCGCGCCCCTAGGAGGTGCTCGCGGCGGTCAAGACGCTAGGCTCGCGTTCACTGGGTAGGGCGGCGCACTCCTGGAGGTAGTGGACCGTTGGGGTCTGCATAGCGGCGCGGTTCCACGACTGGCGGCGGGGTGTGATCGATCCACGCTGGGTCAGGCGGCGGCGATGTGTAGCGGTAATGCTCGGGAAGCTCGGAGAGATGAGCGGGGATGCCCGGTAGGGGGTCACCACGCCACCAAATGAGGTCATCGCTTTCGCCGGGTCCCCGGGATTCGGCGCCCGGCCAATTTTCCTCGAGATCGAGCATGTAGTAGTACAGAGCCGGGTCGTCGGCTTCGTTCCATGGGGACGGGTTTATCAGCGACTCTCGGGTGTCGCGGACCAAACCCCAGGTGCGATTCGACGGCGGCGCCGTATAAACCAGGTGCATGACCGCGCCATCAGTCCAGGCATGGGACACCAGGAACGTGCACCGACCAGGCCGGGGGTACGCGGCAGCATTGGCATTCCGCACCTGAATGCGGTGCAGTAGCTCGCGAAGAATCTTTGCCGCGAACTCGCTCTCCGCAGCGGTTGGGGTCTGGTCAGGGGAGGGTTCAGTTGATGGGTGCATAGTTGTTCACCCATGGCGGCGTCAGCGTCCAGTTCGGTTTCACTTCAACGACTCCGCTTCCCCCAGGGAGAGGGAACATCGTGATCACTCCTTTCTGCCCGCCGCCGGGGACGTCGTAGCTCGGGTTGGTGTTCGCCACAATCCTCATCGTCAGGCTCTCGCCACTATCGGTGCAACTGGGCAAACCGAGAAAACCCGACGTGCAGTGAGTCTTATTGATCGGCACCTCATAGACCAGCGACCCGCCCTGGTTCCCGATAGGACGACAATGGGAGATCAGGTCCTTGAAGACGTTCGGGTTGATCAGTCCGTGTTTCCAGTAGATCTTGTCCCAGCCAAATCCCTTGTCAGAGGCCGCATCGTAGTAACCGCGCCTCAGCACGACGTGGTTACCGTCGAGGTCGGTGGCCTCGGCGATCACATCGTTCACCGGATACGCGGGGTCGGGTGGGGGCGCTGTTTTGTAATCGACCGCCTGCACGGTAGAGGGGGAAACAGCGGCTGACGTCTCCTCGAAAGCGACTCCCGACAGGGGCGCGGTTGCGGCGGTGATATTCGCGGCGATCTCATGGTCTGCGGCGCTCAAAGCCATAGCGCGCAAATGGATTTGAGCGGCAAGTGTCTGCGCCTGAGCTTGCCGGGCGGCGAACGCTGGGCCGAGCGGGATCAGCGATCTGTCGGAAACCGACAGGTCCTCGCCGACAGCGAACCCCGCTGCCCGGGCCTCATCGACCGCGTCGAGCGTCATTCGCTTCAGATAGCCCAACTGGTCGGCCCCCCGACGGGCGATACTGGCCGCCGCGACAAGATGATCCGAGAGGTTACGCACCTTGACCAGATCGGCGAAGGTGCGCTGTTGAGCGGCTTCGGCGGCTTCGCCCTCCCATTCCGTTCCACCCGGATTCACGGAGCCCCGGTGGACCGCTGTGAAGGTGTCCTCCCATTCCTCCGCGGTGGCTTTCCACGACCGGGCCGCGTTCTCCAAATGCTCAGTATCCCAGCCTTCGATCTGCGAAAGGGTGGGCGCACTCATGCGTACGGCGGGCAACTACACCACCACGGAGCCCTGTGCCACCTCGGCGATGGCTTGCGCAGAGTCCTCTTCGAACTCGACGTAGCCGTTCGCTGCCGAACTCGCTTCGGCGCCGGTGGCGAGAACGCGAACCGAGAACACCTTGAGCCGCCGCTGCCACAAGAGTGTCACTCGCGGCCACCGCCGCCGCCGTGGCCTGCCCGCCGGGCAGACCAGTCGCGCCCCGGACGCTCGAAGCTAACTTTGTAGCAGCCGTCCTGCACTCTGTCGACCAGAGCTCAAGACCCCTTGAATCGACCTTCATCCCCGACACCAGCAAATAATATCGACGG
>NZ_JBIIOV010000210.1:0-4914 GCF_044342925.1 Mycobacterium sp. | reverse complement strand
CGATGACGTCGGCGATCTTGTTCAGCAGCACCGATCGCTGTGCGACGGAGGTCTTCCCCCAGGCCGGCGCGGCGGCGTGCGCGGCGTCGAGCGCCTTCTCGATGTCGGGACCGGTGGAGCGGGCCACCTCACAGAACGGCTGGCCGTTGACCGGCGAGAGAGCCTCGAAGTACTCCCCGCCGACAGGCTTGACCCACTGACCGCCGATGAAATTCTCATAGCGGGCCTGGAAGGACATCAACGCATCGGCAGCACCCGGACGTGCGTACACGGTCATTCGACGACTCCCCTCCATGGCAGCATGTAACGCAGCTCACATTACAGTTCCGACAAGAATGGCGGCATGGTCGACGACCCGTACCTCTGGCTGGAAGACATCGACGGCGGCGACGCCCTGACCTGGGTGCGTGAGCGCAACGACACCACCATCACGCAATTGCGTGACGACGATTTCGAGCGGATGCGAACCGCGGCCCTGGAGGTGCTCGACACCGACACCCGCATTCCCTACGTTCGCCGCCGGGGTGAACACCTCTACAACTTCTGGCGCGATGCGACCAACCCGCGCGGGCTGTGGCGGCGGACCACCCTCGGGAGCTACCGGTCGGAATCCCCGGACTGGGAGGTGATCATCGACGTCGACGAACTGGCCCGGACCGAAGACGAGAACTGGGTGTGGGCCGGCGCGGACGTCATCGAGCCCGATCACACCCTGGCGCTGGTGTCGCTGTCCCGCGGCGGCTCGGATGCCTCCGTGGTGCGCGAATACGACATGCGGACAAAGGAATTCGTCCTCGGCGGTTTCGAACTGCCGGAGGCAAAGTCCCGGGTCACCTGGGAGGACCCCGACACCCTGCTGGTCGGCACCGACTTCGGCCCGGAGTCGCTGACCGACTCCGGTTACCCCCGGATCGTGAAGCGCTGGAAGCGGGGCCAGCCGCTGTCCGAAGCCGAGACGCTGTTCACCGGCTCGCGCACGGACGTCACGGTGGCGGCCGGGGCGGATCGCACACCCGGTTACGAGCGCACCCTGATCTACCGGGCGATCGACTTCTTCAACGACGAGCGCTACGAACTGCGGGCGGGCGAACTCGTCCGCATCGACGCGCCCACCGACGCGACCATCTCGGCGCACCGCGACTGGCTGCTGATCGAACTGCGCACCGACTGGCACACCGGGACCGCCGACTTCACCGCCGGGTCGCTGCTGGCCGCCGCCTACCAGGAATTCCTCGCCGGCACTGCGGAATTGACCGTCGTCTTCGCACCGGACGAACGCACCTGCCTGCACCAGTACGCCTGGACCCGCGACCGGCTGCTGATGTCGACGCTGGCCGACGTGGCCACCCGCGTCGAGATCGTCACCCCCGGCGCGTGGACCCGCGAACCGGTGATCGGCCTGCAGGACAGCACCAGCACCGCCATCGTCGCCGTCGATGACACCGGCGACGAGGTATTCCTGGACTCCAGCGGATTCCTGACGCCGTCGACGCTGCTGCACGGAACCGACCGCGGCGAATTCACTCCGATCAAGACGGCGCCGGCGTTCTTCGACGCCACCGGTCTGGCCGTGGCCCAGCACTTCGCCGTCTCCGACGACGGGACCCGCGTCCCGTATTTCGTTGTCGGCCCGCTGGATCAGACGTCACCGGCGCCCGTGCTACTGGGCGGTTACGGCGGGTTCGAGGTGTCGCAGACGCCCGGCTACGGCGGCGTCCTGGGCAGGCTCTGGTTGACCCGTGGCGGCACCTACGTGCTGGCCAACATCCGCGGCGGCGGGGAGTACGGGCCGATCTGGCACACCCAGGCGATGCGGGAGGGCCGGCACAAGGTTGCCGAGGACTTCGCCGCGGTGGCAAGGGATCTGGTGAAACGCGGGATCACCACCGCCGAGCAGTTGGGCGCCCAGGGCGGCAGCAACGGCGGGCTGCTGATGGGCATCATGCTCACCGCGTATCCCGAACTGTTCGGCGCGCTGGTGTGCCAGGTGCCACTGCTGGACATGAAGCGATTCCATCTGCTGCTGGCCGGGGCCTCGTGGGTGGCCGAGTACGGCGACCCCGACAATCCGGAGGACTGGGCCTTCGTCAGCAAGTACTCGCCCTACCAGAACATCGATGCCGAAAAGCGTTATCCGCCAGTGCTGATCACCACCTCCACCCGCGACGACCGGGTGCACCCCGGACACGCCCGCAAGATGGCGGCCGCTCTGGAGGAAGCCGGTCACCGGGTCTGGTACTACGAGAACATCGAGGGCGGCCACGCCGGGGCGGCGGACAACGCGCAGACGGCCTTCAAGTCCGCACTGGCGTTCTCGTTCCTGCACCGGATGCTGGCCGGGCAGCCGGAAACGGCTACCTGACCACGCTGGTCGCTACGGCCACAATCGCAAGCGCCGCACCCGGCGGCCGACCGCACGCAGCGCGGCCACGGCCAGGCACACCAGCGAGGTGCCCAGCAGCACCGAACCCACGGTGTCGGTGAGGTAGTGGTAGGTAACCGCCTGCCCGATGATGCCCAGCACCGCGAATGCCACAACGGCCCACACCAGCCACCGGCGCACGCCCACCGCCACGATGAGCATGCCGAGCAGGACGACTATCAGCGTGGTGTGCCCGCTGGGGTAGGCCAGTCCTTCGTCCTTCATCCGGCCGAACAGCGGTTTAAGAAACCGGCTGGCGAACACCGCGATGAAGGGTGCCAGCACGATCACCGGCAGAAGCGACCAGAGCCGCCGATACAGCGACACCCCGATCGCCGTCACGGCCAGCGCCTGGGCGGTGCGGTAGTCGGTGAACATCAGCAACGATCCCAACGGGGTGCCCAGTGCGCCCTGTCCGGCCTGCTGCATCCAGGCGTCGATCGGGGTGGCCCCGTCGCGCACGCCCAGGCCGAGTAGAACCATCAACGGCAGGCCGACGGCAGGCCAGCCCAGTAGCGCTCTGTCGATCAGTTCTGAATCCCCCGTAGGTAGGCCGCCTGACCCAGGTGCTGGGCGCAGTCGTCGATGATGCTGACCAGACGCACACTCGCGGTCACGGGCGGGTTCCAGTTCTCATCGACGACACGGGCGAGCTCTTCGGCGGTGACACCGGCGACGTACTCCAGCGTCATCCTGTGCACCGCATGGTAGTAGCCGGCGAGCAGATCAGCGGGAGCCCGCACCTTGCCGACGTCCGTGGCGCTGTGGCCGTAGCCGTGCGAGTCACGGGGCAGATCCAGGCCGAAGCGGTCCACCCAGCCGCCGCGGAACCAGACCTGGTCGATGCCGGCGATGTCGGCCATTTGTGCGTCCTGAACCCGGGCGCTGTGCCAGATCAGCCAACAGATGCTGTTGGCCTGCTTGCCGGAAACTGTGGTGGGCCGGAAGAAGGAGACCTCGTCGCTCAGGTCGTCGGTGAGGGCGTCGACGTGCTCGATGAGCCGGGTGAAGGAGTCGCGCAGCAGTTCCCGAGCGGCCGCGGCATCGGGGGATTCCGCCATGAATTCGACGCTACGCCAGGGACCGAAACGCTGCGTCGCCTGACATTCGTGAGTTATGACGTCGTGATCGTCCCCATCACCAGGCAGTCAGGCGCCGAGCGGCCCTGCCAAGGCCACGAAATCGTCGGCGACCAGATCGAATTCGCTCGGCGTCCAGGACGCCATCCGGCCGCCGGGCCCGCGCTCCATCGGGCGCGGCACGTAGGCCGTCTTCAGTCCGCAGGCCGCCGCTGCCCGCAGGTCGCTGGGGTGCGCGGCCACCATCAGCAACTGTTGCGGCTCCAGGTCGAGCAGTCGCGCCGCCCCCAGGTAAACCTCTGGGTCGGGCTTGTAGTGGCCAAAGAGCTCAGCGGAGAAGATCGCGTCCCACGGCAGGCCGGCATGCCGCGCCATGTCCAGCAGCAGCGAGACGTTGCCGTTGGACAGCGTGATCACCGGAAAGCGGGCTTTGAGGCGGCGCAGCCCCACCACGCTGTCGGGCCAGGGGGCCAGGCGGTGCCAGACGCGGTTGAGTTCGGCCACCTCGGCCTCTGGCGGCGTGAGGCCTCGCTCGGCCAGCAGGGCGTCCAGGATGCGCCGGTGCAGGCCGTCCAGGTGGGTCCAGGGCAGGCGGCCTTCGCGCACCTCCTGCATGGCCGACGGGTAACCGGCCCGCCAGGCATCGGCAAAGGCCGGCGGGTCCACCGGCCAGCCCAGCGAGCGCACCTCGGCGGCCACGGACGACCGCCAATCGACCACGGTGCCGAAGACATCGAAAACGAGGGCGCGGACCTCGGCGAGGCCTCCTGGCGTCGTCATTCGAAGAGGTCAGGCTGCTCGCGGGTAATGCGGGCGAACAGCGGCTGGAAGCTGAACCAACCGGCCCAGTGGCTGCCCACCTGGCTGCTGGTGAGCTTGGCCATCTCCGGGTCGATCAATATCGGCGTGCCGGCGGCTTCGGCCATCAACTGCGCCTGACACGTGCGTTCCATGGTGATAAACCACCACGCCGCCTCCTCGACCGAGTGCCCGACGGTGAGCAGACCGTGGTTACGCAGGATCACCGCCTTGTTGTCGGCGAGATCGTGGGCGATGCGCTTGCCCTCCTCGATATCGAGCACGACGCCGGAGTAGGCGTCGAACACCGCATGGTCCTCGTAGAACGCGCAGGCGTCCTGGGTGATGGGGTCGAGCCTGCGGCCCAGCGTCGACCACGTCTTGCCGTACACCGAGTGGGCGTGGGCCGCGCCGATCACGTCGGGGCGGGCGGCGTGGACCTGGGAGTGGATGGCGAACGCGGCCCGATTCAGCGGACCATCGCCTTTCACGATGGTGCCGTCGTGGCGCACGAGGAGCAGGTCGCTGACCCGGATATGTCCGAAGTGCAGGCCGAACGGGTTCACCCAGAAGTGGTCGGGAAACTCAGGATCGCGTGCGGTGATATGCCCAGCG
>NZ_JBIIOV010000209.1:0-4920 GCF_044342925.1 Mycobacterium sp. | reverse complement strand
TGGCTACCGACTTGAGCGACAGTTCAAAAGAAGTGTGTTCGACCGCCCGGTCGCCCACCGAATGTGTACCCGACATCAGTGGACCTCCCTCAAGTTCTCCGAAATACGTTGCTCCTGAACACAATTAGGCCAATCAACAGATCCTGCACCCACCGTCTTCGAGATCACATTCACTACGCGGAGGGCTGGCATCGCGCTAGGTCGTCCGACGATTCGACGAGGATTGTCACTTTGGCTGTATCGCCACGTAGGTCGATCTTGTTGATCTCGGTAGTGCGTCGCGAAACTCACTGCACCGCAGAGCGATCCCTGCCGAATTTGCCCGGTTTGGCCCTGACGGCCTTGAGGCTCTCCGTCGGACACGCTGGTGTACCCCGTAAGCGAGCTAGACACAACAAGAAAAAAGGCTGCGGCAGTTATCCACGCTACCTTCACAATCCACCCCCCGTTAGTACGACCCCACATAACGCCCAAAAATGGCCGCGATCCTCGACGCGGGCCGCAGTGCAACGGCGTGGAAATCGGTACCATCGGATGATGGCACCACTTGGTAGGTGGCGTCAACGGGAGCACGAGGACCTCCGAGCGGATGTGGACCTTTAGACAAGCCACACCAACCCGGACGTTCTCTTCACATCAAGCGAAAACGCCTGCCACCAATGTCCTGGCCAGGTAAAACCAGCGCCGAGAGTTAAGCCAATAGTGTTGCTGCAGAAAATTTTCTCTCGTCACCGACGTTTATCCGCTATCTGACGCAATCAGTACGGCTTGAAAAGAAGTCTCTCGATGGTAGGGGAAACCCATGACGCATCAGAGGGCAGAAGACTCTCCGCCGCGGGACCTATGCCCCTAGCGCCGCCTCCGCCGGAACCCGAAAAGTAGACTCCTCGAATATGTCCTAGCTTGGCTGGACGGGGGGAATTTCGTTGACGAGGAACGTTTTGCGAGCCGTCGCGGTGGGTGCGAGCGCTCCGATGGTGGCCTTGGTTGTCGGGAGTTCAGTGGCGTGCGCGGCGTGCCCGCCTTTTTCGGCTTGCCCGGACAGCCCGGCTCTGATGGGTCGGTCAACCCTGCCTCGCCGTTTTTTGGAGGGTAGCCGATCGCCGCGAAAGCAGAAGCGACACTCGACCGCCCCGCGAGCCACTAACACCGCGGCCGCGACAACCAGTGACGCAAACGTGGGCGTTCGCAATAGCACGAAGGTGCGGCCCGGTCACACCGATAGAACAGCACCACATCCGGCGGCGGCTGACACACCAACGCCACCTGGCCATTCCGTGACAAGCCCAACGCTCTCGAAGATCGGCAGCGTAACGAAGAAACTCGCGCACCAGAACGAGAAGAAACAGTGGCTGATAGGTTGGGGGAATTGTTATGGGCGCGTTGCTATTTGCAGCTCGTGTGCGTTGCGCGGCGGTGTCGCTCGGGGTGGGTGCGGCGTTACTGTGCGGCCCCGCGGTTAGCTGGGCGGACACTTCCGAACCCGGACGAGGAGAGGGTGTCGTCGGGACCGCTGCCGGAGCCGACGAGTCGGGTCCCGTGGCGGAGCCGGCCTCGACGAGGGGCCACCGGCCCGGTCCCTCGACGCGACCCGCCACCCCAAGGGGCCGTAACGAGGGATCACCCGCCGCAGCGACGGCCCCCATGTCGGCCGTCAATGACGCAGCCGATGCGCCGATGGCGGTTGCCGCGGAGGTGACGGCTGCCGTGGAGGTGACGTCTGCCGTGGAGGTGACGGCGGCTCCGAAAACCGAAGCGCCACCTGCTCTTCCAAGCGTGCCGGTGGCGGAAGCCCCGCGAGCGGTCCAGTGGACTTCCGAACCGGTTCGGTGGGCTCCCGCACCGGTGGAGACCGCAGCGGCGCTGGCCGCGGCGCCCGCGGTTGCCCAGCCCGGCCGGGCGGAAGCGGTGTCGATTTCGCCGGACGGTTTCGGCGATGGACGCTCCGCGGGGCCGGGGAGCGGTCCGTTGTTTCCGGCGGACTCGCCACTGTCGTGGGCGGTGTTGAGCGTCGTGCGCCGTCAGCCGCTCAGCGCGGCGAGTGCGGCCCACCAGGCGGCGGTGGTCACGTCGTCGCAGGCGGTGTCCCCCAACGGCGTGACGGCAGATCCATCCGTCGCGATGGTGGACGGCATCATCCAGGGGAGTCTCAACGCGAGCAGCCAGCGCGGGTTGCCGCTGACCTACACCGCGTCGCGTGGCGCCAACGGGGGCAAGCTGTCACTGGGCACGGTGCCTACCGCATCGGACGTCGCGCAGAGCTTCACCGTGCTGCCCTATGCGACATGGCAGGTCGGCGGAGCTCCGGCCGCCGGCGCCAAGGGAACCGAGCGGTTCGACGTCCGGATCAGCGAGGTGACCGGGTTCGACGCGTTCCTCACCGGCATTCCGCTGCTCGGCGGGCTTGCCGCCTCGGTGATCGGGTTGCTGCAAGCCACTCCGCTGGTCGGCGCGCTGCTGGCCCCGATCATCGGCAACTCGCTGCTGGCGACCGTCGCCGTGGACATCGAGAAGCTGGCTCCCGGAGCCACCCCGGTGGCGTTCACCTACAAGGTGTCATCGTTCGACGGCACCCCGATCAGCATGAACTTCTTCCCGGCGACTGGACTGCGGGCCGGCCAGGTGGCACCTGCGGTGCTTTCCGGATCTGGGTTGGCTGGTGGCGGTTACACCGCTCCGTACGCCAGCTGCGGCAGCTGCGCGACCGTCGCGCCCAAGATCGACGAGACGTTGGGGGTCGGGACGCTGCGCAATGCCGGCTACAACGTCGTCACCTGGGATCCCCGCGGTGAGTTCGACTCCGGCGGGGTGTTGCAACTGGACAACCCGTTCTATGAAGGCCGGGACGTCTCGGCTCTGGTGTCCTGGATCGCGTCTGCGACCCCCACCGAGGTGGACAGGCCGAACGACCCGCGGGTGGGCATGTCGGGCGGCTCCTACGGCGGGGGCATCCAGCTGACCGCGGCCGGCACCGATCCGCGCATCGACGCGATCACGCCCTACATCGCCTGGAACTCGTTGAACGAGGCGATCTATCCGTCGGAGACGTTGAAGATCGTCCCGGCCACCGGGCTGCTGCTGTCGCTGGTCGTCACCGGCGCCCGGATCAACGACCAGATCTACAACAACGTTGCGACCGCGGTCCTGTTCGGCTGGATCAGCCAGAGCGCGCAGGCGGTGCTGGCCAGCAGCGGGCCGACCTCGCTGCTCACCAAGCTCACCGCGCCGGCCCTGTTGACCCAGGGCGTCGACGACGTGCTGTTCCCGCTGCGGCAGTCGCTGGACAATGCCGAGACCATCCTGGCGAATCCGTACGGCACCCCGGCCAAGGTGATCTGGTTCTGCGGCGGCCACGGATCGTGCGTCACCCCGATCAACCCCGGCCAGAGCACCCTGCTGCGCGAGAGTGCCCTGGCCTGGCTGGCCAGCTACGTCAAGAAACAGGACGACCCGGCCTCGGCGATTCCGGATTTCCAGTGGTATGACCAGCACGGCGGCTATCACGCAGCGGATCTGCTGCCGTTCCAGGACGGTTTTGCCACCCGCACCCCGGTGGCCGTCGACGCCACCGGGGGACCGCTGCTCATCGTCGGGCTCATCGGTGGATCGGGCCCGGGTCCGGAGGGGGTGCCGTTCCCCGACTCGCTGGGCAACGCCACCAAAGCCACCAACGCGATCAACCTGGACATTCCAAAGACCGCGTTGCCGGCCGGCACGCAGGTGGTCGGCGCGCCCACTGTGAGCTTCCGCTACACCGGCCTGGGTACCGCTCGCGCGGTGTTCGCCCAGGTCGTCGACAACGCCACCGGGCTGGTGCTGGGCAACATCGTCACACCGGTGCCGGTCACCCTGGACGGGCGCGAACACACCGTCAGCATCGACCTCAACGACATCGTCTACACCGTGACCGACCCCGACACCGACAACCTCACCCTGCAGATCGCCAGTTCCGCGACTGCGTTCGCGAACGCCTCGGTGGGGTTCATCGACATCTCCGGCATCGATGTGAGCCTGCCGATTGTGAACTAACGCGGCGCGGCCGGTAACCCGCCCTGGGGACGTACAACGTCACCGAAGCAGCGGTAGACCGGACTACTCCCACTCGATCGTCCCCGGGGGCTTGCTGGTGACATCCAGCACCACCCGGTTGACCTCGGGCACCTCGTTGGTGATTCGGGTAGAGATGCGCTCCAGCACGTCGTAGGGCACCCGGGTCCAGTCGGCGGTCATGGCGTCCTCGCTGGACACCGGCCGCAGCACGATCGGGTGGCCGTAGGTGCGGCCGTCGCCCTGCACGCCCACCGAGCGGACGTCGGCCAGCAGCACCACCGGGCACTGCCAGATCTGGCCGTCCAGCCCGGCGTAGGTGAGCTCCTCCCGGGCGATCAGGTCGGCCCGGCGCAGCGTGTCGAGCCGATCGGCCGTCACCTCCCCGACGATCCGGATACCCAGGCCGGGGCCCGGGAAGGGTTGGCGCGCAACGATGTCCTCGGGCAGGCCCAATTCGCGGCCCACCGCGCGGACCTCGTCTTTGAACAGCAGCCGCAGCGGCTCCACCAATGTGAACTTCAAATCCGAAGGCAGACCGCCGACGTTGTGGTGGCTCTTGATGTTGGCCGTGCCGGTACCGCCGCCGGACTCGACGACGTCGGGGTAGAGCGTGCCCTGCACCAGGAAGTCGATCTGCTCGCCTGAAGAAAGATCCCGCACCGCGCCCTCGAACGCCCGGATGAATTCGCGGCCGATGATCTTGCGCTTGCCCTCGGGGTTGGTCACCCCGGACAGCGCCTCCAGGAACCGCGCCTCGGCGTCGACGGTCACCAGCCGGGCCCCGGTCGCGGCGACGAAGTCGCGCTGCACCTGCTCGCGCTCGCCGGCCCGCAGCAGGCCGTGGTCGACGAACACGCACGTCAGCCGGTC
>NZ_JBIIOV010000208.1:0-4956 GCF_044342925.1 Mycobacterium sp. | reverse complement strand
ACGGCGCGCTGTTCGGCTCGATGAACCTCTACGACAACACGGCCTTCCCGCTGCGCGAGCACACCAAGAAGTCCGAGACCGAGATCAACAAGATCGTCATGGAGAAGCTCGACATCGTGGGTATGCCCAACGACGGGCACAAGTTCCCCGGCGAGATCTCCGGCGGTATGCGCAAGCGCGCCGGCCTGGCCCGGGCGCTGGTGCTCGACCCTGAGATCATCCTCGTCGACGAGCCGGACTCCGGTCTGGACCCGGTGCGTACCGCGTACCTGAGCCAGCTGTTGATCGACATCAACGCTCAGATCGACGCCACCATCCTGATCGTGACGCACAACATCAACATCGTGCGGACGGTGCCGGACAACATCGGCATGCTCTACCGCAAGCACCTGGTCATGTTCGGCCCCCGTGAGGTGCTGCTGACCAGCGAGGAGCCTGCCGTCAAGCAGTTCCTCAACGGCCGCCGTATCGGCCCCATCGGCATGTCCGAGGAAAAGGACCAGGCCACCGCGGCCGCTGAGGCAGCGGCGATGGAGGCCGGCCAGAGCGACGGCGGTGTCGAAGAGATCGAGGGTGTGCCGCCGCAGATTCAGGCCACTCCGGGCATGCCGGAGCGCAAGGGCGTCGCGCGCCGGCAGGCCCGCGTGCGGGAGATCCTGCACACCCTGCCGCCGGCCGCACAGGAGGCGATTCTGGAGGATTTGGCGAAGACCGGCGGCGCAACTCCCGCTGCTCACTCCTACGCCAGCGAGACCACCGACTACGGAGACTGACAGTTCGGTCTGACCAATCGATGACGCGGCCCAGCGGTATCGCCTGTTTGAACGCCCGGCCGTCGTCTCCGGGGTAGCGTTTGTCCGATCGTTCTTTTAGGAGGCAAGCGTTATGGTTGGTCGTCGGAGTCTTCTGGGTACCAGTGCCGTTCTGGTCGGGCTGGGTTCAGCTCTGATCTCCGGCACGGCGGTCGCCGTCGCCGACAGCGGCGACAGTGACACCCGGCAGAGCGACAGCACGCCGGCTTCCGCCCCGAGCGCTTCTTCGGCCTCCGACTCCAGCTCCGCCGCCCCGACCCGCCGCGCTCCGCGCGGTCGCGGCGCCCCCGAAACGGCGCAGGCATCAGCGGGCAACGACGACGTCCCGACCGCGCAGGTCCCTGCCGTCGAGGCGCCTGTCGAGCCCGTTACGTCCCCGCGCGGCGGCATTGTCACCGAACCCGAATCGGCGTCGGACAGCCCGGCGCCAGCCGCCGCTGTTCCTGCGGCCGCCACCGTCGCCCAGCCGGCCCAGCCCGTCGAGGACGCGCCGGCAGCGGTCGACGTCGTCGATGTCCCCTCCGCACCGGCGGTTGTCACGGTCGCCGCTGAGCCGGCTGCCGCACCGAGTGCTGCCGTGGCCGAGCGCGCGGACATCGCCCCTTTGGTGGCCGCGGTCACCGCAGCGCCCGCCGCTGCCGCTTACGCCGCGCCTGCTCCGGCGCCGGCGCCGGCGCCGGCCTCCAGCGTGCTGTTCGACGTTCTCACCGGGTTCGGCGGAGGACCTGCTGGCGGCGCGGTCATCGCGGCACCGGCGTTGGCGGCCTTCACCGGTCAGCGCGAGAGCGCGGCACCAGCTGCGGTTGTCGGCACTCCGGTCGTCGCCGCCGCCCCGCCCGATCCCAGTGCCGCGCTGCCCACCAACGGCGTCACCGGTGTGCAGATCGGCCACTCCCGGCTGACGATGCCGGGTGCCTTCATCGGGGACACCGTCGCCGCCGACTGGTACTTCCCGACGCAGGTGAACGGGTCGGTCCAGGCCCAGGGCGTCATCTGGCTCCAGCACGGGTTCGGTGCGAACAACATCCTGTACTCGGCACTGGCCGAGGAACTGGCGCAGAAGACCAACAGCATCGTGGTGGCTCCCAACCTGTCGTCCATCCCGTTCACCTTCTCGGGAAGCTGGCTCAACGGCAAGGAGAGCCAGGAAGCCGCGGCCGCGATGTTCTTGGACCCGAACCGCACCGAACTGGTCAAGAGCGCCCTCGACGCGGGATACACCGGCGACGTCGATTTGCTCAAGGGCAGCTTCGTGCTGACCGGGCACTCCGCCGGCGGCGGGTTCGCCTCCGCGGTGGGCTCCGACTACGTCACCCAGGGGTCCAGCGCGCAGGACGCCGACCTCGGCGGCGTGGTGATGTTCGACGGTGTCTCCAACGGCGTCTTCAACGGCGACTTCACCAAGCAGGTGCAGGCTCTGGTGGCCGCCGGCAAGCCGATCTACCAGATCGCCGCACCGGCGCAGATCTGGAATTCCTTCGCCGCCACCACCAATCAGCTGCTTGCCGCCAACCCGGGCGCGTTCGACGGTGTGGTCCTAGTCGGCGGGTCGCATGTCGATTCGGTGCTCGGCGTCAACTCCGTGTTCGACACCGTGCTTCAGTTGGTCGCCGGATTCGTGCCGGCCGGCAACACCGCCGCGACCTACGCGCTGAGCACCGGGTGGATCAACGACTTCTATGCCGGGGCCACCCCGAACGCTCCGCAGTACGGCATCTACGCGCCGGCCAACCAGCAGATCATCTTCGGCGACGCGTCCGGGGTGGCGCTGCCCACGGTCACCCTGAACCAGATCGGCCCGCTGGGCAGCGTCCTCAAGTCGTTCACCGACGTCATCTTCAACCTGCTCGGCATCCCGCCCACGCCGGAAGTCAACACCGGCACCAACGGCGTCACCGCTCTGGTCACCGCGCCGAAGACCAACGGAGTCACCGGCGTCAAGACCGGCGGCGCCGACCTGGTCATTCCGGAAGGCAACGGTTACAACGCGCCCGCCGACTGGTATTTCCCGACCCAGGCCGACGGCACGGTGCAGGCCAACGGCGTCATCTGGCTGCAGCACGGCTTCCTCGGCTTCAAGGGCTGGTATTCCGACATGGCGATGGCGCTCGCCAAGGAGACCAACAGCGTCGTCGTGGTGCCGCAGATCAACTGGTTCGACGACGCGTTCTCCGGCGAGGCCGCGGCCGAGATGTTCGTCGGCAGCCGGCCCGCACTGAATATCAGCGCCAATCAGGCCGGCTACACCGGTGTGCTGCCGCAGAAGTTCATCCTGACCGGACATTCGGCCGGTGGCAGCTTCGCCACCGTGGCTGGCGCCGGGACCGTCGACAACGGTGCGGCCGCCGACCTGCTCGGCGTGGTGATGTTCGACGGGGTGTCGTCCCCGGAGCGCTTCGCTCCGTCGATCGCCAAGCTCGACAGCCTGGGTATCGCGGACTACCAGATCGCCGCGCCGCCGCAGTCCTGGAACGCCTGGGGGCGGACCACCGAAGAGCTCGCCCAGCTGCTTCCGGGTGAGTTCATCGGCACGATGATCGACCAGGGTACGCACACCGATTCCGTGGCCGGCAGCTCGGCCTGGGGAGATATTGGCGAGGTGGGCAGCGCCATCTTCGTCGGGGCGTCCCCTCCGGGCGGTCAGCAGGCGGTGCGCACCTTCGCCACCGGCTGGATCAACGACTTCTACGCCGGTCTCGCGGCCACCGATCCGCAGCCCAAGTACGGCATCTACGGCAACCCGAACGACGGCACCTACGTGGCCAACAGGCCGCTGGTGATGGGACAGGCCGGCGCCAACACGCTGCCCTCCCCGCCGCCGGTGGACGTCGACAAGTACGCCGGCACCTGGTACGAGCAGGGCAGTGTCAAGCAGTTCTTCGCCATCGGCCTGGTCAACACCAAGGCTGTCTACACACCGCAGCCCGATGGCAGCATCAAGGTGGAGAACTCCGGCAACTACTTCGGACCCAACGGGCCGGAGTCGACGATCACCGGCTCCGCCGTGGCGGTCAACAGCCCCACCAACACCCGGCTCAACGTTGGTTTCGGCTTCGGGGACCCGAACAACCGGGAGCCCGGCAACTACTGGATCCTCGACTACGACCCGGACTACAAGTGGGTCATCGTCAGTGATCCGAGTTATCGAAGCGGCTACATCCTGACCCGTGACCAGACCATCCCCGAGGCCGAGTACAACGCGCTGGTCGCGCGGGCCCAGCAGTTGGGCGTGAAGGGCCGGATCACCGTGACCGAGCAGTTCCCGCCGACGTCGGTTGCGGACATGCCCGGACCGGCTTCGGTGCCGACCACGATCGCGATCTGAGTCGGCAACAGTTAAGAAATAGGAAGAAAGCCGGCCAAACACCGCGGAATCGCTTGACGGAAGGGCGAGTACGGGTCACGCTGTCTGCAGCATGCGTGCCGGTAGCAACTTCGCCAGCCAGCGTCAGCCCGCTCCGGCATGCGCTGGTTGAGCGAGGCGCCGTCTTGGGGTATGGTTAGACGTTGCGCTGGCTTCCCCCTGCCCCCCTCACATCGCACCTCGACAACGTGGTCTTGGTTTGAGCTGTTAGTAGCAGCTCAGGAGACCTTTTACGTGTCGTGCGTTGATGGACCCGGTCAGGCGATCGCCAGAGCGAACCGACGCAGATTAGCGGCGATGGATCCGGCTCCGGCCGGCATCCGGGCAGTCCGCATGAGGTGCTGGAAGGATGCATCTTGGCAGTCTCTAGCCAGAGCAAAGCGACGAACAACTCTTCGAACTCCGTTCCGGGGGCTCCACATCGAGTCTCATTTGCCAAGTTGCGTGAACCACTCGAAGTTCCGGGCCTGCTCGACGTCCAAACCGATTCCTTCAAGTGGCTGATCGGCGCTGATGGGTGGCGTACCAAGGCCAAGGCCGCCGGTGACCCGAACCCGGTCGGCGGCCTCGAGGAGGTGCTCGCCGAGCTCTCACCCATCGAGGACTTCTCCGGGTCCATGTCGCTGAGCTTCTCCGACCCGCGCTTCGACGAAGTCAAGGCGCCGGTCGACGAGTGCAAAGACAAGGACATGACGTACGCGGCCCCGCTGTTCGTCACGGCCGAGTTCATCAACAACAACACCGGCGAGATCAAGAGCCAGACGGTCTTCATGGGCGACT
>NZ_JBIIOV010000207.1:0-4957 GCF_044342925.1 Mycobacterium sp. | reverse complement strand
AGTCGTCGCGGAGATAGGTCGGCACCGTGGTGGTGCTCAGCAAGGCCTGGATGAACAGGAACGGTCCGCCCGCGCGGGCGGTCTGCCACATGTTCGACGACACCACGACCTGCTTGAGGTTGGGGCGGATCCGGTACTGCGGCACCTCGGCAACGCCAAGGCGTTGGGCGAACGGCCGTTGGCAGGGGAAGTGCGCGGCGCTGGCGATGTCCATCAGGACCGGGGACTGGCTGCCGATGTAGTCCTGAGCGGTCCGCAGGATCGGCGCCCGCGGCGGGGTGAACCCGAACCACTGCTCGCTGGACAGGTTCGGATCGTCGGCGACGATGCGCGCCACGTTGGCCTCCGGCGGCGCGTCGGCGAGCGGGAAACGCAGGTTCCGCCAGGCCAATTGTTCCTGGGTGTCGATGGGATACATCTTGTCCAGCGGCGTGAACGTTCCGTCCGAATTCCGCACGCCCCACTGCAGTTTCAGTGACTGGCCGTAGTGGTACTCGCCCTCGTCGTCGTAGTACCAGATCGCACCGGCGGCGGCGACGGTGATCAGGGGGCGGTCGGGGGAGCGGGGCGGCAGTTCGTACCATGCGGAGGTGGCCTTGGCCGCCAGAGTGTTCGCCTTGTAGCTGCCCATCACCGGGGTGGTCTTCGGATCGAGGCCGAATGGCAGGAACACCCGCGAGCCGTTCACCCCCACCGGGCCGTAGCCGCCTCCCGTGCCGCCGGAGAAGCCGATGCCAAAGCTCGCTTTGTTCGGTGAGCCGTCGGAGTTGACGGTGCCCGGGTTGGCGATGAACGGTGCGACGGGGTCGAGATTGTCGCTGACCCCGTTGGGGGTGAAGCCGATCGGTTTCTCCCCGCCGAGGGGGCCGTACTTACCCCACTTCTGGCCGGGGGCGGGTTCGAGCATCCCGGTGTTTGTGTCGGCCTCGACCAGGACCTCGTCGGCCATCGCGCAACTGGTCTTGGATAGACCAGACGTCAACGCCGACAGGTTCGCCTTGCCGGTGGTGTAGGCGGGATAGCGCTGGGCGAAGGCCTTGGTCATCGACCCGACCGACAGCAGCACCATGATCAACGACAACGCCAGCAGTGGGGTGGCCGCCAACAACCGGTTGCGACGGGTGTCGGCTACCTCGGTGTGGCCGGCATAGTCGATCCGGAAGTGCAGCCAGCCCGCGATCAGCGCGGTAATCATGGCCAGTATCAGGAACATTGATGTCACCGGCTGGTGCAGCAGAACGGGCTGACGGTCGTACCAGGGCACTCCGTAGTTGCCCACGTCGAACCACCCGTTGAAGCCTGCGGTCGCCCAGGCCACGACGAACAACAGTGCGGTGACATACAGGGCGAGATTTCGGCGGCTGTGCAGACCGATGGTGGAGAAGGCGAATGCCGTCACCCCGCCCAGTGCCGCGGTCAGACCGGCGAACGCGCCGAATTGCACGGCCCACTTGGTCGGGGTGAAGGTCAGCAGCAGCAGACCCACCGCGGTGCTGCCGATCATCCTCCACATCGGTCCGCGGGCCAATCCGGGAACGTGGCCTTTGCGCAGCAACACCACCAGCATCGCGAACATGCACACCAGCATCACCAGCACGGCGAACCGTCGGGTCAGCGATGCCTCCGGTTGTTCCTCCACGGTGAGGAAGTAGTAGCGCAGGAAATCCTGATACCACGGGATCGTCGGGCCGACAACGTATTTGATCCGCACCGACTCCGCGACTGCGGCCAGCGTCTGGTCGCGGAACACCACCACGAAGAACACCGACAGTGCGGCGAGAAGAGCGGCCGTCGGGGCCAGCACTCCGTCGCGAGGACGGCGCAGCCCGATGATGCGGGCGATGGAACGCGCACCCACCAGCAGTGGGGCGACCGCGATCAGGCCCTGCGGTGCCAGCGTCACGCTGAACACCGCCACCACGACCGCCAGAGCGATGGGCACAAGGCGGCCGGTGGCGATGGTCCGCTCCACCAGCATCCACACCGCCAGAACGGCGACGGCGATCAGCGGCTCAGGGCGAAGGGAATTGTTGAACGGCAACCACGCCGCGAGGAACAGTGCCCCGGCGGTTGCCACGGCCAACCGGTTGCCGGCCAGTCCGCCGCGGGCCGACCCCAGCCGTGGCAGCACCGCATGGCTGATGATCAACCAACTGCCGATACCCGCGGCGAGCGCGGGAAGCCGCATCCAGACGCCGTCAGCGCTGACGGCGGCCAGTCGCGCGAGCACCGATTGATACCAGTCGAACGGCGCCTCGGAAGCGCCGAAATACCGGAAGTAGTTAGGGGCGTAGCCCGCTTCGTCGGAGATGCGGGCGATGGTGACGTTGTAGCCGTCGTCGGAGGAGAACGGGCCGATGATGTGCCACACCAGCAGGGTGCCGATCACTGCGAGGTCGGCCGGCCGGTGCCGCCACCGGCGACGGCGGAAACCCGCGATCCGCCGCACAGCCCACCCTCTGTCGAGCACCGTAAGAGCGGCGATCGAGGCGATCACGCACAGCACCCCGGCCACCATCGCGGCCAGTTTGAGCGGGGTAGGCCGGGTGATGAACCGGGTGTCGACATCGATGCGGGCCGACAACCCCGGGACAGACTTCTCCTTGAGGTCGGTGAAGACCCCGGTCACCTGGGGCTTCTTATCCGGCGGCAGGGTGCCCGTCGCCCCCGGGATGCCGACGAAGTCCGCGCCCACCACTGCGGGGTTGGCCCACACCCGCAACTCGCTGCACGCGCCCGATTCCACCGCCGAACGCGGCGCGACCGCGGCCACGGTATCGCGGAAGGCCACGATCACCGAGTCGGCGTTGGCCCGCACGAACAAGCCGTTGCGGGCGGCGTCGATGCCGCTGGCAGGGTTGGTGGACAACAGCGCCCCGCCGCTTTCCGGCAGGTCGGACACCGCCGAGCAGGGGATGGTCGCGTCGAGGGAGGCCGGGGCCCCGGAAACCAGGGGGGCGGTGACATCGCCGACGTCGCCTTGCGGCCACAGGATCGTCGCGGTGCTTTGGGTGACCGGCAGCAGTGGGGTCAGCCCGCACAGCAGGATGCCCGCCAGACCGGCGAGGATGGCGACGAGCCGAGCGATCCGGGTGGATTGCTCTCTCTGGCTGGGCACGAGCGTCGATGGTAGGCGAACGACCCTTCTTCCCTGACGCGAGCAGACGCAAAGTCGCGCAAATAGTCGCCCGAGAGTGCGAATTTGCGTCTGCTCGCGGGGGGCTAAGCGGGGCGGGAGGGGGGCTGGGGGCTAGGCGGGGCGCAGCGGCGCGGGGCTCCACAACCCGCTGCGGGTGGCAGTGCCCAGATCCAGGCGGGCCGGGGCGGCACCCGGGTCTAACAGCGTCAGCCGCTGCAGCGCGCCCCAGTCCCGGGACCAGTCGTCGCGCAGGTAGCTGGGCACCGTGGCGGCGCGGAAGAGCAGTTCGGTGATGCCCAGCGGGCCACCGCCGAGGTTGTCCATCACCGGGGAGTTGGCCTCGGTGTCGAACTGGTTCGGCAGGATCCGCCACTTCGGCACCTCGGTCACCCCGTGGGCGTGCCCGAACGGCCGCTGGCAGGGGAATGCCAGGCCCACCAGCCAGTCCAGCAGCACCGGGTCGCCGTTGCCGACCACCTGCTGCAGCGTCTGAAGGGCCGGGACGCGGGGTCCGGTGACGGCGATCCAGCGTGACGGGGCCAGGTCGTCGTCGACGGCGACCACCCGGACCAGGGTGGCCTCCGGCGGGACCGCGGCCAGCGGCGCGCGCAGGTTGCGCCACCCGGGGGCCGGACCGATGTCGGCCAGTGGCACTGAGCCGCCAGGGGAGTCCGCGCCGGCCTGCTGGTCGGTGGCCCACTCGACGGTGACCGCGTCGCGGGAGAACCGGCCGGCCGCCGAGACCACCAGCAGCGGTGCGGTATCGCGAGCCGGCAGCCGGTACCACTGCGAGCGCAGTCGGGCGGGCTGCTGCACCCCGGCCCGCCAACTGCCCAGCACCGGGGTGGTCGGGTCGAGTCCGAAGGGCAGCGTGACGCGGGTTGCGCGCGACGCTGGGGGCTCGGTCTCCTCGTCGAGCATGTTGCCGCCCGCGGGCGGTTCGGTGACCGGCTCCGCGGCGACCTCGGCCGGAATCGCGTTGGCCGAGAATCCCTCCGCGGCGACCGAGCCCAGCGCGGGACGCAGCGTCCCGGGCGCGGATTCGACCAGCACGTCGTCGGCAAGCCCGCAGGTCTTGCCGGCCAAAGCCTGCAGATTCGACCGGCCGACCGAGAACGCCGGGTACTGATTGACCATGCCCATGGTCAGCGAGCCGACTTCGAAGATCACCAGCAGCCAGGCCAGCACCGCCAGCGGCGAGCCGCTCAGCCGACCCGGGGCGCGGCCATCATCGCGGCCCGACCTGCCACCGGCGAAGTGATACCAGGTGGCCACCAGCAGCGCGAGGATCGTCAGGCCCAGCAGCACCGTGGTGAAGCCGAGCCGGAACTCCGGCATCCGGTCCGACCACGGCACCCCGAATCCGGCGACGTACCACCAGCCGTTGACGCTGGCGAACGACAGCGCCGTCACGAACAGTGCTGCTGCGGCGAACACCGCCCGGTTGCGTCGTGAGCCCAGTACGCGCGCGGTGACGGCCACGGCCGCGAGTGCGCCGATCGCACCGGCCAGTCCGGCGAACACCCCGAAGTGGTGGGTCCACTTGGTGGGGGTGAGCATCATCGCCAAAAAGGAGACGACGGTGACGCCGATGATCCGCCGGCTCGGGCCGGTCGAGGTGCCGGGAATATGGCCGCGGCGCAACATCATTGCAATCGCCACCGCCAGTGCGAGGATCAGCGCCAGCACCGCGAACCGGCGGGCGATCGCGCCGTCCGGGGTGGTCAGGAACAGCCGGGCGTAGCGGATGTGCTCGTCGAACCAGGTCAGGCTCGGCCCCACCGTCCGCTTCAACGCGCTGGCTTCGGCCACCGAGGC
>NZ_JBIIOV010000263.1:0-2527 GCF_044342925.1 Mycobacterium sp. | reverse complement strand
TTCTTCTGGCCCTCCCAGGTCAGCCGGCGCTGCTCGTCCCAGCCGTGGTCGAATTTGCCCTTGTATTTGTCAGCCCATTCGGCGGCGACCTGGTGAGGGGCGTGGGCGGCACCGGGGGCCCAGTAGACGAAGAAGGGCTTGTTGGGGTTGACGGCCTTCTGCCCGGTGATCCAGTCGATGCATTTGTCCGCGATGGCCTCAGAGAAGTGCCAGCCGGGCTCGTCTGGGGGTTCGATCGGGGTGGTGCCGTGATAGAGCGGAGTGTGCCACTGGTTGGCCTCGCCACCCTGGAATCCGTAGAACTCGTCGAATCCCAGACTGGTGGGCCAGCGGTCGAATGGGCCGGCCGAGGACAGTTCGTAGTCGGGGGTGTTGTGCCACTTGCCGTATGCCGCAGTGTTGTAGCCGCGCAGCCGCAACGTCTGGGCCACCGTGGCGGTGTCGCCCCGGATGACTCCGTCATAGCCGGGATAGCCGGTAGCGAGCTCCATGATCGTGCCGGTGTGCGCACTGTGGTGGTTGCGTCCAGTCAGCAGCGCTGCACGGGTCGGCGAGCATAGCGCGGTGGTGTGGAACCGGTTGTAGCGCAACCCTTCTTCGGCTAGACGCTGAAGCGTGGGGGTGTTCACCGGACCGCCAAAGGTCGACGTGTGGCCGAAGCCGACGTCGTCGAGTAACACGACCACCACGTTGGGGGCACCCTCGGGGGCCGTCAGTGTGTACGCCTCGCCGGGCGTTGAATCGGCGTAGGTATCACCGATCTTGCCGTCGAACGGCTCGGAGGGCATGGGCAGCACCGACCCGTCGTCGGGCACCGCGGCCCCGCCGGTCCCGGCGGGGGCTGAGCCCGTCGGCTTGTTTTCGGGGGCGCAGCCGGCTGCTGCCGCCGCCGCAGTGGCGGCCGCTACAGCGCCCGCGCCGAGGAAACGACGGCGGCCGAAGCCCTCATTATGAACACTGGACGGAACGGTTGGTGAGGGGCGCTCGGCGGGCATCGGTGTCTCCACTCTGTCGGTGTGCTGGGACATTAAGTAGGCACGGCCGTCAGGCGACGGGGACTCCGTGCTTGCGCATGTACTTGCGGACCATGACGTTCATGACCCGGTAGAAGATGCCCGGCGTGCGCTGGGCCGCGAAGGCCGTGGCCTTGCCGGCAAAGCCCGGAATGATGCGCCAGTGTCCGGCATCGAGTCCGGCCAGGATCTGGTCGCAAGCCGGATCGGCATCCATCGAGCCGGCGATCAGCTTGAGGTCCAGTGCCACCGGGTCGCCGTCCGCGCGCTCTTGTGCCACCAGTGGCGTCTTCACCTCCGGCGGACAGATGCAGCTGATGTGGATGCCTTTGGGCTCGTACTCGTACCGCAGCGTCGTGGCCAGGCCGACCACACCGAACTTCGAGGTGCCGTAGGCGGCATAGGCGTAGTTGCTGGTGATGCCCGCCAGTGACGCCACCAGCGCCAGCCGCGATCCCTTCGTCAGGTGCGGCAGCACCGCGGCGGCGAAGTGGTAGCTGCCCATCAGGTTGATGTCGATGACGCGGCGAAATTCCTCGCTGGACATGTCGGCGAAGGCCCGGCACAGCCCGACGCCGGCGGAATTGACCGCCAGGTCCGGCGTCCCGAAATCCTGGACCGCCTGCGTGACCGCTGCGCGCATCTGCTGCTCCTGCGTGACGTTCTCTTCGATGAACTGCCAGCGGCCTTTGCCGAGCCGTGCGGCATCATCGAGTGCGGCACGGTTCGCGTCGTTGACCGAAAGGTCCAGCACACTGACTTTGCCGCCCCGCTCGAGCAGTCGCACCGCCAGCCCGAGCCCGATGCCGCTGCCGCCGCCGGTGATCAGAGCGTGATTCCATTTCTTCATGGCGTTTGCGGTGCCTTTCCTGCGGCCGGGTTCTTAGCCGCGAATGTGCATGCAGCTCGGAGGGTCAGGATTGATCAATGGCAGTTGCACGCCGCCCGGACGGCTCAGCCGTGAAGGCGGCCTCGCCGCCACCGATGTAGTTGATAGGTCCGAGGCCCTGCTGTTCGCTGAGCACGGCCGCGAGCTGGTGGATCAGCACAGCGTCCAGGATCGAATGGAAATGGCCGTCCTGGCTGAAATTGATGTTGGCACCCTGGACCCGGACGAACATGACGGTGTCCTCGGTGTTGGATTCGGGGCAGATCAACGTGTGCACGGAACCGCTGGGTTCGTAGAGATAGGAGCCGGCGACCTGCTTCTGATCCGGGTACTCCAGGTAATACCACTCCCCCGAGAGGGTGTACACCTCGGCGATGCCGGTGTGGTAGTGCAGCGGGACCTGCGAGCCGGGGCTGAAGGTCGCCTGCACCACCCAGCAGCCGGCCTCGAGGTCCAGGCGCAGCGGTTGGACGTGCACGCCCGGACCCATGGCATCCCTGATCACCGGGATGGTCGACTCGTTGACGGTCAGCAGCTCGGTCTGCGGCAGGGCGACTAGGGGCAGGGCAGCTCCGGTGCTGGTGTGGGCTGGTGCGGGAACAGTGGAACTCATCGGATTTCCTTC
>NZ_JBIIOV010000048.1:0-19510 GCF_044342925.1 Mycobacterium sp. | reverse complement strand
GAACTGGCCGCGGCCGGGCGCTCCGGCGCGGTAGTCAGATCCGCTCTGCCAGGCCCGGGTAATCGACGATGAAACCGCTGTCGTCGATGACGACCGTGGTCTCGGCGATAGGTGACCGCACCGTGATGCCGGCGGCGCCCGCGGGGGTGTAGGAGAAGGTCGCCGGCGCGACGGACAAGTCGGGCAAGCTGACGTAGACCACCGGCAGGCTGGCCGCCTCGGCGTCGACGTGGACCCCGGTCCGGCGGATGGCCAGCGCGGTGAACAACGGGCTGAACATCATGTCGACGTCAACGGCGCCGCTGAAAGCCTCCTGGGACTCGCCCTCGTGGCCGGAGATCAGCCACATGTTCTCCTCGTCGCGGGCGATCGAGAGCTGTCGTTCCCGCTCGGCGGTGCTGGAGTTCACCGACAACCGCTTGGTGGCGCCGGTGTCGTCGGTCACCAGGTCGTAGGAGACGCTGAACGCCGGGTGGTCCGCGGAAGCGGCCGCCGCGATCCGCCCGATGGCCTTGATCCGGTTGCCCGACAACTGAACCCGCGCGGACTCGATGCGAGTGGCGTCATAGGACCGCCACGTAAGCATGGCGGGCCAAACCTTGGCGCCGCCGTCGGCCGCTGTCACCATCCCTCTACCGTAAGGGACGCATCCGGGCTGCTGTAGTCCGGTGCCCGGCGGCGCGACCCGACGTCCAGCAGCACCTCGTCGTCGAGGAGCGGCTGGGGCAGCCGCCGGCGTAACCGCCCGGTTCCCGGCACCGACGCCCAGACCGCCGCGGCCAGCAGTCCGTCGAGGATCAACGCCAGCACCGTCACCATCAGCGCGCCGACCAGAGCCAGGTAGAACTGGCGGACCTTGATGCCGTCGATGAGATAGCGGCCCAGCCCGCCGAGGCTGGCGTAGGCGGCCACCGTGGCGGTGGCCACGATCTGCAGGGTGGCGGTGCGCAGACCACCGAGGATCAGCGGCAGCGCGTTGGGAATCTCCACCCCGGTCAGCACGCGGCGCTCCGTCATACCCATCGACCGAGCGGCGTCGACGACCTTGGGGTCCACGTTGGCGATGCCCGAATAGGTGCCGGCCAGCAGCGGCGGCACGCCCAGCAGGGTCAGCGCGACGGTCGGCGGCAGCAGCCCCAGACCCCAGAGCAACACCCCGAGCAGCAGCACCCCGAGGGTCGGCAGGGCCCGCAACGAGTTCACCGCCGTGACCACGAGGAAGGATCCGCGGCGGGTATGGCCGATGAACAGCCCCAGCGGGATGGCGATGAGCGCGGAGACCGCGACGGCCACACCGGTGTACTGCAGGTGTTCGAGGATGCGGGCGCCCAGCCCGCTCTTACCGGCCCAGTTCTCGGCGGTGAAGATGTAGGACAGCGCCTGCTGCAGGAAGTTCATGCGGCCGCCTTCGCTGCGCGGGGCGCGCCGCGCGTCCAGGGCGTCAGCGCCCGGCCGGCCAGCAGGACCAGGATGTCGATCGCGACGGCCAACACGAACACCGCGATGATCCCGGCGACGATCTGATCGCTCTTGTCGGACTGGTACCCCTCGGTGAACCAGGTCCCCAGTCCACCGATGCCGATCACCGATCCGACCGCAACCATCGAGATGTTGGTGACCGCGACCACCCGCAAACCGGCAGTGAGCACCGGAAGCGCCAGCGGCAGTTCAACTTTGAGCAGTTGCCCCAACCGGGTGTAGCCCACCGCGGTGGCGGCGTCGCGCACCGGCGACGGGACGGCGTCCAGTGCCTCAGGCACCGCCCGCACCAGCAGCGCGGTGGTGTACAGCGTCAGCGCGACGATGACGTTGGCTTCATCGAGGATGCGGGTCGGAATGATCAGCGGCAGCACCACGAAGAGCGCCAGCGACGGGATGGTGAAAATAATGCTGGCGGTCAAGGTGGTCAGCCGGCGCAGCACGGTCCGCCGCCACACAAACGCCCCCAGCGGCACCGCGATCAGCAGACCGAGGACCACCGGGATGAGCGCCAGCCGCAGGTGGATCAGCGCCAGCGTCCAGGCGGTGTCGAGGTGGGTGAGCAGATAGTGCATCGGTAGCTCAGTCCGTCGCAGGGGACTTCGACTCGGCGGACGACTCGGCGGACGACTCGGCGGACTTCTCGGCGGACTCCGGCTTGGGGGTCTCGTCAGTGTCCTCGACCTCCGCGGCTTCCTCGACCTCCGCGGCTTCCTCGACCTCCGCGGCTTCCTCGGGTTCCTCGGCTTCCTCGGGTTCCTCGTCCTGCGTGGGCTCCTCGGCGTCGACAGACTCCTCGGGTTCGACGACTTCCAGCACCGGTTCCTCCGGCTCAGCCCCTTCGGCTTCCAGCGCGTCGGCGTCCGCCTGCAAGGCTGCGGCCTCGGTGGCGGCTGCTTCAGCTTCGGCGGCGGCGGCTGCTTCGGCCACGGCAGCAGCGGCCGCCGCTTCCGCCCGGCGCTGCGTCTCCATCTCGTCGACGACGTCCTCGGCCGGCGCACCGCCCACCACCGCACCGTCGTCGCCCACCGCTACCCCGATGCCCGACGGCGAGGACAACGCGGCATCCAGTGCCGCACGCAGCGTCCCGTCCGGGTGGAACAGCGATCCACCCGCGGTGACGCTCTCGTAGAGGCTGCGGCCGTCGCGGTACCGCTCGGTGCCGTCGGCGTCGATCCAGCCGAACGGCGAACCGTCGTCGCGGGTGACCAGCCGCCATTCATCGGGCGCCAGGTACAACGCGCCGAGTTCATCCTCGGTGACGGTTCGAACCGGTTGCAGCCCAAGGGTCTTGGCGCTGAAGAACTGCATGAGCCGGTAGCCGCGGTCGTTGCCGATGAAGTCGGCGACGAAGTCGTTGGCGGGGTTGGACAGCAGCCGGGCGGGGGCGTCGTACTGCTGCAGCCGGCCGCCGACACTGAACACCGCGACGGCGTCGCCGAGTTTGACGGCCTCATCGATGTCATGGGTGACAAAGACGATGGTCTTCTGCAATTCGCTCTGCAGTCGCAGAATCTCGTTCTGCAACTCCTCCCGCACTACGGGGTCGACGGCGGAGAACGGCTCATCCATCAGCAGGATCGGCGGGTCGGCGGCCAGCGCGCGGGCCACCCCGACCCGCTGTTGCTGCCCGCCGGAGAGCTGCGCTGGATAGCGTTCGCCCAGTTTCGGATCCAGCCCCACCCGCTCCAGCACTTCGTAGGCGGCTTTGCGGGCCTCCCGGCGGGATTGCCCCTGCAGCACCGGCACACAGGCCACGTTGTCGATGACCCGCTGATGCGGCATCAGGCCGCCGCTCTGGATGACGTAGCCGATGCCGAGCCGCAGTTTGACCGGGTCGACGGTCGACACGTCGCGGCCGTCGACGGTGACCGTCCCGGACGTCGGCTCGACCATCCGGTTGATCATCCGCATGGAGGTGGTCTTGCCGCAGCCCGAGGGGCCCACGAACACGGTCAGGTAGCCGTCGGGCACTTCCAGGGTGAGGTTGTCGACGGCGACGGTGCCGTCCGGATACCGCTTGGTGACGCCGGTGAAGGTGATCATCTATTTCCCGATCGGGGTGTCAAAGCTGTTCTCGCGCACCCACTGCCGCGCGGCCTCTTCAGGGTCCACCCCGGAATTGCCGGACACCGCGGCATTGAGTTCGGTGAGGCCCTTGGTGGTCAATCGTGCCGACACCGCATCGAGCACCTTCTTGAGCTCGTCGGACATCTTCTGCGAGTTCACCAGAGGCACCACGTTGCCGGGCAGGAAATTTTTCTTGGGGTCTTCCAGGACGACGAAGTCGTTCTGCGCGATGGCCGGGGAGGTGCTGAAGATGTTGGCCGCGGTCACCGTGCCGTTCGCCAAGGCCTTGACCGTGGCGGGGCCGCCGCCGTCGCTGATCGAGACGAAGTTGTCCGGTTTGATGTCCAAGCCGTATTTGGCCTTCAGGCCGGGCACGCCCTGCTCGCGGTTGAGGAATTCCGAGGGCGCGCCGAACTTCATCTCCCAGGCGTGGGGCACCAGGTCGGCGATGGTCTTGAGGTTCCAGCGCTCGGCGGTGGCCGAGGTGACGGTCACGGTGTCGGTGTCGTTGGCGGGTGCCGGGTTGAGCATGGCCAGGTCACCGGGCAGCGCACGGTAGAGGGCCAGTTCGACATCAGCGGGCTGTGCCGCCTTGCTCTTGGGATCGAAATACTGCAGCAGGTTCCCGGTGTACTCAGGGATCAGGTCGATCGAGTGGTCACGCAGCGCGGGGATGTAGGTCTCCCGGCTGCCGATGCCGTACTGCCGCACGACGGTGAAGTCGTTGGCTTCCAGCGCCTGGGCGTAGATCTCGGCAACGATCTTGGATTCGGGGAAGTCCGCGGAGCCCACCACCACCGACTTCAGGTCACCGGATACCGTGCCGCCGCCCAGCGGATTTGAACTGCCGCAGCCCGATGCCAGGACGGCCGCCAACGCGATCAGCGTTGCGGCAAACAGCCTGCTTAGAGACATTTTCATCGGCTGCCTTTCACACCTCGGTTGGCTCGACCCTAACGGCTGAGCGCATTCCGTTACCGTCCCGTTGCCGCATTAATGGTTTCCTTCCCGGCCCCGACAGGCAAAGATGTCGTCATGAGCAGGGAATCGAACGTCACGCCGGGCGAGCCAGCAAAGGCTCCCAAGCCGCCGGTGAACACCGGCCCGCCCAACGCTACCCAAGCGCCGGCCCCGCCCGTCGAGGATGTGAAGTTCACCCGGGCGTCGGCACTGTGGTCTTCTCTGATCCTGGGCTTCTTAATCCTGATCGTCTTGCTGATCTTTATCACCCAGAACACCGCCTCGACGGCATTCACGTTCCTGGGCTGGCATTGGGACCTGCCACTGGGCGTCGCGATCCTGCTCGCCGCGGTGGCCGGAGGCCTGATCACCGCGTCGGTCAGTGCCGCGCGGATGTTCCAACTGCGGCGCACAGCGAAGAAAAACCTGCAGTTCGCGCTCGGGAAGTAGTCACCGCAGCCGGTGCGGCAGCAGATCCCAGACGTGGTCGATGGCGTTGACCCCGCCGACGGTGAACGCCCCCTTTCGGGAGTAGCGCAGCACGGTCACCGAGGCGTAGTCGATCGGGAACGACAGCGGCTTGGCCGTCCCGAGCACCTCGTGCAGGAGGACGTTGATCACCCCGCCGTGGCTGAACACCGCCACGGTGTCGGTGTGGCCGGCCTCAGCGACGACGTCGCGCAGCGCCGCCCACACCCGCTCGCGGAACCCGTCGGCGTCGACCCCCTGCGGTAGCCGGCCGTCGGCCATCCGCGCCCAGTCCCCCGGCCGTTCGGCCCGCACCTGTTCCAGCGGGATGTAGTGCGACATTCCGCGGTCGTACTCGGCCAGACGCTCGTCGACGTCGACGGCCAGGCCGGTGGCGGCGGCCACCGGTTCGGCGGTCTGTACGGCCCGGCGCTGCGGGCTGCTGATCAGCCGGCTCAGCGGAAAGCGGGCGAGCGCGGCGGGCAGCCGCCGGGCCTGCTCCACACCGTCGGGAGCCAATTCCGGATCGGAGCCCTCACCGTCGCGGGTGCGTAGCGGCAAGGCATGCCGGACCAGCAGCAGCTGCATGGGTGCAACCATAGGACCGTGGGTGCCACGGGTTACGCCGAGCGTCTGTTCGACCTCACCGAGCACACTCGCGGGGGGTTACTGCCCCCCGTGGACGGCCTCGAGCCGTGCGCCGACCCGCGCCAGCGCGTCGTCGATCACGTCCACCTTGTCGTTGCGCCGTTGGTTGGCCGGCTCGGCCGAACCACGAGCGCCCTCGGCCTCGACCCGGGCCGCGCCCTCGCGCCGCAACAGGCTGAAGTTCTTGTCGCGGGCCTTGCGCAGCCGGCTCTGAAGCATCTTCACCGCGTCTTCGTCCATCCGGGCCAGCGCCTCGGGGGCGCTCTGATCGACCAATGAGGATTCCTCGTCGGTCAGGTTCACGTTGTGGTTGCTCATCTGACGTTCTTAGCTCAGGGCGTGATGATGTCGAAGTTCGGGTCGGGCTTGTCCAGCACTCCCATCAGGCTCGCCAGCGCGCCCCCGTCGCCGGACACCTCGATTCCCGGTGACGTCAGGTCGCCGGCGGCCGCGGCCAGCAGCCGCATCTTGGTGGCCAGGTTGACCGTCGCCGTCGCCGTCGCCGGCTCGGCGGGGCGCTTGCGGTAGACCAGGACGCCGTTGCGCAGGTTGAGCCGGTAGTTGGTGCCCAGATCGGCGAACGTCACGTCCAGGGCGATGTCCAGATCCCAGGCGCGCGGTCCGTTCACCGAGATCGCCAGGATGTCGAACATCTGCTCGGGGGTGAGTTGGCTGAGCATGGTCGGCGCCGTCGCTGCCACCGGCGTGCCGAAGTTGCCGGTGCGCAACTCGGTGCACCCCGACAGGAAGAAGTTGCGCCACGTCGCGCACTCGGCGCCGTAACCCAGCTGCTCCAAGGTGTCGGCGTACAGTTCGCGGGCCCCGGCGTGATTCGCGTCGGTGAAGATGGCGTAGTCGAGAAGAGTTGCCGCCCAGCGGAAGTCACCGGTATCGAAGGCTTGCCGGGCGATCTCGACCACTTTCTCGATGCCGCCCATGGCGGCGACGTGGCGGGGACCGGACTCCTCCGGCGGGTGCGGCCACAGCCGGCCGGGGTTGCCGTCGAACCAGCCCATGTAGCGCTGGTAGACCGCCTTGACGTTGTGGTTCACCGAGCCGTAGTAGCCGTGGGTGTGCCAGGCCTTCTCTAAGGCGGGCGGCATGGCGAAGTTCTCGGCGATCTCGATGCCGGTGTAGCCCTGGTTGAGCTGACGCAACGTCTGGTCGTGCAGGTAGGCGTACAGATCCCGTTGCAGGGACAGGTATTCCACGATCTGCTCGCGACCCCAGGTGGGCCAGTGGTGCGAGGCGAACACCACGTCGGTGCGGTCGGCGAAAGCGTCGATGGCCTCGGTGAGGTACCCCGACCAGGCGTGCGGATCACGCACCAGGGCGCCGCGCAAGGTCAGCAGATTGTGCAGGTTATGCGTGGCGTTCTCGGCCATGCACAGCGCCCGGAATTTCGGGAAATAGAAATGCATCTCGGCGGGCGCCTCGGTTCCCGGCGCCATCTGGAATTCGATCTCGACACCATCGAGGGTGTGCGTCTCCCCGGTGGTGGTGATGTCTATCGTCGGCACGATGATGGCGACCTCGCCGGTCGACGGCGCCTGGCCCAGACCGCAGCCCACCTGCCCCTGCGGCCCGCGGTCCAGCGTCGTGCCGTACATGTAGGCGGCACGGCGGGTCATCGCGGTACCCGCGTAGACGTTCTCCTGCACCGCATGGCCGATAAAGCCCTCCGGCGCCAGTACCGGCACCTTGCCCGCGTCCACGTCGGCCTGCGTGGTGACCCCGAGCACGCCGCCGAAGTGGTCGACGTGGCTGTGGGTGTAAATCACCGCGCGTACTTCTTTGTCGCCGCGATGTGTTCGGTACAGCGTCAACGCGGCCGCCGCGGTTTCGGTGCACACCAGTGGGTCGATGACGATGACGCCGGTGTCGCCCTCGACGAAGGTGATGTTGGACAGGTCAAGACCGCGGACCTGGTAGATGCCCTCGACCACCTCGTAGAGACCCTGCTTGGCGCACAGTTTCGACTGCCGCCACAGGCTGGGATGCACCGACGGCGGCGCTTGGGTTGAGTCCGAGCCAGTCAGGAACGAGTAGACGTCGTTGTCCCACACCACCCGGCCATCGGCGGCGGTGATCACACACGGTTCCAGCGACCCGATAAACCCGCGGTCGGCGTCGGCGAGATCGCGGGTGTCGTCGAACGGCAGCGACGTAAGGTGTCGACGATTGAGGTCTTCGATGACGGGAGTCGGTGCTTTGGTTTCCATACCAGCGAATTGTTCCCGACAATCCGGTACCTAGGCCATGATTGCCGCGATGCATGCGTTGTTTCCCGGCCTCACCCGCCACAACCTGGGCACCGAGGTGTTGGCCGGGATCACGCTACTGGCCATCGCGCGGCCGCTCAACATCGGCTACGCGCAGATCGCCGGGCTGCCGCCGACCGCAGGGGTCCGACGACCCGCACCGGGAATTTCAGACCAACCGGGCCGCGGTGGCCGCACTTCGTCCAACACTGGGGCGCAAGCGGGCCGCCCGGTCAGCGGGGTAGCCGGACCGCGAACTCGGTGCGGCCCGCGGTGCTGCGCAGGGTGATCGTGCCGTGATGGGCGTGCACCACCGCCGCGGCGATCGCCAGGCCCAGACCGGTGGAGCCGTCCTTGTGGGTGCGTGCGGTATCAGCCCGGACGAACCGCTCGAACACGTTGGGCTGCAACGCTTCCGGGATGCCGGGGCCGTCGTCGGCGACGCACAGCACGGCCGCGTCCGGTTCACTGCGCAGCGCGAGTGTGACCGTGGTGCCGGGCGGGGTGTGCACCCGGGCATTGGCCAGCAGGTTGGCCACCACCTGGTGCAGCCGGGCTTCGTCGCCGGGCACGATCACCGGTTCGGCCGGTAGTTCCAGATTCCAGTGGTGCTCCGGCCCGGCGACATGGGCGTCGCTGACCGCGTCGGCGCACAGCCTGCTCACGTCGACGGGCTGGCGGTCCAGTGCCCGGCCGGAATCCAGCCGGGCCAGCAGCAGCAGATCCTCCACGAGGTGGGTCATCCGGTCGGCCTCGGACTCCACCCGGCCCATCGCGTGCGCGACGTCGGCCGGGACTTCGCCCCGCTTCCGTTGTGCCAGTTCGGTATAACCGCGGATGGCGGCCAGCGGAGTGCGTAGCTCGTGGCTGGCGTCGGCGACGAACTGACGGACCCGGCTCTCACTGGCCTGGCGTGCCGACAGGGCCGCGGCGATGTGGTCGAGCATCCGGTTGACCGCCAGGCCCAACCGGCCCACCTCGGTGTGCGGGTTGGCGTCCGCACCGTCGACCCGCATCGGCAGGGCGACTTCGCCGCGGTCCAGCGGCAGACCGGCCACCGATCCGGCGGTGGCGGCCACCCGGTCCAGCGGCGCCAAGGCCCGGCGGATCAGCAGCCTGCCGGCCAGCGTTGCGATGATCAGCGCCAGCAGGGTCACCACGGCGAAGATCACCGCCACCCGGATCAGCGTTTGGAAGATCGGGCGCATGCTGAGTCCGACCACCACGGCGTTGCCCGGGTTGCGGCCCGGGGCGGCGGCCACGCGGTAGCGGCCCAGCCCGTCGAGATCGACCGAAACGGGGTCGCGATCACCGGCCAGCCCGGCGAGTTGGCCGGCCGCTGCCGGCGACAGCGGGTCACGGTCGCCGCCGCGGTTGAGGACGCCCGCCTTGACCGTCGACCCGTCGCTCACCACCGCGGCGACCATGCCGATCGGCTGGCCGGGCGCGTCGAGAAACTCCGGGCCGGGCCGCGGCCCGGGCAAAGGGGGCGGGGGCGTCGGGGGCGGGGGCCCTCGGCGTTCTATCAGTGAGGAGCGCTGGGTGATCTGTGCCAGTTGGCCGTCCATCTCCCCGATCAGATAGCGGTACAGGGCCGCCTCGGTGACCGCGGCGATGCCCAGGCAGACCACCGCCAGCAGCGCGACCTGACCGGCCAGCAGCCTGGCCCGCAGCGACCAGGCTGAAGGGATCTCTCCCCGGCTAACCGGCGGGCTTGAGGACATATCCGGCACCGCGCAGCGTGTGGATCATCGGCTCGCGTCCGCTGTCGATCTTCTTGCGCAGATAGGAGATGTAGAGCTCGACGATGTTGGACCGGCCGCCAAAGTCATAACTCCAGACCCGGTCGAGGATCTGCGATTTGGACAGCACCCGCTTGGGGTTATGCATCAGGAACCGCAGCAGTTCGAACTCGGTGGAGGTCAAGGTGATCGGCTCCCCGCCGCGGGTCACCTCGTGGCTGTCCTCGTCGAGTACCAGGTCGCCGACGATCAGCCTGGCGCCGCCGTCGTCGTCGGTGACACCGGTGCGGCGCAGCAGCCCGCGCAGCCGCAGCACCACCTCTTCCAGCGAGAACGGCTTGGTGACGTAGTCGTCGCCACCGGCGCTCAACCCCGCGATGCGGTCCTCGACGGCGTCCTTGGCGGTGAGCAGCAACACCGGCAGTTCCGGGCTGTGCTCGCGCAGTCTGCGCAGCACGTCCAAGCCGCTCATGTCGGGCAGCATCACGTCGAGAACCACGGCGTCGGGCCGAGTCTCGCGGGCCGCGGTCACCGCCGAGGTGCCGTCACCGGCGGTGGTGATCTCCCACCCCTCGTAGCGCAGCGCCATCGACACCATCTCGGCAAGGACGGCTTCGTCGTCGACCACCAGGATCCGGATGGCAGTGCCGTCGGCGCGACGCATGACGACGCGCTCGGGTGCGGACATGCATTCCAGTATGCGTTCGGCGATGAGCCGTCCATGGGAACTTGCTGTGCGCCCGCTGTGCGGCGGTGCGCTCCCTAGAATCGCGGCAATGACCTTCTACGAAGCCATCGAGATCGTCGGTAAGGCCATCGACGGTGTCGGTGTGGCCGTCATCGCGCTGGGCGCGTTGATATCGGCGGGCTGGGCGCTGACGCGACTGCGAGCCGGAAACGTGGATGTCTACCGTACGTTCCGCGAACGACTGGGCCGCTCGATTCTGCTGGGCCTGGAGTTCCTGGTGGCCGCCGACATCATCCGGACGGTGGCGGTGACGCCGGACGCCCGCAGCGTGGCGGTGCTCGGCGGCATCGTGCTGATCCGAACCTTCCTCAGCTTCTCGTTGCAGTTGGAGGTCACCGGCTACTGGCCCTGGCAGGCGGCGCGGGCGCGCCAGCAGCAGGCGCCGCCGCAGACCCCGGAGCCGGTGCAGGCGCGGCACGCCCGACCGGAAGGCCCGGCACCGACTTGGCGCGGGCGACCGTGACCCAGGCCCACCGCCGGCAACGCATTCTCCACGCGGTCCGCAAGACCGCACCGGCTCCGATTGCCGCACCGGCACGTTCGGCACCTCGTGGGCTGGTCGGTGTTCTACACCATCAACAGCCGATTGCCGTGGGCAAAAGAGGTGGCCGCCAAGCGGTGAGGTAGCTTCGCCTGCGTGGATGACCTGACCCACGACATGACGGCGGTAGCCGATTGGATGTCGCAGGAAGGTCTGGGTGACGGCCCCATCAGCGATGTCACGGAGATCACCGGCGGCACGCAGAACATCATGGTGCGGTTCCGCCGCTCCGGCCGTGACTTCGTGTTTCGCCGCGGCCCGCGTCATCTGCGTCCGGTCACCAATACCGTGATCCTGCGCGAGACAAGGGTGCTGCGCGCGCTGGCCGGCACCGACGTGCCGCACGCCGCGCTCATCGCGGTGTGCGACGACCCCGCGGTGCTGGGCGAGGCCGTCTTCTATCTGATGGAGCCGGTCGACGGCTTCAACGCCGGCGCCGGACTACCTGAGTTGCACGCCGGTGACCCGCAGGTGCGCCACGACATGGGCCTGTCCATGGCCGACGCCGCCGCGCGGCTCGGTGCGCTGGACTACCGGGCGGTGGGGCTGGCCGATTTCGGGAAGCCAGACAGCTTCCTGGATCGCCAAGTGCCACGCTGGCTTTCGGAAGTGGAGTCCTACTCGGGCTTCGAGAACTACCCGGGCCCCGACATCGGCGACGTCGACGCCGTCGCCGGCTGGCTGCGCGCCAATCAGCCGGCGTCCTTCGAGCCGGGGATCATGCACGGCGACTACCACGCCGCCAACGTGATGTTCTCCCGCACCGGCCCGGAGGTCGTGGCGATCGTGGACTGGGAGATGTGCACCATCGGCGACCCGCTGCTGGACCTCGGCTGGATGCTGGCCACCTGGTACCGGCCCGGCCAGCAACCGGTGCTACCCAACGAACTGATGGGCGCCGGCGACCTGGCCACACCGGACGAACTGGTGGCGCGCTACGCCCAGAACTCCACCCGGGACCTGTCGAACATCGACTGGTACACGGTGATGGCCTGCTTCAAACTCGGGATCATCCTGGAGGGCACCCACGCGCGTGCCGCTGCGGGCAAGGCCCCCAAGGAGATTGGCGACGTCCTGCACACGGCGACAGTGCGGCTGTTCGAACGGGCAGTGGCGGTCATGGAAGGACGCTGAATGATCGATTTCGAGGTATCGGGCGAACTGGCGGCACGCCGCGACCGTATTCGGGAGTTCGTCGCCGACAAGATCGTTCCCTTCGAGCGCGACCCGCGCCTGACCCGGCACGGGCCCAACGAAGCGATGCGCGCTGAGATGGTCGAGTTGGCCCGCGCGGCTGGGCTGCTGACCGTGCAGGCCCCGGCCCGGTTCGGCGGCTGGGAGCCCAACCACCGCGAGCAGGCGGTGCTGTTCGAGGCGGCGGGCTGGTCGACGCTGGGCCCGGTGGCGATGAACTGCGCGGCCCCCGACGAGGGCAACATGTTCATCCTGTCCAAGATCGCCAACCAGACCCAGGTCGACGAGTTCCTGGTGCCGGTGATCGAGGGCCGGCAGCGGTCGGTGTTCGCGATGACCGAACCCGGCGGCGCGGGATCGGATCCCGGCCAGCTCAAGACCGAAGCGCTCTTTGACGGCAGCGACTACGTGATCAACGGGCTCAAGTGGCTGATCACCGGGGCCGACGGCGCGCGCACCTGGATCATCATGGCGAGGGTGGCGCCCAACCCGCACGGCCCGGACGGCCCCACGCTGTTCCTCTGCGACGGGAACACCCCGGGCATCGAACTCGAACGCGTGATGGACACCATGGACCGCAACTACGTGCAGGGCCACGGCGTGGTGCGCTTCAACAACCTCCGGCTGCCCGCGTCGGCGGTGCTGGGCGAGGTCGGCCAGGCGTTCCGTTACGCCCAGATGCGGCTGGCCCCGGCCCGGCTCACGCACTGCATGCGCTGGCTGGGCGCGGCCTCCCGGGCGCACGCCATCGCCGTCGAGCACGCCCGCACCCGCACCGCGTTCGGCAAGCCGCTGGGCGAGCATCAGGGTGTTGGTTTCATGTTGGCCGACAATGAAATTGCGCTGCAGCAGTGCCGGCTGGGGATCTGGTGGGCATGCTGGACGCTGGACAACGGCGCCAAGGGCCGGCACGAGAGTTCGATGGTGAAGGCCTACGTGTCCGAGGAGCTGTTCAAGGTCGCCGACCGCTGCGTGCAGATCCTCGGCGGCATGGGCATCTCCGACGAGACACCGGTCGGGATGATCTTCTCCGACATGCGCGCCTTCCGCCTGTACGACGGCCCCACCGAAGTACACAAGTACGCCATCGCCCGACAGATTCTGAGGGAGCCCTGAATCTCGTGACAGTCCTGGAGTCATTCCGTCTCGACGACAAGGTCGTCATCGTCACCGGCGCCTCCTCCGGGCTTGGTGTGTCCTTCGCGCAGACCTTCGCCGAAGCCGGCGCGGACCTAGTGCTCGGCGCCCGTCGGGTGGAGATGATGACGTCGACGGCCGCGCTGGTGGAGCAGGCCGGCCGCCGGGTCTACAGCCGCAAGACCGACGTTGTCGACCCCGAGCAGTGCCAGCAGTTGGTGGACGCCGCAATGGCCGAGTTCGGCCGGGTCGACGTGCTCATCAACAACGCCGGCGTGGGTACCGCGGTGCCCGCGACCCGGGAGACGCCGGAGGAGTTCCGCAAGGTTGTCGACGTCAACCTCAACGGGTCCTACTGGATGGCGCAGGCCTGCGGGCGGGTGATGCAGCCGGGCAGTTCGATCATCAACATCTCCAGCGTGCTGGGGCTGACCACGGCCGGGCTGCCGCAGGCCGCCTACGCCGCGTCGAAGGCTGCGATCGTCGGGCTGACCCGGGACCTGGCGCAGCAGTGGAGCGGCCGCAAGGGAATTCGCGTCAACGCACTGGCGCCCGGGTTCTTCGCCAGCGAGATGACCGACGAGCTCAAGCCGGGCTACCTCGACGAGCTGATGCCACGGATCATCATGGGCCGGCTCGGCGAGGCGGCCGAGCTGGCCGCCACCGCGGTGTGGCTGGCTTCACCGGCCGGCGGGTACGTCACCGGGCAGACGATCGTGGTCGACGGCGGTCTGACGATCAACTAGGCGGGCGTAGCGGTTTCGTGGCCGCATCGTTGCCGTTCGGTGACCAAATATGCTGGTGTGCAATGATTTTCTGTCGGTGCTCGACTCTAGTTTTGCCTCGCGTACCGACCCTGAATTGCGAGGAGATCATCACCATGGCCAGCACTCAAGAGATCCATTCGGCCCGCGCCGCGTTCGAGGACTACTGCGGCCGGCACGCCATTGGCCCCGATATGGCGATCGTCGAACTGGTCAACATGGCCCTGGGGCTGCCCGCCGAGGTACAGGACTATCTGCGGGAGCAGACGGCCGTCGTCGCCGCCTGAGTCGGTGCGCTACTTACCGGTGAACGGCCCCGGCGCAACCGGCGCCGGGCAGGCCTGGTGATCCTGCAGATTCTCCCCGGCGGGCGGATCGTCCGCCGACTCCGACCACCGGCGCAGCAGGACGAAGCGCGGATCGGCGTCGGTTCCCGCGCCGATCACCACCACCGTCATGGCTCCCGGGTCCGGTACGCCGGCGGCGGCCAGCGCGAAGGGGTTGACGGCGTCGAGGTCGGTGACGGTGAGGGCCTCGTAGCGATCGCCCGCCAACGGAACAGGCAGCGGCTGCCACACCGGTCCGATACCGCCGGCGGCGGTGGCGATCGTCTGGTGGACGTCGGCGCGCAGGCAGTCGACGTGGATGTGCAGCTGGTCTTGCGTCCGCGCCCCGATCGAGTTGACGGCAAGGCTGATCCAGTCCCGCGGGAGTACCCCGCCGGCTGCTGCCTCGGTGAACGCCTTTGCCTGCCAAGCATATTCGAAGTAATTCGGCGCACCGGGTTCGCGCAGTGCGGGGTCCTCGATGCCGGTGACGCGGGCGGTCGGGATCACCAGGAATTGTTCGGCGCCGTCGCTGTCCTTGAGCACGGCGTAGCCGCGCTGCTCCCCCGCGGTGAGGTCCACCGCCGTGCACGGCGCCGGATCGGCGTCGCGTAACTGGTCGGGAACGCACTGACCGTGTACGAGGTGCCACAGCGCATCCCGGTCAGCGTGCGCGGAGCCCGCCGTGGTCACCGCGGTGGTGGCCAGCAGAGCCGTCACCGCGGCCGCCCATCCGTACCTAGCCGCGATGGGCCTCCAGCCGCCGTTGAGATAGCCGCTGGTGCGCGTGGTGTCGTTGTCCGGCATGGCGTCGCGCTGGACGAAATCGGACGTCAGCGAGGCGGGGCAAATCACCGGAGCAGTATGGCCCGGACCGCCCTGCAACGCACGATTACCACGTACTGACCGCCCCGGCGCGGTCGGTGGGTACTGTCAAGGACGTGAGTGTTGGAGAAGAAGTTCGCAGTTCGCTGGATCACTGGAGCGAGGGGCAGTGGCGACAGGCGATGGCGCACGCCACCGTCGCACTGGAGGAGACCGCGGCCAAGCGGTACCCCACACTGGACCCGGCCGCCCGGTTCAAGCGGACCGTGCGCGACGACGTCGACATCTTCGGGGGCATGGCCGGCCCGGAAATCGACTTCGTCCACTCCCGTTTTCCGGTCCCGGTGCACAGTGACCAGCCCGATGGCCGGCCCGATGTCGCCGACCTGCTCTACGCGGTTCATCGCTACCTGCACGGCAACCAAGCCGACATGCGGGCGGGCTGCGACATCGAGGCGCATGCCGCGGGCATCCCGCTGTTCAACATCTCCAAGGGCCATCTGTGGCTGCGGGCCACCGCCGCGCTGGGGTTACTGGCGATCGCGGTGGGCGCCCCGGAGAACAGGGGCGAGTCCATCCCCGGCAACTATCAACTGGGCTGGCAGCAGCAGGTCTTCCATGTCGTCGGCTGGTGGGGCTGGCGCGACCATCTGCGGGACATCTTCCACGGCGCGGGGTTGACCCTCGAAGAGCTGGACTTCGGCCCGGAGTGGCCGGCCTGGGCGCCAGTCGGCTAGACCGGCGCCTCAGACCAGGATCAGCCCCAGTCCGACCAGGCTTCCAGCGCGTCGTCGAGGTAGCGCCGGCGCGTCTCGGCGACGCGGGTCCGATCGGCCATGCTGACGGTTTCCCCGCCGACCGAGCGGACCACCGGGCAGTCGACGTCGTGGTACATATGCAGCACCCCGGCTCCGCCGTCGCCCTCGATGCCGTCCAGAACGATCATCGGCGTGGTGCAGTCCGGGCACAGGTTGTCGGTCTGCACCAGATAACGCGTGCTCTCACGCAGCCCCACCGTCACGTACACCGCGGTGTCGAAGTCCTTGGCGCGCACGTGCACAATCTCTCGCGCAGTCACTGTCCAACCCCCTAGAACTCGCCCCCGACACACAGGGACCTATACCCGCAAGGGGGGTTGCTACACCCCGTGCACGAGACGGTCGACAGCGAAACAGTCGTGATTAACCTCGCCTCCGGCAATTACTACTCGATAGCGGGTTCGGGGGCTGACCTCTGGTCACGGCTGGTCGCCGGAGAGACCCCGGAGGAGTCGGCCGCGGCGCTGGCCACTGTGCACGGCGGGGATGCCGCGCGCATAGCCTCTGCGATCCGCACTTTTCACAAGCAACTTTTCGAGTCGAGGTCTTCGAGGACCTCCGCGCGTATTTGCTGGCCGATCCGGTGCACGATGTTCGACGCGGGGCCGGATGGCCGGTTCTATCCCAGGAACAATGACCGCCGCGCTGGCGCCAGGATCGCAGCAGTTCCGTGAGATGGTCGTCGGTGAGGCGCTGCGCGCTGCCGAATCGGCAGCACGGTTGCAGTTGAGAATTGCCCGGGTCGACCTTGATTTTGACATCGCGGACCCTGATGTCGGCGCCGCCCTGCTCCCGGCACTGTCGCACCACGACGTGCTCCCGGCACTGTCGCACCACGACGTGCTCCCGGCACTGTCGCACCACGACGTTCGCATGTGCTACGAAGCGGGAATCCAGATCGTTGGAGACGACTACGCGGCAGTGGAACTCGCGGGCGCACAGCCCCGAGCGTGGAACCGCTCCATGAAGGTCGGCGAACGCGACCACTCCCCCGGCGGGTTCGATCACCGCTGGACGCTGATTGACCGGGCTGTACCTGCTGTTCGGGGGCTGACCGTACTTGCGGCCTCGTCGAGAACCCCGGGGGTTTATCGCTAACCCTTTGCGGGAACACTGTTTTGGCAACTCCTGCGTAGTGCCCGGCGTGACGAGGGCACCGCCCATCAGTTGATTGTGAAAGCACCTGAGCATAGGAGCGGAAATGGTCAACACAAGCACCCACTCCACCACCTTGGCTGCCGCAGCCGCGGCCTTCGTCGCCGCCTTCGGCCTGCCACTACTGATCGGCAGTGCATCCTTGGCGGTCCCCCTTGTTGTGGCTGGGCCCACCACAGAATGCAGCGTGATGGCCCATCCTCCCGCCGGGCAGACAGACCCCGGTTCCGGCAACCCACTGACCAGACCGGGGCAATTGGCCGATCTGAATCAGCCACCGGCACCCAACAGCGATATGCCTATGGACTGCATACCGATCGGCCACGGCTAGACGCCGGAGACGCTTGAATTCAGCGCGACGCGCGGGAAAGTATCGGATTGAGGGGGAAACGCCTCTAAAAATTTACGGCATTTCCGCTGGTAGAAAGTGCGCCCGAAGGGATTCGAACCCCTAACCTTCTGATCCGTAGTCAGATGCTCTATCCGTTGAGCTACGGGCGCCGATCTTCAGTTATTCGTGGCTGACGGGTCAGCCGCGGCGGAGGCGAGAGGATTTGAACCTCCGGTCCCCTTTAAGGGGGACAACTCATTAGCAGTGAGTCCCATTCGGCCGCTCTGGCACGCCTCCTGAACCACATGAGCGTACCGGAGCCTTCCGCGGCCCCGGAACCGCCGGTCGATGAGGTTACACACCCGCTCGGGTGGATGGCAAAGCCCAGTTCAGCGGACCGGCCCCGGCAGCACCAGCCACGCCGGCGCGCCCATCTAGACTTAGCCGGTGACTGCGCGTCTGCGTCCTGAACTGTCCGGTCTGCCGGCCTACACGCCTGGCAAGACCGTGCCGGGCGCCATCAAGCTCGCCAGCAACGAAACGGTGCACGGTCCGCTGCCCAGTGTGCGGGCGGCCATCGAAGCGGCCACCGAGACCATCAACCGCTACCCGGACAACGGCCACGTCGAACTCAAGGAGCACCTCGCCCGCCACCTGTCGCCCGCCGGAGACATCACCCCCGAGCAGATCGCCGTGGGCTGCGGATCGGTGAGTTTGTGCCAGCAGCTGATCCAGATCACCTGCGCAAGCGGCGACGAGGTGGTATTCGGCTGGCGCAGCTTCGAGGTGTACCCGCTGCAGGTCCGGGTGGCCGGCGCCACCCCGGTCCAGGTTCCGCTGCGCGACCACACCTTCGACCTCGACGCGATGCTGGCCGCGGTCACCGACCGCACCCGGCTGATCTTCGTGTGCAACCCGAACAACCCCACCTCCACGGTGGTCGACCCCGACGAGCTGGCCCGGTTCGTCGCCGCCGTGCCGGCGGATGTCCTGGTGGTCATCGACGAGGCCTACGTGGAGTACATCCGCGACGGCATGCTGCCCGACAGCCTCGGGCTGGCCCGGCGGTATCCGAATGTGGTTGTGCTGCGGACGTTCTCCAAGGCCTACGGACTGGCCGGCCTGCGGGTCGGGTATGCCGTCGGCGACCCGGAGGTGATCACCGCGCTGGGCAAGGTCTACGTGCCGTTCACCGCCAGCACCATCTCGCAGGCGGCGGCGATCGCCTCGGTGCAGGTCGCCGACGAACTGCTGGGCCGCACCGAGGCGGTGGTGGCCGAACGTCGCCGGGTCAGCGCGGACCTCGCTGCCCTGGGCTACACCGTGCCGGCGTCGCAGGCGAACTTCGTCTGGCTGCCGCTGGGCGAGCACACCGCCGAGTTCGCGCGGCAGGCCGCCGAGGCGCGAGTGCTGGTGCGGCCGTACGGCAACGAGGGAGCACGGGTCAGCATCGGGGCACCGGAGGAGAACGACGCGTTCCTGGCCTTCGCCGCCGCGTGGACACGCCCCGAGCGACCGCACACCGGCAACGATTAGCGTAGAGACCAGTCTCACGCGCTCCAGGAGGAGGGGTTCAGCCTTGGGCAGGATCTATAACAACGTCAGCGAACTGGTGGGCCGCACCCCACTGGTCCGGCTCAACCGGCTGACCGAGGGACTCGACGCGACCGTCGTGGCCAAGCTGGAGTTCTACAACCCCGCCAACAGCGTTAAGGACCGTATCGGGGCGGCGATCATCGACGCCGCCGAGCAATCCGGCGAACTCAAGCCCGGCGGCACCATCGTCGAGGCCACCAGTGGCAACACCGGCATCGCGCTGGCGATGGTCGGCGCTGCCCGTGGCTATCACGTGATCCTGACCATGCCGGAGACCATGTCCACCGAGCGCCGCGTCATGTTGCGCGCCTACGGCGCCGAGATCGTGCTGACCCCGGGTTCGGAGGGCATGGCCGGCGCGGTGGCGCGCGCCAAGCAGATCATCGCCGACACACCGAACGCGATCGGCGCCAACCAGTTCGCCAACCCGGCTAACCCCGAGATCCA
>NZ_JBIIOV010000047.1:0-19522 GCF_044342925.1 Mycobacterium sp. | reverse complement strand
CTCATCTACTGCCGCCTTCCCTGCCCCTCGGAGGGGACACTTTCGCGATCCTTGCCACGATTCCTAGAACCTGTTCTACTCGATGCTGTGAGCGTCAGCCAGAACAGTCCGGCGTTAATGGCCTTCATAGATTCCCACGAGCCCCCGCTCTCGGCGCCGCTGACACTGTCGTTCGACTACACCCGTTCGGTCGGTCCGACCCTGAGTGCGTTCTTCACCGCGTTACGCGGGCGCCGCATTGTGGGCATCCGCGGCTCCGACGGACGGGTGCATGTTCCGGTGGTCGAGTACGACCCGGTGACCTGTGCGCCGCTGACCGAGATCGTTCCGGTCGCCAGTGTCGGAACGGTGCTGTCATGGAGCCGGCAAGCCGAGCCGCTGGAGGGCCAGCCGCTCGACCGGCCGTTCAACTGGGCACTGATCCAGCTCGACGGCGCGGACACCGCACTGCTGCACGCGGTCGACGGTGAGGTCGGCACCGGAGACCGCGTGCATGCCCACTGGGTCGACGAACCGGTGGGCGCCATCACCGACATCGCTTACTTCGTTCCCGGTGACTCACCGGAGCCTGTCGCGGAGACGGTCGACGAGCGCGACCCGGTCACCGTGGTGGTGTCCCCCTGCAGCCTCGCCGTCCAGCACACCGCGTCGCGGCCGGAGAGCACCTTCCTGCGGGCGATGCGGGAGGGGATCCTGCTCGGCGCGCGGTCCGGCGAGAACGGCAAGGTGTACTTCCCTCCACGCGAGGCTGATCCGGCCACCGGCAGGGCACTGGACCACTTCGTCGAGCTTCCAGACAAGGGAACGGTGACCACGTTCGCGATCATCAACATCCCGTTCGCGGGGCAGAAGATCAAGCCGCCGTATGTGGCGGCCTACGTTCTGCTCGACGGCGCCGACATCCCGTTCCTGCACCTGGTCACCGAGGTCGACGCGGCGGACGTACGGATGGGGATGCGGGTCGAGGCAGTGTGGAAGCCGTTCGAGGAACGGGATTTCGGGATCGACAACATCGATCACTTCCGGCCCACCGGCGAACCCGATGCCGACTACGACACCTACAAGCACCACCTGTGAAGGCATGAACGCACCTATGACCAGAGAAGTTGCCGTCGTCGGCTTCGCGCACGCACCGCACGTCCGGCGGACAGAGGGCACCACCAACGGCGTGGAGATGCTGATGCCGTGCTTCGCCGAGGTTTATGCCGACTTGGGAATCAGCCAGTCGGATATCGGCTTCTGGTGCTCGGGATCGTCGGATTATCTTGCGGGCCGGGCATTTTCATTCCTCAACGCGATCGACTCCATCGGTGCGATCCCGCCGATCAACGAATCGCACGTGGAAATGGACGCGGCATGGGCCCTCTACGAGGCCTACATCAAGGTGCTCACCGGCCAGGTGGAGACCGCGCTGGTGTACGGGTTCGGCAAGTCCAGCGCCGGGACCCTCCGGCGGGTACTGGCGCTGCAGACCGACCCCTACACCGTCGCCCCTTTGATGCCGGATGCGGTGTCGCTGGCCGGTCTTCAGGCCCGACTCGGCCTGGATTCGCGCAAGTGGACCCAGCAGCAGATGGCACAGGTCGCCCTGGATTCTCTTACCGCCGCGCCGCGCACCGACTCCGAGCAGCCCGCTTCGAGCATCGATGAACTGCTGAGCCGGCCGTTCTTCGCCGATCCCCTACACCGTCACGACATCGCACCGATCACCGACGGCGCCTCTGTCGTCGTGATCGCTGCTGATGAGCGAGCACGTGAATTACGCGAACGACCAGCCTGGATAACGGGTTTCGAGCACCGTATCGAGACTCCCGTGTTCGGTGCACGGGACTTGACCACCTCGCCGTCGACGGCGGCCTGCGCCAGGGCGGCCACCGGTGGTGACACCGGCGCCATCGACGTCGCAGAGGTATACGCGCCGTTCACTCATCAGCAGTTGATCCTCACCGAGGCGATCGGCCTCGGGCCCGGCACGAGGGTCAACCCGTCCGGCGGGGCGCTGGCGGCCAACCCGATGTTCTCCACCGGGCTGGAGCGCATCGGCTTCGCCGCCCGGCACATCTTCGACGGTTCGGCTCAGCGGGTGCTCGCCCACTCCACTGGAGGCCCTGTGCTGCAACAGAATCTGGTCGCAGTACTGGAAGGTAAGGACTGATGGGCGCGCCGACGACGATGCAGAGCGAGTTACGCGCGATGCGGAGGAGTGGCGCAGATGGCTGAGAAGCATCTGGCCGCGGTGCTGGGCACCGGACAGACCAAGTACGTCGCCAAGCGGACCGACGTCTCGATGAACGGGCTCGTCCGAGAGGCGATCGACAAGGCGCTGGCCGACAGCGGATCGACCCTCGACGACATCGACGCCGTGGTCGTGGGCAAAGCACCCGACTTCTTCGAGGGCGTGATGATGCCCGAGCTTTTCATGGCCGACGCGATGGGCGCCACCGGGAAACCGTTGATCCGGGTGCACACCGCCGGATCGGTGGGCGGTTCCACCGCAGTGGTGGCGGCGAGCCTGGTGCAGTCGGGCCGGTACCGGCGGGTGCTGGCGGTGGCCTGGGAGAAGCAGTCGGAGTCCAACGCGATGTGGGCGCTGTCGATTCCAGTCCCGTTCACCAAGCCGGTCGGGGCCGGAGCGGGCGGGTATTTCGCCCCCCACATCCGTGCCTACATGCGCCGCTCGGGCGCGCCGGCGCACATCGGCGCGATGGTGGCGGTCAAGGATCGGCTCAACGGCGCCAAAAATCCGCTGGCGCATCTGCACCAGCCCGACATCACCTTGGAGAAGGTGATGTCCTCCCAGATGCTCTGGGATCCAATTCGTTTCGACGAAACCTGCCCTTCCTCCGACGGTGCGGCCGCCATCGTCATCGGTGACGAGCTCAGCGCCGACAGGCGGGTGGCCGACGGCCATCCGGTGGCCTGGGTCCACGCCACCGCGCTGCGAACGGAGCCGATCGCCTACTCCGGTCGCGATCAGGTCAACCCGCAAGCCGGGCGGGACGCCGCCGCGGCGTTGTGGCGGGACGCCGGGATCACCAGCCCGATCGACGAGATCGACGTGGCGGAGATCTATGTGCCCTTTTCCTGGTTCGAGCCGATGTGGCTGGAGAATCTCGGCTTCGCCCCCGAGGGCGAGGGATGGAAACTCACCGAGGCCGGCGAGACGGCGATCGACGGCCGGATCCCGGTGAACCCCTCCGGAGGCGTGCTGTCGTCCAATCCGATCGGGGCGTCCGGCATGATCCGCTTCGCCGAAGCCGCCATCCAGGTGATGGGCAAGGCCGGTGAGCACCAGGTGCCCGGAGCGCGAAAAGCGTTGGGCCACGCCTACGGCGGCGGCTCGCAGTACTACTCGATGTGGGTCGTCGGCTCCGACAAGCCCTCGTCCGCGTCCTGATCCGCTTGATCGTGATCCACCGAGCCCAGTCCGGCCAGGTATCGCTGCGCTAGGTCCCGGTACGCCTGGGCGTTGGCGTTCACCCACATCTCCGAACGCGTTCCCGCGATCGGCCCCTTGACCTTGGCCGGCGCACCGGTAACCACCACCTCGGGTGGAACATGGGTGCCGCCGACGACAAGCGAATGGGCGGCGACCAGACTGTGCGCGCCGATCACTGCGCCGTCGAGCACCGTGCAGTGATTGGCGATCAGCGCCTCGGCACCGATGTTCGCGCCGTGGATGGTGCACATGTGGGCGATGGTCGCACCGGGGCCGACGTCCACCGGAATGCCGGGCGGGGCGTGCAACACCGACCCGTCTTGGACGTTGGCGCCCTCCCGGATGACCACGGGGGCGTAATCGCCGCGCAGCACCACGTTGAACCATACCGATGCCCCGGCCTCCACGGTGACGTCGCCGACGAGGACGGCGGTGGGGGCGACGAAGGCGGTGGGGTCGACCTTGGGCGACCGGCCCTCGAAGGAGTACATCGGCATCGGCCATGTATACACGACAAGCCCGACCGTCATGTCCAACGAAGTCGCCGTCTACCGCGCGGTTTCCGGGACAGCCGTCTGACTCATTGCGCAGCGCCGCAGGAAAACTGTAACGTGTTCTAGTTAGAGACATACGGCGGAGGGGCCACATGACCACCGACATTCGTGAGATCGACACCGGTACCCTGCCGGACCGGTACGCCCGCGGCTGGCACTGCATGGGCCTGGTGCAGACCTACCTGGACGGTCAGCCGCACCCGATCCACGCCTTCGGCACCAAGCTCGTCGTTTTCGCTGATTCCGAGAACAACCTGCACGTCCTCGACGCCTATTGCCGGCACATGGGCGGTGACCTCTCGCAGGGCACCATCAAGGGCGACCAGGTCGCCTGCCCGTTCCACGACTGGCGCTGGGGCGGCGACGGTCGCTGCAAGCTGGTGCCCTACGCCAAGCGCACGCCGAAGCTGGCGAAGACCCGCTCCTGGCACACCGATGTCCGCGGCGGACTGCTGTTCGTCTGGCACGACCACGAGGGCAACCCGCCGCAGCCGGAAGTCCGCATCCCGGAAATCCCGGAGTGGTCCAGCGGCGAGTGGACCGACTGGAACTGGAACTCGATGCTGATCGAGGGCTCCAATTGCCGCGAGATCGTCGACAACGTCACCGACATGGCGCACTTCTATTACATCCATTTCGGTCTGCCGACCTACTTCAAGAACGTCTTCGAGGGCCACATCGCCACGCAGTACCTGCACAACGTCGGACGGCCCGACGTCGGCGGGATGGGCACCGCCTACGGCGAGTCGCATCTGGACTCCGAGGCCAGCTACTTCGGGCCGTCGTTCATGATCAACTGGCTGCACAACACCTACGGCGACTTCAAGGCCGAGTCCATCCTGATCAACTGCCACTACCCCGTCACGCAGGACTCCTTCATGTTGCAGTGGGGCGTGATGGTGCAGAAGCCCAAGGGGCTCGACGAGTCCCTGGTGCAGCGGCTCTCGCACGAGATGACCAAGGGGGTCAGCAAGGGGTTCCTGCAGGACGTCGAGATCTGGAAGCACAAGACCCGCATCGAGAATCCCCTGCTGGTGGAGGAGGACGGCGCGGTCTACCAGATGCGCCGCTGGTATCAGCAGTTCTACGTCGACATCGCCGACATTTACCCGGACATGACCGATCGGTTCGAGCTGGAGGTGGACACCACCAAGGCCAACGAGAAGTGGCATGTCGAGGTGGAGGAGAACCTGCGCCGGCAAGCGGAGGCCGCGGAGGCCGACCAAGGGGCCGAGTCAGCGGAGGCCGGGCAGCCGACGTCATGACCGACAAGCAGCCGCCCGATGTCGACGAACTCACCCGGTCGATGCTGCTGCTGCACGGCCCGCATGACGACGAGCATCGCCCCGGTGATCCCGACGACGTCGGCACCTGGTCGAAGGCACCGGATTTCGCCAACGACCCCGCTCGGGCGGCGGCCGTGCACGATGCGACCCGCCGCGACCGCGAGCGCTACCTCACCGCCGGGCTGGCCGAGGTGGACTGCCGGTTCTGCCACGCCTCGGTGAAGGTGAAGAAGCTGGGGGCGCCCTATACCGCGGTGCAGTGGAACGCCGCCGCGTCGGGGCGTTGCGCCTACTTCGCCGAGGTCCGCGCCGGCGGCGGCAGCAGCGCCCAGGTGCCATCGTGTCCACGGTTGTCCGACAGCATCAAACACGCGGTGGCCGAAGGGTGTTTGGAGGAGTACTCCAGCGCCCCGGCACCGGGCGACGGCTGACCGGCGGACTACAGACAGGCGACCTACAGACCAGCGAACCGCTCCCTGACCTGTTCCTCGGTCAGGCCGTAGTCGGCCAGCGAGTAGGTGTGTTTGGGTGCTCGCGGTCCACGCTTGCTCTCCTCGTCGGTGGCCCGGATGGCCCCGTGGGCGGCGTCGGTCAGCTCGATCCCGAAGTGCGAGTAAATGTTGCGCACCGTTCTGATCGGATCCCGGATCAGCTCGGCGTAGTCGACGTCGCAGAACTGCGCCGGGTTGGCGGTGGCACGGACCGCGTTGAAGCGCTGCAAACCGCGTGACCAGGTCTCCAGCGAATCGGCTCCGATGGTGGCACCGACGAATGCGTTCGACCAGCCCGCGGTGGTGTGCTGGGCCAGCGAGCACATCGAAGCCATGATGGTCTCGGCCGGCCGGTGACACTGGATGACCAATGCGTCCGGGTAGGTGGCCAGCAGTGCGTCGAGGGCGAACAGATGGCTGGGATTCTTAAGCACCCAGCGCTTCTCGGGATCGTTGAGGCCGATCAGCTGCAGGTTCCTGCGGTGCCGCTGATAGGGCTTCGTCCAATTCTGCTGGGCCAGCCACTGCGCGTAGGTGGGCACGTGGGCGAGTGTTTCGTAGGAGACCGAGTGCACCGACTGCCGTAGTAGCTGCCAGCATTCCTCGACCTCGTCGGCGGTCATGAAGTGCAGGCCGGTGTAATCCGGGTTCTCCTGGTGCGCCTTGGCGAACCGGGACTGCAGTTCGACGAAAACCGGGTTATGCGGCCAGGTCTCACGCGGTGGACGCGGCTGTGGGAACTCTGCCAGCCACAACTCCAGCCCTTGGTGTCCGGGGTCACCGCACAGCAGGCGGTGCAGCGCGGTGGTTCCGGTGCGCGGCAGGCCGGTCACGAAGATCGGCGCGGTGATCGGCACGTCGACGTGACTCGGGTGCTGCTTCCAGGACGCCTCGCTGAGCAAGCGGGCCACCAGCGCGTTGCGCAGGAAGAACCGTGACATCTTGCTGCCGAGCTCGGTGAAGTCGGCTTCGCGTCGGTAGGACTCCAATAGCACCGAGAGGGCTTCGAGATAGTTGTCGTCGTCACTGCCGAAATCGTCGAGGCCGACGGTCCTGACCGCCGAAGCCTTCAGGTCCTCGACGATGCCGACATCCGTGCGGGGGGTCATGGCTTGTACTCCCCGCAATTGACGTCCAGGGTCACGCCGGTGATCCCGCTGGAAAGATCGCTGGCCAGGAACAGGATGGCCGAGGCCACCTCGTCCTCGGTCGGCAGTCTCTTGAGGTCGGACTGGGCGGCGGTCGCGGCGTAGATCTGCTCGACGGTGGCGCCGTACTTGCCTGCCTGGTGGTTGAAGTAGCTCTTCAGGGTCTCACCCCAGATATAGCCCGGAGCAACCGAATTGACGCGTATCCCCTTGTCGCCGAGTTCGGTGGCCAGTGACTGGGACATGGACAGCAGCGCCGATTTGGCCATCTTGTAAGCGCCGTACTTGGGCTGTGAGTGCCGGATGACCATCGAGTTGACGTTGACCACCGAACCACCGCCCTCCGCCAGGGCGGGGGTGAAGCCCTGAATCAGCCGCAACGCCCCCAGTACGGTCAGTTCGATGGCGTCACGAATGTGCTGAAAGGTGGTGTCGGCCAGCGGCTTCATCGACGGAACCCGGAAGGCGTTGTTGATCAGCACGTCGACCTTGCCGTACTGGTCAAGGCTGCACCGCACCAGATTGTCGACCTGCTCGTCGTCGGTGATGTCGGTGGTGACCGCCAGCGCCCGTCGGCCCAGCGCGCTGACCTGTCCGGCGACGTCGTCGAGTCGACCGGCTGTTCGCGCCGCCAGGACAAGATCCGCTCCGGCTTCCGCGCAGCGCCGGGCCAGCGTTGTGCCCAGCGCAGGGCCGACGCCGCTGATCACCACCACCTTGTTCTCCAGCATGCCGGCCATGGTCAGCCCACCATCCTCTCGGCGATCTGCTTCTGCCGCAACGCGATCCGCGCCCGCCAGTCGTCGTCGGGAATCCTGTTGTCTTCGTAGAACGGCAGACGCGCCGGAACATCGGAGACATCGACGAGTTCCACCGTCGGCCCGTCGGCCTCGGTGAGCGGACGCGACACCCGCTGCCAACGGAACTGGAGTATCCCTCTCCGGTGGCCGGTGGTCTCCACCCAGTTCGTCACACCCGGGTTGCGGTCGGCCACCACGATGCGGATCTTGCCGTCCTGATCCGCTTGGGCCTGAGTGCCGTTCAGCGACGTCTGGTGGTTGATGTAGTCCAGCGAGATGTACCAGAGACTGCCCAGCTGGAATCCCAGGTAGGGCGCATCGGTCACCGGCAGAGTGATCAGCAGGGCCTGGTCGGGCGTCAGCTCGAAGTGACCGGCCGAGGAGTACTGGGTGGCCAGGCCCCCGGGGGTAAGCCGCGGCGGCACCATGGTGTTGACCGGGATGTTCAGGTAGAACCATTGCGGAAATTGCAGCCAGGTCCTGACCCGCCGCACCAGCTGCTTACCCGCTGCGGCCCAACGCTTCTCGATGACTTCCCTGGTCAGCGAGGGCGGCGCGATGCCGGCGGTGTCGGTGCGCGCGATGGTGACCGTCCCGCGTCTGGCCGACCAGTCGTTGTAGACCTCGCGGATCACCAGCTGCGCGTTGGCTGCCGGTGTGAACCGCCATTCGAACGTCCCGTCGGCGGCGATGTCGAGCTTGCGGTCGTCGAACGCCGTCTCACTGTCAGGGACGCCCGTTTCGGTGTATTCCCCGCCGAGCAGTTGAAAACTGAGATCCGTTGTGGTGCCTCGCGTTCCGTTCACGACGTACTCGTGCCCGGCCCGCACCCGGGTGCCGAAATACAGGGTGTCGGGATTGTCCAGCCCCATCTTGGTGAATGGTCCGGTGCCGGATTGCAGGAACGGATGATCGCGGTCGTAATCGAAGGCGATGTGGGTGCAGGCCGCAATGCCCCCGGCCAGGTACTGCAGTCCTTCGAGCAGGTCGGCTTCGGTGTCGATGTGGGGCGCATCGCGGACGAGTTGCTCGGCCTCGGCGATGGCGTCCAGCAGCGGCTGTGCGTACATCGGCAACGGACCTCCTTTCAGGGAATTTAGAACCTGTTCTAGTGGGTCGTCAACCGCTCAGTTCGTGCTGGCCAGGGTGAAGGGAAGCACTTCGGCGACCCCAGCGTGCCGCAGCACCCGGGCGGCCATCGTCAACGTCCAGCCGGTGTCGGTGACGTCGTCGATCAGCAGCACCGGTCCGGTGAGGCCGGCGATCTCGGGTTCGGACCATGCACCGGACAGCGCCGCCACCCGGTAGGCGGAGTTGGCCGCCGTCACCGGCCGCCGGCCGGGGCTGTAGCTCAGCATGCCGAGGTTGGTCAGTCGGCCCAGCTCGGCCAGGCCGTCGACCAGCGAACCGATCAGTACCGGGTGCGTGGACGAGTCGATGCCCATCACAGCGACGGGCCGGGTCGCCCAGTTCCAGTCGGCAAGTACCGCGACGGCGGCCTTGAGCATCTCGGCGGGGACGGGCTGGTCGGGTTCGTCGAGAAGCCGCCGCAGCCGAGTTCCCCAACCCAGGTCGGTGAGCCGTCCGATGGTTCGCCCGGGCACCGGTCCGTCGGTGATCCGGCCGCTGAGGTCGATACCGAGTTTCACCATTCCGGTGGGCCACTGTTTGCGTGGGCTGATCTCGATCCCGGGCCGGCGCAACCGCTGCTCGGCGGCGTCGACGGTGGCGGCCGCCACGTCCGCGGCGGGACTGGCCCCTCCGCAGTTATCGCAACGGCCGCAGCGCTCACCCTCGGCGAGTTCGGGATCGTCCAACTGTGCCCGCAGAAACGCCATCCGACATCCGTCGGTGACCTCGTAGTCGAGCATCGCCTGCTGTTCACGACGGCGGGCCTCGTCGAGTCTGCGGTAGCGGGACTCGTCGTAGATCCACGAATGGCCGGTGCTGACCCAGCCGCCTTTCACCCGACGTACCGCGCCGTCGACGTCGAGCACCTTCAGCACCATCTCCAGCCGAGACCGGCCGAGGTCGACCAGCGGTTCCAGCGCCGCGGTCGACTGCGCCCGATCGGGGTCGAGGACGTCGATCACCCTGCGCACCATGGGTTCTGACGGGAAGGCCACCGAGGCGAAGTAGCGCCAGATATCGGCATCCTCTCGACCGGGCAGCAGGATCACCTGGGCCTGTGCGGTGGACCGGCCTGCGCGGCCCACCTGCTGGTAGTAGGAGATCGGCGACGACGGCGCCCCGAGGTGGATGACAAAGCCGAGGTCGGGTTTGTCGAATCCCATTCCGAGGGCGGACGTCGCCACCAGGGCCTTGACCCGGTTTGCCAGCAGGTCGGCTTCGAGTTGCTCGCGCTCGGTCGGGTCGGTGGCCCCGGTGTAGGCCGCCACGTCATGGCCGAAGTCCCGCAGCAGCGCGGCCAGGTCCCGGGCGCCGGCGACGGTGAGCGTGTAGATGATGCCGGAGCCGTCGAGCGAATTCAGTTGTGCGGCAATCCAGGCCACCCGCTGCGCGGCCGAGGCGATCCGCACGACCGACAGGTGCAGGGATTGGCGGTCCAGACCGCCGCGCAGCACCAGGGTGTCGGCGCCGCCACTCAGGTTCGTCGTGTCGGCTTCGCCGACGCCGAGTTGCGCGGCGATGTCCTCGACCACCCGGTCGTTGGCGGTGGCTGTGGTGGCGAGCACCGGCGTGCCGGCACCAAGTTCGGCGATCAGGGTGCGGATGCGGCGGTAGTCCGGCCGGAAGTCATGGCCCCAGTCCGATACACAGTGGGCTTCGTCGACCACGACCAGGCCGGCGTCGGCGGCCAACGCGGGCAGGACGTTGTCGCGGAACTCGGGGTTGTTCAACCGCTCCGGACTCACCAGCAGCACATCGACGTCGCCGTCGGCGACCCAGCGGTGGATATCCTCCCACTCGGTGACGTTGCCGGAGTTGATGGTGGCCGCGCGTACCCCGGCGCGTTGAGCGGCGGCCACCTGGTTGCGCATCAGGGCCAGTAGCGGGGAGACGATCACGGTGGCGCCGCGGCCCTGTTCGCGGAGCAGCTTGGCGGCGATGAAGTACACCGCTGACTTGCCCCAGCCGGTCCGCTGCACCACCAGCGCCCGGCGTCGTTGCACCACAAGGGCTTCGATGGCGGTCCACTGGTCGTCGCGCAGCGTGGCGCCGTCCCCGGCGAGTTGTTCGAGGATCGTTTGGGCGCGGGCCCGATCAGGTGTCGTCAGGACTGTTCCCGGTCGCGGTCGTTCTGCTCGCGCTGGATTTCCAGGGCGATGTCGATGAGTTGGTCCTCCTGGCCGCCGATGAGTTTGCGCTGTCCGGCCCGGTGCAGCAGTTGGTGGGCCGGCACCCCGTAACGCTCGGACTGGCGGATGGCGTGCTTGAGGAAGCTGGAGTAGACGCCGGAGTAGCCCATGATGAGCGCGTTGCGGTCGAGCAGACACTCGGCGGGCATCGCCTTGGCGACGACTTCTTCTGCGGCGTCGGCGATGTCGAAGAAATCGATCCCGGTCTTGACACCGATCTTGTCGAAGACGCCGATGAGCGCCTCGACCGGGGCGTTGCCGGCACCGGCCCCGAATCGGCGGCAGCTGCCGTCGATCTGCTTGGCCCCGGCCCGCACGGCCTCCACCGAGTTGGCTACGCCCAGGCCGAGGTTTTCGTGGCCATGAAAACCGACTTGAGCATCCGACCCCAATTCCGCGACCAGTGCCGACACCCGGTCGGCGACATCGCTGAGCACCAGCGCACCGGCAGAGTCGACGACGTAGACGCACTGGCAGCCGGCGTCGGCCATGATCCGGGCCTGCTTGGCGAGCTTCTCCGGTGCGATGGTGTGGGCCATCATGAGGAACCCGACGGTTTCCAGGCCGAGTTCGCGGGCCAGCCCGAAGTGCTGGATGGAGACGTCGGCCTCGGTGCAGTGGGTGGCGATGCGGCAGATGGACCCGCCATTGTCCTGGGCCTGGCGGATGTCGTCCTTGGTGCCCACCCCGGGCAGCATCAGGAAGGCGATCTTCGCTTCGGTGGCGGTCTCGGCGGCGAGCTTGATCAGTTCCTGCTCAGGGGTTTTGGAGAAGCCGTAGTTGAAACTGGACCCGCCGAGACCGTCGCCGTGGGTCACCTCGATCACCGGCACCCCGGCGGCGTCGAGGGCGGCGACGATGCTGTGCACTTCCTCTTTGGTGAACTGGTGACGTTTGTGGTGTGAACCGTCCCGCAGCGAGGTGTCGGTGATCCGGACGTCCCAGATGTGAGCGCTCATCGTGCCCCTCCGCGAGCTGTTCTGGTCTGGTCTTCGCGCGGGCGCTCATCCATGGACTGGTCTTCGCGCAAGCGCTCATCCATGGACTGGTCTTCGCGCAAGCGCTCATCCATGGATTGCTTGGCGATCTCCTCGCCGACCTTGGTGGCCGCCGCGGTCATGATGTCCAGATTGCCCGCATACGGGGGCAGATAGTCCCCGGCGCCTTGCACCTCGATGAACGTGGTCACCACATGCCGGCCCCCGTTGACCACCGACGGGCCGTCGAACTGCGGCTCGTTGAGCAGCCGGTAGCCGGGCACATAGGTCTGCACCTCGGCCACCACGTCGCGGATCGAGGCGGTGATCGCGTCGTGGTCCGCTTCCTCGGGGATCTCGCAGAAGATGGTGTCGCGCATGATCATCGGCGGATCGGCCGGATTGAGGATGATGATGGCCTTGCCCCGGGCGGCGCCGCCGATGCTCTGCACTCCGGCGCTGGTGGTCTTAGTGAACTCGTCGATGTTAGCTCGGGTACCCGGGCCGGCGGATACCGAGGCCACCGACGCGACGATCTCCGCGTACGGAACCTTGACGACCCGCGATACCGCGTAGACGATCGGGATGGTCGCCTGGCCGCCGCAGGTGACCATGTTGACGTTCGGGGCGTCGAGATACTCGGTGAGGTTGGCCGGCGGCACCACCCCCGGCCCGACAGCGGCCGGGGTGAGGTCGATCGCGGTGATCCCGGCCTCGGCGTAGCGCGGCGCGGCGGCCTTGTGCACGTAGGCCGAGGTGGCCTCGAACACCATGTCAGGTTTCTCGGGTTGTTCGAGCAGCCAGTCGACACCCTGGTGACTGGTCTCCAGGCCGTGCTGGCGAGCGCGGGCCAGGCCCTCGCTGTTCGGGTCGATGCCGATCATCCAGCGCGGCTCCAGCCACTGCGACCGGAGCAGCTTGTACATCAGATCGGTGCTGATGTTGCCCGAGCCGACGATGGCGACCGACTTCTTCTGAGCCACTGGGCTTCTCCCTTACCGGAACGACAATCGGACCGAACCCAGGCCGGTGAAGTCGGCGACGAACTGGTCACCGGGCCGGGCGTCGATGGCGCGGGTGCACGATCCCGGCAGCACGATGTCGCCGGCCTTGAGCCGGACGCCGAAGCTGTCCACCTTGCGGGCGAGCCATGCCACCGCGGTCACCGGGTTGCCGAGGACCGCGTCGCTGCGGCCTTCGGCCACCACCTCGCCGTTGCGGGTGAGAACCGCGTCGATACCGGTGATGTCGACGTCCTTGGGCGACACCCGCTGTGACCCGAGCACGAACCCGGCCGAGGACGCGTTGTCGGCGATGGTGTCGCACAGGCCGATCTTCCAGTCCTTGATCCGGGTGTCGATCAGCTCGATGGCCGGGGCGAAGGCAGCGGTCGCCGCGAGCACGTCGTCCTCGGTGCACCCTGCGCCGGGCAGGTCGTCAGCGAGCAGGAAACCGACCTCGACCTCGACCCGCGGGTAGAGGTATCTCGAGGCCTCGACCGGCACGTCTTCGAAGACCTCCATGTCGGCGAGCAGATGCCCGTAGTCGGGTTCGTCGACGCCCATCATCTGCTGCATGGCCTCCGACGACAGGCCGACCTTGTGGCCGACCACGACAGCGCCCTCAGCCACTCGCCGCCGGATGTTGATCAGCTGAATCTCGTAGGCGTCCACCACGTCGATACCCAGATGACCGGCCGTCAACGGGTTCAGGGGCGCCCGGGTCCGTTCGGCTTCGGCGAGCTCGGCGGCGAGTTCGGCACGAGTAGCGCTGCTCAGCATTCCCCTGCAAGTCCCCTCGTTAATGTCAGCGGGGCGTCAGTAGCGCCCGCATGGTGCGATTCTATAACGTGTTCTAGTATGACTGCCCTGGAGTTTGACGTCGTCGTAGTCGGAAGCGGCGCGGCCGGCATGGTCGCCGCTCTGACAGCCGCCCATCAGGGATTATCCGCGGTGGTCGTAGAGAAGGCCGCACACTTCGGCGGGTCGACGGCCCGTTCCGGCGGCGGCGTATGGATTCCCAACAACGAGATCCTCAAGCGCGACGGTGTCACCGACACCAAAGAAGCCGCCCGCACGTACCTGCGCAGCATTGTCGGCGACATCGTGCCGCCGGAGAAGATCGACGCCTACCTCGAACACAGCCCGGAGATGCTCTCGTTCGTCTTGGCCCACACGCCGCTGAAGATGTGCTGGGTCCCCGGCTACTCCGACTACTACCCCGAGCAGCCGGGCGGCCGGGCTGGAGGCCGTTCGATCGAACCGCTGCCCTTCGACGCCAAGAAACTCGGGCCTGATGAGGCCGGCCTGGAGCCCGCCTACGGGAAGGTTCCACTCAACGTCGTCGTGATGCAGCAGGATTACGTGCGGCTCAACCAGATGAAGCGCCATCCGCGCGGGGTGCTGCGCAGCCTTAAGGTGGGCGCACGCTGCGCGTTGGCCAACGCGCGCGGCAAGAACCTCGTTGGCATGGGCCGGGCGTTGATCGCGCCGTTGCGCATCGGCCTGCGCGACGCCGGAGTCCCGGTGCTACTCAACACCGCACTGACCGATCTCTACGTCGAGGACGGCGTGGTGCGCGGTATCTACGTCCGCGACACCGGTGCGCCCGAGTCCGATGAACCCCGGCTGATCCGGGCTCGCCGCGGGGTGATCCTCGGCAGCGGCGGATTCGAACACAACGAGTCGATGCGGCGCAAGTACCAGCGCGAGCCGATCAGCACGGAATGGACCGTCGGAGCGGCGGCGAATACCGGTGACGGGATCGTCGCAGCCGAAAAGCTCGGTGCTGCTCTGGAACTCATGGAAGACGCTTGGTGGGGCCCCACGGTGCCGCTGGAGGGTAAGCCGTGGTTCGCACTGTCCGAACGGAACTCACCCGGATCGATCATCGTCAATATGGCCGGCAAGCGCTTCATGAACGAGTCGATGCCGTATGTCGAAGCGTGCCATCGGATGTACGGCGGCGAGTACGGCCAGGGCTCCGGTCCCGGCGAGAACGTGCCGGCCTGGCTGGTGTTCGACCAGCGCTACCGGGATCGCTACATCTTCGCCGGTCTGCAACCCGGTCAGCGGATCCCGACGAAGTGGCTGGATTCCGGGGTCATCGTCAAGGCGGACACCATCGACGAGCTCGCCCGCCAGACCGGTATGCCGGTGGATGAATTCCGTTCCACTGTTCAGCGTTTCAACGGCTTCGCCCGCAGTGGTAACGACGCCGACTATCACCGCGGCGAGAGCGCATACGACCGTTACTACGGAGACCCCACCAACAAGCTCAACCCCAACCTCGGCGAGATCAGTCAACCGCCCTACTACGCCGCCAAACTGGTGCCGGGTGACCTCGGTACCAAAGGCGGCATCAGTACCGACGTCCACGGGCGGGCGTTGCGGGACGACGGCTCGGTGATCGAGGGCCTCTACGCGGCCGGAAACGTCAGCGCGCCGGTGATGGGGCATACCTACCCCGGCCCCGGTGGGACCATCGGGCCGGCCATGACGTTCGGGTACCTGGCGGCGCTGCACCTCGCCCGGAACGCGTGAGATGCCGATCGATCTGGATACCGCGCTCGGAGCGGAGTTGGAGCCGGTCGAATTCTTCTGGCGCAGTAGCGATGTGCAGCTGTATCACCTGGCGTTGGGCGCGGGAGCCGATCCGATGGACCCTCGTGAGCTGCGCTACCTGACCGACGGCGCCCCGCAGGTGCTGCCGACGTTCAGCAGCGTGGCCGCCAGCTTCCACATGACCGAGGTGCCGCGGGTGAGCTTCCCGGGCATCGATATCGAGCTGAGCCGGGTGCTTCACGCCAGCGAGGCTGTCACCGTTGCCGCACCGTTGCCGCCGAGCGGGTCGGCGCGGGCAGTCTCCCGGATCACCGACATCTGGGATAAGGGCAAAGCGGCGGTGATCCTCACCGAGACCGCGGTGACCGACCCTGGCGGAACCGTGCTCTGGACCGCCAAGCGGTCGATCTTCGCCCGGGGTGAAGGCGGCTTTGGCGGGGACCGCGGTCCGTCGGCCACTGTGGCGATGCCTGATCGCGAGCCCGACATTCAGATCGACATCCCGGTGCTGCCGCAGCAGGCCCTGTTGTATCGGATGTGCGGAGACCGCAATCCCCTGCACTCCGACCCGGAATTCGCCGCGGCGGCAGGATTTCCCCGGCCGATTCTGCACGGGCTGTGCACCTACGGCATGACCTGCAAGGCGCTCGTCGACGCGGTGCTCGACGGTGACGCTTCCCGGGTCGGGGGCTACGGCGCGCGGTTCGCCGGCGTGGTGTTCCCAGGCGAGACGATCCGGCTCAGCGCGTGGCAGGACGACGGCCGGTACGTCGGCGTGGTGACCGCACCCGGCCGCGACAACGTCACCGTGCTCTCCGACGTCGAAGTGCTGCCGGTCTAGCCTGCCTCGCTCATGGACGCCGGCGCCCGGCACCCGCGCCAACGCCTCAGCCCAGGATTAGACCCGAGGTCGGGACCCCGGTACCCGCAGTGACGAGCACATGCTCGACGCCGTCGACCTGGTTGACGGAGCTGCCTCGCAACTGGCGCACACCCTCGGCAATGCCGTTCATACCGTGGATATAGGCCTCGCCGAGTTGGCCGCCGTGGGTGTTGATGGGCAGCCGCCCGCCGATCTCGATGGCACCTCCGGCGATGAAGTCCTTAGCGTCGCCGTTGGCGCAGAACCCCAACTCCTCCAACTGAATCAGTGTGAAGGGGGTGAAGTGGTCATAAAGGACAGCGGTCTGGATATCAGCCGGCGTCAGGCCGGACTGCTGCCACAGCTGCCGCCCGACCAACCCCATTTCCGGTAGGCCGAGTTCAGGCCGGTAGTAGCTGACCATCGAGTACTGGTCGGGGCTCGAACCTTGCGCCGCCGCTTCGACGACAGCCGGGCGGTGCTTGAGATCCTTTGCCCGCTCGGCAGAGACGACGACGATCGCGACGCCGCCGTCGGTCTCTTGGCAGCAGTCCAGCAGACGCAGCGGCTCGGCGATGAAGCGCGAGTTCTGATGGTCCTCGATGGTGATCGGCTTGCCGTAGAAGTAGGCCTTCGGGTTGTTGGCGGCGTGCCGCCGATCGGCGACCGAGATGGCGCCGAAGTCGCGGCTGGTGGCCCCTGAGGCGTGCATGTAGCGCCGTGCGATCATTGCGACCTGAGCTGCCGGCGTCGACAGCCCGTGCGGGTAGGAGTACGAGTTGTCCACGCTCGTGGAATCCGAGCCCTGGATCAGTCGGAGCTGCACCTGGCCGAACCGCATGCCGGACCGCTCGTTGAACGCCCGGTACGCCACAACACAGTCCGCCACCCCGGTGGCTACCGCCATGGCCGCCTGCTGGATGGTGGCGCACGCCGCCCCGCCGCCGTGGTGGACCTTGGAGAAGAACTTCAGCTCCCCGATCCCCGCTGCCCGCGCGACGGCCACCTCGGTGTTGGAGTCCATGGTGAAAGTGACCATGCCGTCAACATCGGCGGGTGTCAGCCCGGCGTCGTCGAGCGCGTCGAGCACTGCCTCGGCAGCCAGCCGCAACTCACTGCGACCCGAATCCTTGGAGAAGTCGGTGGCTCCGATGCCGGCGATGGCGGCCTTGCCGGACAGGGCTCCGGTCATGCCGAACCCGCCAGCGTGAGCGTCGCGGTGGCGACGATGTGGTCGCCGAGGCTATTGCTGCCAACGACTTTCACGGTGACCAGCCCGTCGTCGACGTCGGTGACCTCACCGGTGAAGGTCACGGTGTCATAGGCGTACCACGGCACGCCGAGCCGCAGACCGATGGACTTGATTCTCGCGGCGGGACCGGCCCAGTCGGTGAGGTAGCGCTGCACCAGGCCGGTGTCGGTGAGGATGTTGACGAAGATGTCCTTGGAACCCTTGGCCTGCGCCTTGTCCCGGTCGTGGTGGACATCCTGATAATCCCGGGTGGCGATCGCCGTCGAGACGATGAAGGTGGGATCGCCGTACAGCGACAGTTCGGGCAGTTTCATGCCCACTGCGGGTGTCATGACGCCGCCTCCCAGGCGTACAACGTCCACGCCGGGCCGCTATCCCCGGCCGGAAAGTCGATATAGGTTGCGCGGACGGGCATCCCGATCTGGACGGCCGCCGGTTCGACGCCGCGGAGCTCACCGAGCATCCGCACTCCCTCCTCGAGTTCCACCAGCGCGATGACGAACGGAAGCGTACGGCCGGGCACCCGCGGGGCGTGATGCACCACGTAGCTGTACACGGTGCCCCGACCACTGGCGACAAGATAGTCGGACGGTGCCACTTCTCTTTTCGCGTCCTGCCAGATCGCCGGCACGGGCGGGTGCTGCAGGGTGCCATCGGGACGCTTCTGGATGCGCAACTCGTGGGCGTTGATTCCGTCCCAGAAGAACTGGGTGTCCTTCGACACCGCTGGACGAATCATCACCTCAGGGTCCAGGTCAGCGGGCACCGCTGCGACAGCCGATTCCGATTGCGCCGCTTGATCCTTCGGCCGGAACTTCATGATCCGCCAGATCATGTCCGCCACTGGCTCGTTGCCGTCATCACCGACCGACCAGGTGATCTTCTGGGTGATGAAGAAGCCCTCCCCCAGCGCGGTCTGCTTCGGGCCGACGACGTCGGTCAGTTCCGCGGCGACGCTGACCTCCTCACCGGGGCGCAGATAGCGGTAGTAGGTCTGCTCGCAGTTGGTGGCGACGACGCCGACGTAGCCGTTGTCGTCGAACAGTTGCATGATTTTGCTCAGCGGATCGTCGTCGGCCCGCTGGCCACCCAGCCCTGCCATGGTCCAGACCTGGATCATGGCCGGCGGGGCTACGACGCCGGGATGTCCGGCGACTTTCGCTGCGGCGGCGTCGGTGTAGATCGGATTCCTGTCGCCGATGGCGTCCAGCCAGTGATCGACCATCGGCTGGTTAACCGGATGTCGGCCCTTGCGCGGCTTGCTCTTTCCCTCGGCCTTGATCCGCTCGGCGGCCCGCTGGATGTCCGCCACACTCATCGCAGACCGTTCTTCGCGCAAGCGCTCATCACCGCGGAACCCTGGGCACACCGAGTCCCGCAGCTGCCACCTGCTCGCGCATCACCTCGTTGACGCCGCCGCCGAAGGTGATGACGAGGTTGCGCTTGGTCTGGGCGTCCAACCAGGTGAGCAGTTCGGCAGTCTCCTCCTCGGCGGGGTTGCCGTACCTGCCGACGATCTCCTCGGCCAGGCGTCCGATCCGCTGAATGCGTTCGGTGGAGAACACTTTGGTGGCGGCGGCGTCGGCGATGTCGACGGTCTCCCCCGCCGCCGCGACCTGCCAGTTGAACAATTCGTTGATCCGCCAGATCGCCCGGATCTCGCCGAGCGCGCGACGGACGTCGTCCCGGTCGATGGGCGTCACTCCGTCGCCGCCGGGCTTGGACGCCCACGCGTGCACCCGGTCGTAGAGCCCGGCGATCTTGCCGGCCGGGCCCAGCATGACCCGTTCGTGGTTGAGCTGGGTGGTGATCAGCCGCCAGCCCGCGTTT
>NZ_JBIIOV010000205.1:0-5089 GCF_044342925.1 Mycobacterium sp. | reverse complement strand
AAGAACATGGCGCGAACAGTCCGGCAGGACAACGACTTCCACGGCACACAACTTTGCGAGGGCGATAAGATGCTGCTGCTGTTCGAGTCGGCCAACTTCGACGAATCGGTGTTCGGCGACCCAGAGAACTTCCGCATCGACCGGCAGCCGAACAGCCATCTGGCGTTCGGCTTCGGGACACATTTCTGCCTGGGCAATCAGCTGGCCCGGCTCGAAATCGCCACGATGCTGCGAAAGATCGTCCAGCGGATGCCCGACCTGCGACTGGCCGACGACTCCGCGCTGCCGCTGCGGCCGGCCAACTTCGTCAGCGGGCCCGAAGCGATGCCGGTGGTCTTCACACCGACCGCACCGGTGCTGTAGCCCGCACCGAGTCTGAGCGGCGCGTCGCAAATGAAACCGCACAGTCGGGAAGGAGGGGGCTGCGGGAGGGCGCGGGGCGTCAGCGCATCGTGAACTTGGGTGGCCGCTTTTCCTTGAACGCCAGCGGGCCTTCCTTGGCGTCCTCGGACAGGAACACCTCGATACCGATCGTGGTGTCGACCTTGAAGGCATCGTTCTCGTGCATGCCCTCGGTCGCGCGGATGGACCGCAGGATCGCTTGCACCGCCAGGGGTCCGTTGGCCGCGATAACCTCGGCGATCTCCAGCGCCCGCGTCAGTGCCTGGCCGTCGGGCACCACGTGCCCGATCAGCCCGATCTCCTTGGCTTCGGCGGCGGTGATGTGCCGTCCGGTCAGCAACAGGTCGCAGGCGATGGTGTACGGGATCTGGCGCACCAATCGCACCGCGGACCCGCCCATCGGGTAAAGGCTCCACTTCGCCTCGGAGATACCGAATTTCGCGCTCTCGCCGGCCACGCGGATATCGGTGCCCTGCAGGATCTCGGTACCGCCGGCGATGGCCGGGCCCTCGACGGCGGCGATCAGCGGTTTAGCCAGCCGCCGTCCCTTCAGCAGGCCGTCGATGCGCGACGGGTCGTAGCTGCCGTCTTTGAACGAGTCGCCTGGCGGCTTGGCGGTGGCCGCTTTGAGGTCCATTCCGGCGCAGAAATAGCCGCCCGCGCCGGTGAGGATGCACACCCGGATGTCGGGATCGCTGTCGACGCGGTCCCAGGCCTCGACCATGATCGACAACATTTCGCCGGACAGCGCATTGCGGGTCTCCGGACGGTTCATCGTCACGATCAGGATGTGCCCGCGCTGCTCGATCAGGGCGTGGGGACTGTCGGCGCCCATCGGTCATCCACCTTCCATTGCTTGAGAAAAAATGTAACACGTTCTAGTTTGGGTGCTGTGGCCTTGAACATCGCCGATCTTGCCGAGCACGCCGTCGACGCCGTGCCGGACCGCGTGGCCCTGATCTGCGGCGACGAGCAGATCACCTACGCCGGACTGGAGGAGAAGGCCAACCGGTTCGCGCACTACCTGATCGACCACGGCGTGCACAAGAACGACAAGGTCGGTCTGTACTGCCGCAACCGCGTCGAGATCGTCATCGCCATGCTCGGCATCGTCAAGGCCGGCGCCATCCTGGTCAACGTCAACTACCGCTATGTCGAGGGCGAGTTGCGTTACCTGTTCGACAACTCCGACATGGTGGCTCTGGTCCACGAACGGCAGTACGCCGACCGGGTGGCCGCCGTGCTGCCCGACACCCCGAACGTCCGCACCGTCGTCGTGATCGAGGACGGCAGCGACACGGACTACCGGCGCTACGGCGGCATGGAGTTCAGTCAGGCACTGGCCGAAGGGTCACCGGAACGCGACTTCGGTGAGCGCAGCGCCGACGACATCTACCTGCTCTACACCGGCGGCACCACCGGGTTCCCCAAGGGTGTGATGTGGCGCCACGAGGACATCTACCGGGTGCTGCTGGGCGGCACCGATTACGCCACAGGGCAATTCGTCGCCGACGAGTACGACCACGCCAAACAGGCGGCGGCCGCTCCACCGATGACCCGCTTCCCGATACCGCCGATGATTCACGGCGCCACGCAGTCGGCGACCTGGATGGCGCTGTTCGCGGGGCACACCGTGGTGCTGTCCCCGGAGTTCGACGCCGAGCAGGTGTGGCGAACCGTCGCCGAACACAAGGTGAACCTGCTGTTCTTCACCGGCGACGCGATGGGCCGGCCGCTGCTCGACGCCCTGGAAAGCGGCGACATCGACATCTCCAGGGACCTGTCGTCGCTGTTCCTGCTCGCCAGTACCGCGGCGCTGTTCTCTCCGAGCCTCAAGGAGCGCTTCCTCGAACTGCTGCCGAACCGGATCATCACCGACTCGATCGGCTCCTCGGAGACCGGTTTCGGGGGCACCAGCATCGTCGCCAAGGGTGCGTCTCAGGCCGGCGGGCCGCGGGTGATGATCGATAAGAACACCGTCGTCCTCGACGACGACGGCAATGAGGTGCAACCCGGTTCCGGTGTGCGCGGCATCCTCGCCAAGCGCGGCAACATCCCGGTCGGCTACTACAAGGACGACGAGAAAACCCGGCAGACCTTCCGTGTTTACAACGGCGTCCGCTACGCGATCCCGGGCGACTACGCGACCGTCGAATCCGACGGCACCGTGACCATGCTCGGCCGCGGTTCGGTGTCGATCAACACCGGCGGGGAGAAGGTTTACCCCGAAGAGGTCGAGGCCGCCCTCAAGGGTCACCCCGAGGTGTTCGATGCGCTGGTGGTCGGTGTGCCGGACGAGCGGTTCGGCCAGCACGTCGCAGCGGTGGTGGCTCCGCGCCCGGGCACCCGGCCGACGCTGGCGGAACTGGATGCATTCGTGCGCAAGGACATCGCGGGCTACAAGGTGCCGCGCAGCTTGTGGCTGGTCGACGAGGTCAAGCGTTCCCCGGCTGGCAAGCCGGACTACACCTGGGCCAGGCAGCAGACCGAACAGCGGCCGGCCGACGAAACCAAAGGTCAGGTCTGATGCGTACCGAACTCTGCGACCGCTTCGGCATCGATTACCCGATCTTCGTCTTCACTCCGTCGGAGAAGGTGGCCGCCGCCGTCACCCGGGCCGGGGGCATGGGTGTGCTCGGCTGCGTGCGGTTCAACCAGGCCGACGAACTGGAGTCGGTGCTGTGCTGGATGGACGACAACACCGACGGCTTGCCCTACGGGGTCGACGTGGTGATGCCGGCGAAGGTGCCCACCGAGGGCACCAGCGTGGACATCAACTCCTACATCCCGCAGTCCCACCGCGACTTCGTGGCCAAGACGCTGACGGACCTCGGTGTGCCGCCGCTGCCGGACGGCGGGGCTGGCAGCGAGGGCGTGCTGGGCTGGCTGCACTCGGTCGCCCGCTCACACGTCGACGTGGCACTGGGTCATCGAATCAGCTTGATCGCCAACGCGCTCGGCTCGCCGCCGGCGGACGTGCTGGATCAGGCACACGCCGCCGGGGTGCCGGTGGCCGCATTGGCCGGAACCGCCGCCCACGCCCGCAGGCACGCCGCCAACGGGGTGGACATCGTCGTCGCGCAGGGTTACGAGGCCGGTGGACACACCGGGGAGATCGCGTCGATGGTGCTGGTACCCGAAGTTGTCGATGCCGTGGGCGATACCCCGGTCCTGGCCGCCGGCGGCATCGGCGCCGGTCGGCAGGTGGCCGCCGCACTGGCCCTGGGCGCTTCCGGGGTCTGGATGGGATCGGCGTTCCTGACCGCGGCCGAATACGACCTGGGTGCCAGGGAAGCCGACGGCCCTTCGGTGATCCAGCAGGCGCTGCTCGCCGCCGGCTCCAGCGACACGGTGCGCCGACGCATCTACTCCGGCAAGCCGGCACGGCTGCTCAAGAGCCGGTGGACCGACGCCTGGGATGCCGACGGCGCGCCCGCGCCGCTGCCGATGCCGCTGCAGAACGTCCTTGTCGCAGAGGCGCATCAGCGGATGAGCATGTCGAGTGATCCGACTGCGGTGGCGATGCCGGTCGGTCAGATCGTCGGGCGGATGAACGAGATCCGCCCGGCAGCGGACATCGTCGCCGAGTTGGTGTCGGGCTTCGAGGCGGCCAGCCGACGGCTCGACGACATCCGCGGCGTGTGACAGGCAGAGCATTACAGTCACTGTGATGAACGGCGCGCAGGCACTCATCACGACTTTGGTGGACAACGGGGTACGGCTGTGTTTCGCCAACCCCGGCACCTCCGAAATGCACTTCGTGGCCGCGTTGGACACCGTGCCCGAAATGCGCGGCGTGCTCACACTTTTCGAGGGAGTGGCCACCGGCGCCGCCGACGGGTACGCGCGGATGACCGGTGATCCCGCCGCGGTTCTGCTGCATCTGGGTCCAGGGCTGGGCAACGGTCTGGCCAATCTGCACAATGCTCGCCGGGCACGGGTGCCGATGCTGGTGGTGATCGGTGATCACGCCACCTACCACAAGAAGTACGACGCCCCCCTGGAGTCCGACATCGACTCCGTGGCCGGCACCGTCTCGGGCTGGGTGCGCCGGTCGATGGACGCCCGGGACATCGCCGGCGATGCCGTCGAGGCCATCGGCTTCGCCGGCGCCGAACAGCGCATCGCCACGCTGATCCTGCCGGCCGACGTCTCCTGGTCCGAGGGCGGACAGCTCGGCGAAGCGGTTGCGCCCCGGCACCATGAGCCCGTTGCCGACGAAGGGATCGAAGAGGCGCTGCGGTCGGGGGAGCAGACGGTGATCCTCGTCGGCGGCGACGCCACCCGAGCCGACGGGCTCGGCGCGGCAGACCGGCTGGCACAGCGGTTCGGTGCGCGGCTGTTCTGCGAGACGTTCCCGACCCGCCTGGAGCGCGGCGCCGGCGTGTCGGCCGCTGAACGGCTCGCGTACTTCGGCGAGGCCGCCGTGGCGCAACTGGCTGGCACCCGCCACCTCATCCTGGCCGGAGCGGGGGCGCCGGTGACCTTCTTCGGCTACCCCGGCAAGCCCAGCGATCTGGTGCCCGAGGGTGCCACCGTGTACACGCTGTCCGGTCCCGTCGGCGCCGCCGCGGCGCTCACCGAACTTGCCGGCACGCTGGCTGCGGGAGTCCAGGCGAACGTCGCCGCCGCCGGCCGCCCGGCGCTGCCGGCCGGTCCGCTGAACGTGCAAACCTCGGCCGAGGTC
>NZ_JBIIOV010000204.1:0-5131 GCF_044342925.1 Mycobacterium sp. | reverse complement strand
CCGGCCGGGGTGGGAGCAGATCGTCGCCGCCCAGGGCATGTGCTTCGACGAACCCGCCCGTTACGCCGACGGCTCGGTTCGCCCCTATTGGGACGAGTCCGTGCACTACGTGTTCGACATGGACGAGGTGCTGTCCATGGAGGCCAGCGTCGAGGTCCTGCACTCGATGTGCCTGGAGGCCGTCGAGCAGGTGGTGCTCACGGAGCGGTTCAGAGACTTCGGGCTGCCGGAGTGGAGCTGGGAGCCCATCGCGAAGTCCTGGCGGCGCAGCGACCCGCACGTGTACGGCAGGTTCGATCTACGTTACGACGGAAAGCGCCCGCCGGTGCTGCTGGAGTACAACGCAGACACCCCGACGACGTTGCTCGAGGCCGCGATTCTGCAGTGGCACTGGAAAACCGACGTCTTCCCCGCCGACGACCAGTGGAACTCCCTGCACGAGCGCCTGGTCGAGCGGTGGGGAGAGATCCGGTTGCGGCTGGCCGGCGAAGAAACTCATTTCACGTGGTCATCGGCCGACATGACGGGCGAGGACAACGTAACCCTCGCCTACATGCAGGAGTGCGCGGCCGAAGCGGGCCTGCACACCGTCGCCCTGGCGATCGAACAGCTCGGCTACGACAGCGATCTGGACCGCTTCGTTGATCTGGAGGAAGCTCCGATCTCGTCGGTGTTCAAGCTCTACCCGTGGGAGTGGGTGCTCGACGACGAATTCGGTCGCCGCGCAGTGGATCTGCTGCCCGAAACGATGTGGGTGGAGCCGCTGTGGAAGACGCTGCTGAGTAATAAGGCGATCCTTGCGGTGCTGTGGGAGATGCATCCCGGGCATCCGAACCTGCTACCGGCCTACCTCGACGAACCGCACGAGCTCACCGATTATCTGCGCAAGCCCAAACTCGGCCGCGAAGGCGGCAACATCACGGTCGCGGCCCCCGGATACAACATGGAGACCGGCGGCGTCTACGGGGCGGAAGGCTATGTGTACCAGTTGTTCGATCCCCTCCCGCAATTCGACGACATGCATCCGTGCCTGGGGGCGTGGATCGTCGGCGACGAGTCGGCCGGCCTGGGCATCCGCGAGAGTCCCGGCCTGATCACCGACAACATCTCGGCCTTTGTGCCACACCGGATTACGTTATGACCCCCGAAGGAGTCTCGATGCTGGCAGCCGGTCTGGACACCGAATACTGGTCGACCGTCGGGCACGGCGTTTCGGCCATCGCGCTGTACACGATCGTCGGGGTGGCCCTGGTGGTGCTGGGCTTCTTCGTCATCGACTGGACCACACCGGGGCCGCTGCGGACACTGGTGATGGCCGGCCGACCGAACGCGGCGGCGATCGCCGCCGCCGGGGTGGTGTCCGTCGCCCTGATCGTGGTCCTGACCATCTACTCCTCGTCCGGAGACATCATCCAGGGTCTCGTGGGAACGCTGATCTTCGGCGTCCTCGGGCTGGTAGGCCAGGCGCTGTGCGTGCGGCTGATCGGACTGGTCACCGGGATCGACATCGGCCGGGTGCTGGCAGCGGAACGCTTCGTCCCCGAAGCGCTGGTCATCATCGCCGGGTATGTTGCTTTCGGCCTCATCATCGCGATCGCGATCCTTTAGGTGGCCAGCCGCCGCACCGGAATCGGCTCAGACGGGTAGGTCCGCGGCGACGATCTCGTCGGCGGCCCGGCGGCCGGACCGGATCGCACCGTCCATGTAGCCGTTCCACACCGACGCGGTTTCCGCCCCCGCCCAGTGGATGCGGCCCACCGGCTCGGCCAGCGCCTTGCCGTACTGGGTCCACGCCCCGGCCGCGAGGCGCCCGCCGTAACAACCGCGGGTGAATTCCTCTTTGTTCCAGTCCTGTTCGAGGAAATCGAACGGCTCCCCCGCGCGCGGGCCGAAGTACTTCACCAGCGCGCCGAGCACAATCTCGCGGCGCTCCTGCGGGCTCAGAACGGTCGCGGTGCGGGCGTGGGCGCCCTCCAGGAACCCCACCAGCACGCCGCAGGAGGAATCGGGCGGGCTGTTGCCGAAGCAAACGTTGAAGGCGAGCGAGCGCGAGTACCCGGCACGTCACATCCACGGGAATCCCGTCGCCAAACCGGCCGACCCGGTATACCCTACGGGGTATGAAACCGGTCAGTCTCTCCGTTCTGACGCTCGCCGCCGCCGCCGTTCTCGCTGGTGGCCTTACGGGATGCGCCAACGACGCCACCGCCATCGCTGTGGGGTCCGTCGCCGAGGCGCCCGCCGGGCAGCCGGCCTACGGCCGGGTGGACGTCGCCCAGTTCGCGTCGCTGATCGCCAAACCCGGCGTGCAGATCATCGACGTGCGGACCCCGCAGGAGTACGCCGACGGCCACATCCAAGGCGCGGTGAACATCCCTGTTCAGCAGTCCGACTACGCCGAGCGGGTGGCCCAGCTGGACCCGGCCGGAACCTACGCGGTTTACTGCCGCAGCAGCGCCCGCTCCAAGGGCGCAGTGGCCAAGATGAGGAATGCCGGTCTGCCCAACGTCTACGAGCTCACCGGCGGCACCGTCGCCTGGACCGCCGACGGTCAGCCGCTGACCCGCTAGAGGGGTATGGGGAGGCTGGCTGGATCGCCACACTCCCCTGCGCGCGAATCCCCGCGGCCAGGCGACTAAGGCCAGGCAGGTGCTCGTCGCTGAAGCAACCCAGCTGCCCCCGGGAAACCCTGACCGCGCGGGTCGACGTGACCGCTGCCAGGTATAAAAGAAGCGGCTTCGCGTCTCTGCGAAACCGCCTTTGGACGGTTGGGTCCATAAACCAGCGGCGATTGGCGTTCGGGTTAGGGACTTCTGCCACTACCCGTGTGCTCGGCGCCGTGGTTGGATCGAGAAAACGGGTGTCAGCCGGATCAGAAGGCCCGTCGTGCATAGATGGGGCGGATTGCGTTGGAGAGCTTCGACTTCCGGGGATTGTCGATCGCCTATGAGCACACCGGGCAGGGTGAGCCGGTGATCATGCTCCACAACGGTGGCTCGTCGCATGCCATTTGGGCGGACGTAGCGAACAGACTGGCGGGTAAGTACGAGATCTTCGCCCTTGACCTGCTGGGGTTCGGCGACTCGGCCAAGCCCGGGGCGGGGTACACCTTGGGCAACTACGTGGCGATGCTGGAAGAATTCGTCAGCTCACGGGGACTGGAGAAGGTCGTACTGGTGGGCAACTGCATGGGTTGCGCCATCTCTCTGGCATTCACCGAACGCCATCCGGACAGGGTGAAGGCCCTGGTGCTGTGCAACCCGCTCACCGAGGCGACGTTCCTGGGTGGCTGGTTGGGACCGTTGCTGTGGTTGCGGGAGCGGCTGCCTGGAATCAATCGGCAGGTGTACCGGGTGCTGGGACACCTGAAGCTCACCAATGGCATCGGCTCAGTTGCCAGCCTGTTCCAGCTGGGGCCGCGCGGCCGCGCCCTCAACGTGCATCGCCGACCCGACATCGTCGAGCCCTATGCGGCCACCGGCCAGCTGGAATCGCTGCTCGGGGTGCTCGACGACCTGGAGAATTACTCGGTCATCGACAACCTCGCGCCGCCGCCGGGGTTCCCGCCCATCTGCACCATCTGGGGCATGAAGAACAAGATCGTCTCGCCCAAGGCGGGAGTCCGCCTGAATTCGACCCTGCACCCCGCTCGCCAGGAATGGCTCCCCGGTTCCGGGCACTTGCTGATGCTGGAGCAGCCGGATGAGGTCGCCTCGATCATCGATGAGTTCCTGGACTCTGCCGCGGTGACGAATGCCTGAGATGGACCCGTTCCCCGACGACATCTTCAACCTCGCTGACATCGTGTTGCGGGTCGCGCGCGAGGACCCGGAGCGCATCGCGGTCATCGACCTTGACGGCTGGGAGGGCTTGGGCAAACGCCGCTACAAACCGCACACCTACGCCGAGCTGTCGGCCGACGTCGAGTCGGTCGCCGTAGGCCTGCGTGAGATGGGCATCGCCGAGCGGACCCGCATCGTCTGCATGTCGCCTCCCAGTTACGAGACCTGCGTCATGGGCGTGGCCCTCACGCGGGTGGGGGCGTTCACCATCTGGATCGACCCTTCGGTGGGCTATCGCAACGTCGCCGAGCGGCTCAGCCGTGTGCAACCGGAGGCGTTCCTGGGCAACGCACTCGCGCACCTCGGGCGGATCACCTTCGGGTGGGGTCCTCGCGACCTCCGCAAGCTTGTTCTCACCGAAAGCCCACTGCTGCCGGGCGGCCGCATCATCACCGGGTTTCCGCCCTTCCCCGGCGCGCACTCGATCAGGTCACTGCGAAAACACGCACCCGGCGAGCCGACGCCGCCGAACGTCGGGTCCGACGATCCCTGCGCGATTCTCTACACCACCGGCAGCACCGGGCCCGCGAAACCGTCGCTGTACTTGCATCGCAACTTCTGTCAACTGTTCCGCAACGCCCACCACAGCTGGGGCTTCGACAAGGGCGACGAGGTCCCGGTGGATCTGGCCGTCTTCCCCGCGTTCCTGTTCATCCCCATCAGCGCCGGCGGCACAATGGTGGTGCCGCCCATCGACTTTGCCCGGCAGGGCCCGGCCCAGGTGGACCCGGCCGCTCTGATCCAGGTCATCAACGACTGCAGGGTGGGGTCGTTTTTCGCCGCGCCGATCCTGATCGAGAACCTGGCCCGCGAAGCGCTCGCTCGCAACCTGACGATGCCCTCCCTGAAACGAGTGATCGGGGCCGGGGCGCCGATCTCGGGTCCAGTCGAAAGAATGCTCGGCGCGGTGATGGCTCCCGACGGTGAGCTGGCGGCGAATTACGGTGCCACCGAGGCCATGCCGTCGACCGAGTTGAGCAGTCGCGAGCACCTTGACGGCTTGTGGGACTTGACCGAGCAGGGTGCCGGCATCTGTGTGGGTTACGCCCTGCCGGGCGTCGAGTTGACGATCATCGACATCGCGGACGGTCCCATCGATTCCATCGAGGAAACGTCGGATCTACCCACGGGGCACATCGGCGAAATCCTGGTGCGGGGAAAGCACGTGAGTCCCGAGTACTATCTCGACCCCGATGCCACGCGGAAGAACAAAGTGCCCGACCCGCAAGGGGATTGGCACCGCTTCGGGGATGTCGGTTACCTCGACGCTGCGGGCAGGCTCTGGGTCT
>NZ_JBIIOV010000203.1:0-5216 GCF_044342925.1 Mycobacterium sp. | reverse complement strand
GGACGTCGGGGTCTCGGTAATAGACCGCGATCAGTCCGCCCTTGGCCAGGGTGTGGCCACCGGGACGACGTCCGGGCGGCAGGCCTTCGTGCCAGCCACGGGCTTCCATCGCGCGGGCGATCTCGCGGAAATACACGGGGGTCTCGGCGACGGTGGGGACATCGAAGTTCACTCGTACGGTGCCCTGATAGGGCGGCCGCTCCTGGCTGGTACACGACATCAGCAGATAGACCCCACTTGGCGCACCGAGTTTCCCGGCACCGACGAACTGGCGGGCCTGGTCGAGCACTTGCGCCCGGGCTTGGTCGTCGGTGAGCGGTGCGACCGGTGTTTCGGTGTCGCGCGAGTCGTAGATCCGGTGCGTGACAACGAACAGACTGCCCAGCACCAACGAGATCGCCAGGCTTGCGGAAAGAATAAGGAGACCCGTGCGCGACCGGAGACGAGAGCTGACCATCGTCCTGCCGATGCTACCGAGCGGGCCGCTCAGCCGCCTTTTCCCAGGGCGAACTGGCAAATGTCGATGTAACCGTCCCGGAACAGCTCGACGCACCCGGTGAGGTACTTCATGTACCGGTCGTAGACCTCCTCGGACTGGATCGCCAGCGCTTTCGCCCGGTTGGCCTCCAGTGCCGACGCCCAGCACTCATGAATTTGACGAATCGCATGTGCTGCATAGTTATTGGCAGTTTGCGCTGCGCGTAGTCCTCATCGCTGGGCCGGACGATGGTGTGCAGCAACATGACCCCGGCCGGCGGCAGGATGCCGTGCGCCCGGGTGAAGAACCGGGCGTCCAAGGTCGTATCCGTTTCACGCATCTCTCGTGCGGCCGGCGGCCTCGACGGACCCCCTCACGTTCTGCGCGCCCAGGCCATCGCGGCATGACGTGGATTGCCGGAGTCGGCGATTTCCAAACAATTCAGACGGCGAGGTGAAATGGTGAACTGCCGTTTTCTTGGGTTTTCAGGCACAGTTGAAGGTATGGATTTGATGCATCCACGTCCCACGGGTCGGCGCGCACGCCGGATTTCCGGTGCGCTGGCCACGTTGACGCTGTTGGCCGGTATCGCGACCGCACCCGCCGTGGCGGCGCCGGCGGCCCCGCCGGCGCCCACCCTCGACCAGTCCTCGGTGATGGGTCAGGTGGTGCCGGCGCTGGTCGACATCAACACGACGCTGACCTATCAGGGCGCCGCCGGGGCGGGCACGGGCATCGTTCTCGGTCCGAACGGCGACGTGCTGACCAATAACCACGTCATCGAGGGCGCCACCGACATCACCGCCGTCAGCCTGGCCAACAGCCAGGCCTATCCGGTCGACGTCGTCGGCTTCGACCGGGCCAACGACATCGCCGTCATCCGGCTGCGCGGAGCGCCACCCCTGCCCATCGCGGCGTTGGGCACCTCGTCGAACCTGGCCGTCGGCGATCCCGTCGCGGCCATCGGCAACTCCAACGGCACCGGCGGCCCCCCGAGTTACGCGCCCGGCGCCATCACCCAGTTGGGCGCGTCGGTGCGAGCAACCGACGAGTCCGGCGGCAGATCGCGTGAACTGTTCGATCTCATCCGGGTGGCAGCCGAGATTCGCCCCGGCGATTCCGGCGGCCCCCTGGTCAACAGCGCAGGACAGGTGATCGGCGTGACAGTGGCCGCCACCCTCAACTACCGCATGGGCGGCGTCGACGGCCGGGAAGGCTTCGCCATCCCGATCGACCGTGCCATCGCCATCGCCAATCAGATCCGCGCCGGAGCGCCGTCCCCGTCGGTGCACATCGGCGATTCGGCGTTCATCGGCGTCGGGATCGCCGACGCGCCGCCGTTCGGCGGTCCCGCTGGCGCTGTGGTCCGTCAGGTGCTGCCGGACACCCCGGCCGGCCAGGTCGGTCTGCGGCCGGGCGACGTGATCGTCTCGGTCGACGGCATCCCGGTCAACTCCGCGGCCGACCTGTCGAACATCATGGATCAGCGCCGGCCCGGCAACACGATCATGCTGGCCTGGATCGACCGGACCGGAAATCCGCGGGTGATGCCGGTGCTGCTGGCCAAGGGCCCGGTCGGCTGATCGGCTTCCCTTTTCCGGCTACCGCTCGCCGGCCAGCTTCGCGATCTTGCCCAGCGCGATCGCACAGACCGGCAGGTAGGCCGCGGCCCACCACGGCGTTTCGAATCGGACCCGACAGCCGCCCGGGACGGGAGTGACCACATGGCCGGTCGCGCCCACCCCGGCGACCGTCCAGTCCCACCGTCGTCCCGGAACGAACTCGGTGACGGCGAACGGCAGCGCGACGCCGACGGCGGTCCACACCGTGCCTCGGGCCCCACTGGTCAGCTCCGAGCCGCCGTCACTCAACTCGGCGCGGCGCACCGACGGACCCCAGTGCGGCCACTGCTCCAGGTCGACCAGCAGACGCCACACCACCTCGGGCGGAGCGGCGATCCGCCGGTCGACGCTGGCAGTCGGCGGACGCAGTGCGATACCCATGGGCGCAGACGCTACCGATGCGGGCCCCTAGGATCGAGCCATGGAAGGCTCCGTGACGGTGCACATGTCGGCCCCGGCCGACAAAATCTGGGAACTCATCGCCGAAGTTCGCAACACCGGCAAGTTCTCACCCGAGGTGTTCGAGGCCGAATGGCTCGACGGAGCCGACGGCCCAGCGCTGGGCGCCAAGTTCCGCGGCCACGTCCGTCGTAACGAGATCGGCCCGGTCTACTGGACCAACTGCCGGGTCACCGCCTGCGAACCGGGCCGGGAGTTCGGTTTCGCGGTCCTGGGTCCGGGCGATCAGGCGATCAACAACTGGCACTACCGGCTCGCGCCCCGCGGCGACGGCACCGACGTCACCGAGTCGTTCCGGATGAACAACGCGCTGCCGGTCCGGGTTTTCTGGATGTTCGCCGGCTATCTGCGGGGACGGCGCAATGTCCGTGACATGCGCACCACCCTGGAACGCATCAAGAAGGTCGTCGAAGAGAACTGACTCCGCAGAGAACTGACTCCGAAGAGAACTGACGCTGCAGAGAACTGACCCCGCTCGCCCCCTTCTGCCGGTGAATCGCCGATCTATGGTGGAGTCAACGAGAGTCGATGCGAGGGGACGGTAGGCGATGGATGTCGGCAGGGCTGCCCCGGCGGGGATAGCGACTCGCGTCAACGGCGAGCCACCCCCGCACATCCCGCTGGAAGACATCAACCTGGGCCGGCTGAAGTTCTGGTCGCGCGACGACTCCATCCGCGACGGGGCGTTCGCCACCCTTCGCCGGGAGGCGCCGATCAAGTTCTTCGAGGAGATCGAGTTCGAGGGGTTCGAACGCGGGCCCGGGCACTGGGCTCTGATGAAATACGACGACGTGCACTTCGCCAGCCGGCACCCGGAGATCTTCAGTTCGCACCCCAACATCACCATCGCCGATCAGCAGCCCGAGGTCGCCGAGTACTTCGGCTCGATGATCGCTCTCGACGACCCGCGGCACGCCCGGCTCCGTGGGATCGTCCGCAGTGCGTTCACTCCGCGGGTGGTCGCCCGCACCGAGGAAGCGGTGCGTGAGCGTGCCCGCCGGCTGGTGACCGACCTGATCGCCAATCACCCCGACGGCAACGGCGAACTGGTCAACGAACTGTCCGGTCCGCTGCCGCTGCAGGTGATCTGCGACATGATGGGCATCCCCGACTCCGACCACGAGCGGGTGTTCCACTGGACCAACGTCATCCTCGGCTTCGGCGACCCGGACATCACCACCGACTACGAGGAATTCCTGAAGGTCGCCATCGACATCGGCGCATACGCGACCGCGATGGCCGAGGACCGGCGCTCAAACCCGCGCGATGACTTGACGACCGCGCTGGTGGCCGCCGAAGTCGACGGCGAGCGGCTGAGTTCGGCCGAGGTGGCGTCGTTCTTCATTCTGCTGGCGGTAGCCGGCAACGAGACCACCCGCAACGCGATCAGCCATGGCGTGCTGGCGCTGACCCGCTACCCCGAACAGCGGCAGATCTGGTGGGACGACTTCGACACCCACTCCGCGACGGCCGTCGAGGAGATCGTGCGCTGGGCCTCGCCGGTGATCTACATGCGCCGCACCACCACGCGCGACGTGGAGGTCAGCGGCGTGCGGATACCCGCCGGTGACAAGGTCAGCATGTGGTATGCCTCGGCCAACCGCGACGAGGAGCACTTCGACAACCCGTGGATGTTCGACGTCACCCGCTCCCCCAATCATCACGTTGGATTCGGTGGTGGCGGAACGCATTTCTGCCTCGGCGCCAACCTGGCCCGCCGCGAGATCGCGGTCGTCTTCGAGGAACTGCGCAACCGGCTGCCCGACATCACCGTCACCGAGGAACCGTCAATGCTGTGGTCGGCGTTCATCCACGGGATCAAGCGTCTCCCGGTCAGCTGGACTCCCCCGGTCTGAGTCATGGCAGAGATGAAAGAGCGGCTGCATTGGCTGTCCCTGCACGGCGTTATCCGCACCCTGGCGACGTGGTCGGCCAACCACGGCGACCCGCAGGCCCGGTTCGTCGCCGATCCGTCGGTGCGGGCGAACCCGGTTCCGTTCTACGAAGAACTCCGTCAGCAGGGACCGTTGATCCGGGCCCGGGTCAGCTACCTGACCGTCGATCATGCCGTCGCCTTCGATCTGCTGCGCTCGGACGACTTCCGGGTGGTCGCGGTGGGCAAGAGCCTGCCGGGACCACTGCGCTGGCTCGAACAGCGCACCAGGGCTGACCTGCTGCATCCGTTGTTGCCGCCGTCCCTGCTGGCCGTGGAACCCCCCGAGCACACCCGCTACCGCAAGACGGTGTCGTCGGTGTTCACCTCCCGCGCGGTGGCCGCGCTGCGCGATCAGGTCGACGACACCGCGGCAGCGCTGCTGGCGGACCTGTCCGGCTCGGACGGGGTGGTCGACATCGTCGGGCGATACTGCGCCCAGCTTCCGGTCGCGATCATCAGCGAGATACTGGGCGTCCCCGCCGCAGACCGCGCGCGGATTCTCGAATTCGGCGAATTAGCGGCTCCCAGTTTGGATTTCGGCCTGGATTGGCGCCAGTACCAGACGGTGCAGCGCGGGCTGGCCGGCTTCAACGACTGGCTCACCGCCCACCTCGATAAGCTACGGGCCAACCCGGGTGACGACCTGATGAGCCAGCTGATCGACGCCTCCGAAGGAGGGGTCCGGCTGAATGAGACGGAGCTGAAGGCCATCGCCGGTCTG
>NZ_JBIIOV010000045.1:0-20044 GCF_044342925.1 Mycobacterium sp. | reverse complement strand
ATCCGGATCATCAGCGACGCCGGCGGGCTGACCGTGCCGTCCAGATACGCGGTGAAGTCGGCGGTGCTCACCCCGGAGCGGGACGCGAACTCCTGCTGGCTCAACCCGGAACGCTGCTGCAGAATCCGGACGTGACGGGCGGCCTCGGTGCGTTCGTTGGCCTCGAGGTGGCTACGGGCCCGGTGCAGCACCTCGGTCAGCGCCTGCGAAACGCCATACGGTGCAGCCGATTGCAGCACCTCCTCGACCTGGCGTGCGGTGCGACCGAACGGGTCACGCTTGATCGCCACCACGATCCGTTGCCAGACGGTGATGTCACCGCTCTGCAGCGCCGCGCGGATGGCGGCCGTGGACCAGAATTCGACCGGCATGTCGGGGGACTGCTGATAGGGGCGGGTCACGTCGCCTCCTCCAGGATCGCCACCGAAAGCGACAGGCAACGTCTGCGGACGGCGTCCCATTCGGGGTCCCGCTCCGGGTCCCACCCGGTCTGGTCGTCGAACCCGTCGGACGGGATCGGATCGGCCAGCCGGCGGACCAATTGGGTGGCGATCCACAGTCGTTCCGGTCGTCCAGCACTGTAATGCCTGTCGATGCCGGCGAGGACCAGGGCGGCGTTCCCGACGCCCATGGCGTCGGAGAGTTCGGCCAATTCGGTGAAATCGGCGCGGGTGTTGCGGCACAACACCAGAAAGCTCTTGAGCCGCAACGTCTCGGCGGCGGTGGGGATCTGCAGTCGGTCTCCGGTGGGCAGCTGCACATTGGTGGTCTCCACCGGTGTGCGCCGCCGGACGGCGGCGTCGGTTTCCAGCGCGTCCACCGCCACCGTCAGCCGGCCGCGCCACATCGTCACCGGATGAACCGTCCGCACGGCGGCGTCGCGCGAAGCCCGGTGCCGCGAACGCTGACCGTCCGTGGCCGGCGCTGTCACCCCCGCCGCGGGTGCGCCGGAGCCGACGAGCGCCAGTGGATCAGTCACGTTGACGGCGTCCGGGGCCAGCTCCTTGAGGCGTGCGGCGCTGCGTTTCACCGTGCGCAGGTCGGCCACCGGGGGTGCGATCGAGGAGATGTCGTCGGGGATCACCACCACATCGCCTACGTCGAGCTTGGGCAGCGGCTTCTCGAAGTCCACCGACGGCAGGATCCGCGCCAGCCAGCCCGGCAGCCACCAGTTCCAGCGATCGAACATCGCCATCAGCGAAGGCACCAGCACGAGCCGGACCACGGTGGCGTCGACGGCGATCGCCACCGCGCACGCCACCCCGAGCTGAGCCACCAAGGGCATCCCGGCGAACGCGAAGCCGATGAACACCGCGATCATGATCAGCGCCGCGCTGGTGATGGCGCGGGCGCTGGTGGACACCCCGTAGGCCACCGAATCGCGGGTGTCGCCGGACTGCAGATAGCGCTCGCGGATCCGGGTCAGCAGGAAGATCTCGTAGTCCATCGACAGGCCGAAGGTCATGGCTAGCACCAGCGGCGGGATGGTGGAGTCGATCGAGGAGATCGGTGCGAACCCCAGCGCCTCCAGCCAGCCCCACTGGAACACCACCACCAGGCTGCCGTAGGCCGCCGCGACGGACAGCACCGTCATCAGCACGCCCTTGAGCGCCAGCACCACCGACCGGATCGAGACCAGCAGCATCACGAACGCGATCACCGACACGAACACGAACACCAGCAACTGGGTCTGGGCGACCCGGTCGTCGAAATCCTTGATCAAGGCGGTCGGCCCGCCGACGGCGATCTGGACGCCAGAGTTCTCCGGAGCCGCCTGGGGCAGGGTGTCCCGCAGCCAGTCGATGGTGTCGCGGGCCCGCATATCCTCCGGGTCAACCGCCAGCACCGCCGAGAGCAGTGCGCTGCGGTTGTCGTCGGCGAACACCGGGGGCGCCACCGACACGATGTTCACCGCCTGGGCGGCCTCCCGGCTCACCACGTCCAGGACGGGCGTGTTCGCCGGGTCGTTGGCGTTGGCGTCGGGAAAGCTCACCAGGATTCGGATCGGTCCCAGCGCGCCGGGGCCCAGCGCCTGGGCGGCGGCGGCGACACCGCCGCGGATCTCATGCGAGGACGGGAACTGCCGCTGCATGCTGTTGCCCAGCAGCATCCCGAATGCGGGGGCGGCCAGCATCAGCAGAAAGCCCGTCGCGGCCAGTGCCGACGCCCACGGCCGCCGCATCACCATGCCGACCCAGCGGGTCCAGAACCGCGACTGGGTGGCTTCCGGCCGGCGCGACCAGTGCAGCAGCGATGACCGCCGCGCCGCGGCGGGGCCCAGCACCGACAACACCGCCGGGATGAGGGTGGCCGACGTCAGCACCGCGAACGCCACCGCCAGGATCGCGCCGGTCGCCATCGACCGCAGCACCGGGGTGCCGATCACATAGATGCCGCTGAGCGAGGCGATGACGGTCAGGCCCGACAGCACCACCGCCAGGCCCGAGGTCCCCATGGCCGCGTCCGCGGCCTGGTCGGGGCTGCGGCCGGCGCGCAGTTCTTCGCGGAAGCGCATCAGGATGAACAGGGAGTAGTCGATGGCCAGGGCGATGCCGAACATCGACACCGTGGAGGTGACGAACACCGACATGGTGGTCAGTGTGGACAGCAGATAGACCGCGCCCATCGTCACGATGACGGTGCACACGCCCAGCGTCAGCGGAATCGCCGCGGCGGCCAGCGAGCCGAACACCGCCACCAGCACGATGAGCACGATCGGCAGGTTCCAGCGTTCGGCGGCGGCGATGTCGCGTTTGGTGCTGGTCTGGGCGGCAGCTCCCAGCGCGCCCTGACCGATCACGTACAGCCGCACCCGGCCGTCGGCGGTGCTGCCGGGCTTGTCGCCGTCGACGCCGACCTTGGTCCGCAGCTGGCGGGCGACATCCACCGCTCCGGTGTTGTCGAAGTCCATCCGCAGCGACACCACGTACGGCCGGTCCGGCGCGGGGGCGGGCTGGGCGGGGTTGGGGACGACCTCCAGGCTGGGCACCTCCCGCGCGGCCTGCTCCAGCTGTACGACGGCCGCGGCCATGTCGTCGTAAGTGGCGTCGGCACGCGGGGCGGCCACCAGCGCGATCGGCGAAGCGCCCAGCTGCGGGTAGTGATCCTCAAGTTCGTACTGCACGTGCAGCGACTGCGACCCGGCGACGTCGAAGCCGCCGCCGGTGAGGTTGTGCGACTGAGTCAGCGCCAGCGCCACCGACGGGACCATGGCCAGCAGCCAGCAGCCGAAAACCAGCCACCGGTGTCTGCGCAGGCTGCCGCTCAGCCGCATCATGAACTGCTGGATGGTTTTCTCCCCGCATCGTCGGGTCCACACCGAATTGCGTGGCTGCGAGCCTACCGCAGCAACCTGCGGATCAGCCGTCGCCGAACGGCCGCCCGGACGCGCCTGACACACCACCGGCGGCGCCTCGTCAGGACCGTGCCCTAAGATCGTCTCAACGCAGCGCCAGATGAAGGAGTTCGAGGATGATGCTTTCTGCCCGTCGGGTCATCGCGGGAACGATCGGCGCGGGAGCGGTCGCCGGAACGTTGCTCGTCGGACTGGCCCCCTCGGCGCTGGCGGCGCCGCCGAACTGCACCGCCGGAGACCTCGCCGGTGTGGCTGCCGGGGTGTCCGCCGCGACGTCGGCCTACCTGTTCACCCACCCGGACGTCAACGCGTTCTTCACCAGCCTGGAAGGCTCGCCGCGCGACACCCTGCGCACCCAGGTGCAGCAGTATCTTGACGCGAATCCGCAGGTGAAGGCTGAACTGTCGGGTATCCGTCAGCCGCTGGCCGACCTGAAGGCCCGTTGCGGCGGCGGCGACGACTCGCTCGAGGTCCCCGGCTCCTAGCCACGGCGGGCGGTGACCGCCGCGCGCGCGGCCCGCCACCCCACCAGCAGCGCCCCGGTCGCCACGGTGGCGACCACCACGAAGCTCAGTGCGGTCCCCTCACCGGTCGCCGCCCGCAGAGCCATCCCGATGGCGACGGTGCTGACCCACACGGTCAGTCCGGTCGGACGGACGGCCGCCGGCTGACGCCAGCCGCGGGACAGTACCCATCCGCTGGTCAACCCGGCCAGGAACGGCCAGCTCGTCTGGGCCACCCCGGCCAGTGTCATCGCCTCGTCGTGGTTGCGTCGGCCGACCGCGCAGAACAGCACCACGCATACGATGTCGGCGGCGAACGCGAGCGCGGCGGTGCGGACGGCGGCGGGGCCGGAAATCGGCCTAGAAGTGGTTGTCACAGGCCACATTCAATCAGGCGGGGCCGGCGATTCCCGGTTGCCCGCCAGTTCGTCGAAGACCGCCCGCTCCTCCTGCAGCCGCTCCTCTCGACTGAGCGCGCCCTCGGTGCGGAACATGAAGAAGAACACCGCCCAGCCGATCGCGGAGATGAAAATCCAGCTCACCATCCGGTAGATCAGCATCGCCGAGATCGCCGCCGGCAGGGTCATGCCGCTGGACACCAGACCCGGCACCAGCACCGCCTCGACGACCAGCAGCCCGCCGGGCATCAGCGGGATCGAGCCGACGGCCCGCGCCGCGGCGTAGGCGACGGTCAGGCCGGCCAACGACGGATGCCCGCCCGCGGCGTACGCCGCGAACGCCAGGCACGCCACATCGGCGATCCAGTTGAACAGTGACCAGCCGAACGCCTCGCCGAGTTCACGCCGGTTCAGACTCACCGACTCCAGTTGGGTCAGCGTCTCCCGCCACCGGCGCAACCCGGTCTCCGGCGGCTTGTTACGAGCGGAGTTCACCCAGCCGAGCACCCTCATACCGATGCCGTCGATGAGTTCCGGACGGGTCGCGACCGCCTGAGCCAGCAGCACCAGCGTCACGAAGCCGCCCAGGGTGAACAGCAGCGAGAACGGATTGTTCTTGGCGCCCAACAGGAATGCGCCGCCCAGACCCAGCAGCGCCAGGCCCACCACCTGCAGCGCCCCCGACATCACCAGCTGCCAGGACGCCACCACCGGTGAGGCGCCCCACTGCCGCTGCTGGCGGTAGACGAACGTCGCCGAGAGCACCGGTCCGCCCGGCAGCGTGGTGCTCAGCGCGTTGCCGGCGTAGAACACCGCCTCCGAGCGCCACTGCCGGACGACGACCCCGGCCGACCGCAGCAGGGTGCGCTGGATCTGAGCGAAGCTGTGCATCGACAGCATCGCGGCGACGATCGCCGCCAGCACCCACCATCCATTCGCCGACCGCAGGCTCATCCATGCCGCGGCGAGTTGATCGCGCACCAGACTGGCTTCCACCGCGAGGACCACGGCGGCTACGCCCAACAGCAGCCAGCGCGCCCACCAGTACTTGCCCCTGGCGGCGCGCCCCCTCGGCGACCGCCGTGCGGCCACGGGCAACTCGCCAGCCGCATCGTCGGCCGTATGGTCGGCCATCTGCCCAGCCTAGCGGCGTCGCCGCTGCCTGACGCTGTGCGCCGCGGCGCGTGCCGGCCTGCTGGCTAGGGTGGATTACATGACGGCCGGCGTTGTTGGCGACGACCGCCCTGCTGGTGCCCGCGGTGGACTGGCTGGATCGCCGCGGCGCCCCGCGAGGCGGTGCCGTCGCGTTGGTGTTGCTGACCGGCATGGCGCTGTTCGGCGGGATCGTGACGTTCGTCGTCACCCAGTTCGTCTCAGGTCTGCCCGGTCTTACCGAGCAGGTCACCCGCAGCATCGACAACTCCACCCGCTGGCTGATCGACGGGCCGCTGCATCTGAGCAAGGAGCAGATCGACAAGGCCGGGGACACCGCCGTCACCGCGCTGCGGGACAACCAGGAGAACCTGACCAGCGGGGCGCTGTCGACGGCCGCGACCCTCACCGAGATTCTCACCGGCGCGCTGCTGATGGTGTTCACGCTGATCTTCCTGCTTTACGGCGGCCGCAACATCTTCAGCTTCCTCACCGGCATCGTGCCCAACGCCAGCCGGGAACGGGTGCGGGCGGCCGGTCGGGCCGGGTTCGTTTCGCTGATCTCCTACATCCGGGCGACCTTCCTGGTGGCCCTGGTCGACGCTGTCGGTATCGGCACCGGCCTGGTCGTCCTCGGTATTCCGCTGGCGCTGCCGCTGGCGTCCCTGGTGTTCATCGGCGCCTTCATTCCCCTGGTCGGCGCGGTGATCAGCGGGTTTCTCGCCGTCATCGTGGCGCTACTGGCCAAGGGTTTCGTCTATGCGCTGTTCACGCTGGGGTTGATCATCGCGGTGCAGCAGTTGGAGGCCCATGTCCTGCAGCCGCTGCTGATGGGCCGGGCGGTGTCGATCCACCCGCTGGCGATCGTGCTCGCGCTGACCACCGGTGCCGTGCTGGGCGGGATCTTCGGCGCGCTGCTGTCGGTTCCGGTGCTGGCTGTGCTCAATAGCGCGATCCGGGTGCTGGTCGCACCCGAACCCGATGCCGAGGAAGCCAGCCTGGAAGCCGGTGACGACGACGCCGTTCTCATCGACGCCCAGCCCGATACCGTGCCACCCGACGGCCGCCGGTCCGAAGTCTAGGCGGGTCTAGAGCCGGCCTTCGCGGCGCAGCAGGTCCTGGGCCGACATCCCGCCGGCGTTCTGGCCGCGAGCGTTGAGCTTCTCGGTCGCGACCTCGGTGTCGGCCGGCCGGCTCACCGGAATCGCCCGGGTCTCCTCCGCCGACAGGCTGTCGGGGTTGACGGCCGCGAACGCGGTGGTGGCATCGTCCGGTGCCGCGATCGCGTGCGTCGGCTCGTTGGACGGCAGCACCGTGGTGGCCTCACCGGAGACGTCCGGCGCGGCGGCGGTCCTGGACGCGGTCTTGCGGCGCAGTTCGCCCAGCCACGATCCGATGTCGCGCTCCTCCCGGCGACCGGCGGCGGCGAGCTTCGTCGTCGGCGGCTCCGGTGCGCTGACCGGTTCGGTAACGGGTGCAGGCTGCGCATGGTGTGCCCCGCCGGCCGCGGGGGCAATCGGCTGCCGCGGCGTGCTGGGCGGTCCCACCGGCGCGGCGACGGCGCCGACCAGCGCCGGCTCCGGTTCGGGCTGCGGTTCGGTCAGCACCGGCCGCTTGCGCTCGTCGGGCAGCGTCGTCTCACCGAGGCCGATCTTGTGCTGCAGGCGTTTCATCCACTTCGGCGCCCACCAGCAGTCGTCGCCGAGCAGCTTCATGATGGCCGGCACCAGGAACATCCGGACGATCGTCGCGTCGAGCAGCAGCGCGATCAGCAGGCCGAACGCCAGGTACTTCATCATCACCAGGTCGGAGAACACGAACGCGCCGGCCACCACCGCCAGCACCAGGGCGGCGGCGGTGATCAATCGCCCGGTGGTGGCGGTGCCGATGCGGATGGCCTCGGTGGTGGACATGCCGCGGTCGCGGGCCTCCACCATGCGGGACACCAGGAACACCTCGTAGTCGGTGGACAACCCGTAGATCACGGCGATGATCAAGCCGATCATCGGCGCCATCAGCGGCTGCGGGGTGTAGTTCATCAGCCCCGAGCCGTGCCCTTCGACGAACATCCAGGTCAGCACGCCCATCGTGGAGCCGAGGGTGAGCGCGCTCATCAGCGCCGCCTTGATTGGCAGCACCAGTGAGCCGAACGCCAGGAACATCAGGATGGTCGTTGTGGTGATCAACAGCAGCACCATCAGCGGCAGCCGGGAGAACAGGCTGTGGATACTGTCCTGTTCCAGCGCCGGGGTGCCGCCGACATAGAGCGACTCGCCCCTGGGCGGGACGATGGCGCGCAGTTCGTTGATCTTCTTGGCCGCGTCGTTGCGGACGACGAGACCGTTCTGGATCACCCGGACCGACGGGTCCTTCGTGGCACCGTCGAGGTAGGGGCGTTCCTTCCACATCGCGTCGGGGTTGTTGTCGGGATCGGTGAACCCGCTGATGGCCATGGCCTTGTTGCGGATCTCGGCGACCTGCTGATCGGTGACCGGCTTGCCGTCGTCGTTGGTGATGACCAGCGTGATCGGTTCGGTGCGGAAGCCGGGGAAGGACTTGTCGAATTCCTCCTGAGCCACCCGCACCGAGTTGTCCGGGGGCAGGTACTTCTCGCTGATGCCGCCGAGCGAGAGCTTCCCGAGCGGGATGATCATCGCGATCATCAGCAGAATGATCGGCACGGCAAACAGCACCGGGCGCTTCATCACCCGGTTGACCAGCTTGCCCCAGAAGCCGTTCTCCACTTCGTCGCGGGTCTTGGTCTTCTGAGTCTTCTCGGCGAACCAGTCGATGATGCGGCGGGAGAACGGCCAGTTGGCCAGGAACGGCACCCGCAACAGGGTGTTGACGCCCAGGGCGTCGACGTTGGGCCCCAGAATGGCCAGGATCGCGGCCAGCACGGTGATCGACAGGATTGCCGCCAGCATCACCGAGGCGATGATCGCGTAGGTGATGGATTTCAGGAAGCCCTGCGGAAACAGCAGCAGTGGCAGGGACGAGGCAACGATGATCACGGCCGAGAAGAGGACGGTGCGGCCCGACGTCATCATCGTGCGGCGGACCGCGGACTCGGTGTCGTAGCCCTCGGCGATCTCCTCACGGAACCTGCTGACGATGAACAGGCCGTAGTCGATGGCGATACCCAGGCCGATCAGCGTCACGACCGGCTGGGCGAAGAAGTGCACCGGGGTGAACATCGAGACCAGCCGCATGATGCCCAGCGAGCCGGCGATCGCCAGGCCGCCGATGATGGCCGGGAGGCTGGCCGCGACCACGCCGCCGAAGACGAAGAACAGCAACACCGCGACCAGCGGGATGGCAGCGACCTCGGCGCGCTTCTGATCGACGCCGATGGTGCCGGTGAGCTCGTTGGCCAGTGGTTGCAGGCCGGCTTGCTTCACGTCGATGCCGTCGATGTTGAAGCTGTCCTTGACGGCTTTGTAGTTGTTCAGGATGGTGTCGTCGTCGTCGCCCTTGAGCTGGATCGACATGAAGGCGTGCTGCTTGCTTGCATCGGCCATGTTGGACAGCAGTTCAGGGTTCTTGAAGTAGCCGATTGCCCGCAGGATCTGGTCGGGGTGGTCCTTCTGCGCCTGGTCCAGATTGTCCAGGATCTTCTTGGTGAACTCCGGATCGTCGACGGTCTTGCCCTCGGGGGCGGTGTAGATCGCCACGATGTGGCCGGAGGTGTCGCGGCCGTAGGCGGCATCGGCGAGCAGCGACGCCTTCACCGACTGGCTGCCCTCGTCGTAAAAGCCGCTCTGGGTGACATGCTTACCCAGGTCGATGCCGAAGATGCCGCCGCCGATACACAACGCGACCATGAGACCGATAACGATGTATCGATACCGGTACACGGTTCGACCCCACCAGGCGAACACTCGATCGATCTCCTCTACTGAAAACTAACGACGACCAGGCGACTGATCACAGTCGCGAAGTCAACAACGCAGACAGCGGCCGGAAAGGCTGCAGCCACGCTCCTTGATCTGGCAGCGAGTCCAAGCCGATTCGCGGCAAGGGCTCACGGAAAACACCGGGAATGTCCTCCAAGTCGACAAAATCCAAGGTATCCGACGCTAATGCCCAGCTGGCATGTTCGCGAAATCCGAGCACCTGGACCGGGGTGCCGGCACGCGCGATGTCCTCCAGCGGGGTCCGGAAGGCCTGGCCGTCAGCCGACGCCAGCAGCAGTCCGGCCAGCCCCTCGCGGTGTCGCAGGGCGATGTGGGCCAGCATGTCGCTGTCCACGTCGCTGTCCTCGTCGATCTTCGGTTTGGCGAAGACGGCGAAGCCCACGTTGCGCAGCGCCTCCACCCAGGGGCGGACGACGTCCGCGCTGCCCGGGGCGATGTTGGTGAACACCGTCGCCTCGGGTTCGGTCGACATCTCCGGATGTCTGGCTGCCAGATCGGCGGTGCGGGCCAGCAGCCATCGGCCGAGAGCGTCGAAACGGGGCCGGTGCGCCGCGGTCGGTCGGCCACCGAGGATGGCACCCAGCCCCATGTCGAGATTGGGCGCGTCCCAGACCAGAAGTACCCGGTTCGCGGGCGGTTGCACCTCCGCCTCAAGCGGCGTCTCCACTGCCGGAGCGGGGTGTTCCTCAAGAACGGTCACGGTTGTCTCACCCACAGCAGCTCGGTGACGGCGCTACCCGCTTCGCGGGCTTTCGATTCGTACTTGGTGACGGGGCGCGCCACCGAGATCGGCAGCTGCTCGTCGGGCCGGGCTCGCCGCAGCCGCGGTTCGGCGTCGCCCGCCTCGGCGATCTGCTCGGCGTAGCCGGCGTGGTCGGTGGCCGCGTGGAGCACCCCGCCGGGGCGCAGCCGCTCGGCGATCAGCGCCATCGTCTCCGGTTGCAGCAGGCGTCGTTTGTGATGCCGGGACTTCGGCCACGGGTCGGGGAAGAAGACCCGCACACCGGTCAACGTGCCGGGGGCGACGAGCTGCTCCAGGACGTCGACGCCGTCGCCGCGGACCATCCGGATGTTGGTCACCCCGGTGCGGTCGATGGCGCTCAGCAGTTGAGCCAGCCCGCGCCGGTAGACCTCCACGGCGATGACGTCGATCTCCGGTTCGGCCAGGGCCATCGCCAGCGTCGAGGTGCCGGTTCCGCAGCCGATCTCGCACACCAGTGCCCGCCCTGCGTCGGCGGGGTGGCCGAACCAGGCTTGCGCGTCCAGTGCGGTCGCGGTGCCGGAGTCGTCGAGCGCCGGGCGGCCCAGACCGGGCCATAGCCGTTCCCACACGTCCTGCTGCGCCTCGGTGAGCGCGGCGCGACGTGATCGGAAGCTCGTCACCCGGCGATGGTGCTGCTGCGTCGCGGTTTCGGGCGTGACTGAGCCCGGTCGCTGCGCATGCATTGATCCATGGTGGCCTATGACGTGCGCTGCGCCCTACTCGCCAACCGGATTGATACCCAACAGTTGCCTACAGTCGCCTTCCAGGGTGACTCGTCTGCTGCGCCGTCTGCTGCCACGATCTCGGTTGTGACCGAAGCCGCCCAGTCCCCGCCTGGTGACGTCGCCGCGCTGGCCCGGATGCGGGCCGCGGCCGACACCCTTCGCAAAGCCGGCGTCGACGTGGAGCCCGCCCCGCGCAGCGGTGATCCGGCCGACGCCCTTCTGGCCCGGGCCGTCTTCTGGCAGGACTACAGCCGCGGGCCGGGCCTGCCGGCACGGCACCGCTCCTGCGCCGCCGACATCGCCCGCGGTTCGTTGCGGCTCTGGGCCGCGGCCGGTGGTGTGCCGACCAGCCTGCCCCCGCGGTCGCTTCTCGGCCGGTCGGATATCGCCCTGGCCCGGGTGCAACTGTGCGCACAGGCGCGGCGGATGTGTTCACGTCTGCGCGCCGACCTCGGCCAGGAGGCCGCGGATCTGTCGCTGCGGGGCGGCGCCGCGTTCGGTGCGCGGGTGCGCGGCCGGGTAACGCGCGCGGCCACCGAACTGGACGAGGCGGTGAGCGGGGGGATCGCCGCCCTGGGCCTGCCGTCGAGCCCGGCCGGCGCCTGGGACGTCCCGGTCGAGGACTGCCTGCCGCCCCGGCGGCGGTGCGCGTTGGAGAACCGGCTCACCACCGCCCTCGGCGCCGGTCTGGGCGCGGGTGTCTCGGTGTCGCTGGCCAGGCTGGCTACCGAACTGCGGCCCGGCGCGGCGCCCGCGGCGGTGGCGGTCTGCGTGTTACTCGGTGTGGCGCTGACATCCTGCGTTGTGCTGGCCCGCCGGCTGCTCAGCGAGCGCGCCGCCGCGGAGCGATGGGTGGCCGAGGTGGTCGCGAATCTACGGCCGGTCATGGAGGAACGGGTGCTGCGCCGCATGGCGTCCGCCGAGTCGGCTGCGCGACGATAAACCCAATTAACAGTGAATGTGCAGCCCACGTTAATCTTCAGTCAAGGACGCCGACTTTCTCCGCGGGTGAGCGGACAGGTCTGTTCCTGGCTACAACTAAGCGGGAGAAACCGATGACCTCAGCGACCATCCCCGGTCTGGAGAACGCACCTACCAAACACGCCGGGCTGCTCGCCTGGGTCCGGGAAGTCGCAGAGCTCACTCAGCCCGACCGTGTCGTCTTCGCTGACGGCTCCGACGCGGAATACCAGCGGCTGTGTGACCATCTGGTCGCCGCCGGAACCTTCCTTCCGCTCAGCGACACCGAGGAGCCCAGCTCCTACCTGGCCCGGTCGGAGCCCTCCGACGTCGCCCGCGTCGAGTCGCGGACCTACATCTGCTCCGAGCGTGAGGTCGACGCAGGCCCCACCAACAACTGGATGGCGCCCGGCGAGATGCGCGCCATCATGACCGAGCTGTACAGCGGCTGCATGCGCGGTCGCACCATGTACGTGGTGCCGTTCTGCATGGGCCCACTCGGCGCCGAGGACCCCAAGCTGGGCGTGGAGATCACCGACTCCGAGTACGTCGTGGTGTCGATGCGCACGATGACCCGGATGGGCAAGGCGGCGCTGGACAAGATGGGCGAGGACAGCTTCTTCGTCAAGGCGCTGCATTCGTTGGGTGCTCCGCTGGAACAGGGCCAGGACGACGTGCCGTGGCCGTGCAACGAGACCAAATACATCACCCACTTCCCGGAGACCCGCGAGATCTGGAGCTACGGCTCCGGCTACGGCGGCAACGCCCTGCTCGGGAAGAAGTGCTACTCGCTGCGGATCGCCTCGGTGATGGCCCGCGACGAGGGCTGGCTGGCCGAGCACATGCTGATCCTCAAGCTCATCTCCCCGGATAACAAGGCGTACTACATCGCCGCGGCGTTCCCGTCGGCCTGCGGCAAGACCAACCTGGCGATGATCCAGCCCACCATCCCGGGCTGGCGTGCGGAGACCCTCGGCGACGACATCGCCTGGATGCGGTTCGGCAAGGACGGCCGGCTGTATGCGGTCAACCCCGAGTTCGGTTTCTTCGGGGTGGCGCCGGGCACCAACTGGTCGTCGAACCCCAACGCCATGAAGACCATCGCCGCCGGCAACACCGTCTTCACCAACGTCGCCCTGACCGACGAGGGCGGCGTGTGGTGGGAAGGCCTGGAGGGCGAGCCCCCGCACCTCATCGACTGGAAGGGTAACGAGTGGACGCCCGATTCCGATGAGCCTGCGGCACATCCGAATTCGCGGTACTGCACCCCGATGTCACAATGCCCGACGCTGGCCCCGGAGTGGGACGACCCGCAGGGCGTGCCGATCTCGGCGATCCTGTTCGGCGGGCGCCGCAAGACCACCGTCCCGCTGGTGACCCAGGCCCGCGACTGGCAGCACGGGGTGTTCATCGGAGCCACCCTGGGCAGCGAGAAGACCGCCGCCGCCGAAGGTCAGGTGGGCGCCATCCGACGCGACCCGATGGCGATGTTGCCGTTCCTGGGCTACAACGCTGGTGACTACTGCCAGCACTGGCTCGACCTGGGCAAGAACGCCGACGAGTCCAAGCTGCCGAAGATCTTCTTCGTCAACTGGTTCCGGCGCGGCGGCGACGGCCGGTTCCTGTGGCCGGGCTTCGGTGAGAACAGCCGGGTGCTGAAGTGGATCGTCGACCGGGTCGAGGGCCGGGCCAACGGGGTGTCGACGCCGATCGGCATCGTCCCGGGCGCCGGCGATCTCGACATCGGCGGCCTCGACGTCGACGATGCCGACCTCGCCGAGGCACTGGCCGTCAACTCCGACGAGTGGCGTGCCGAACTGCCCGAGATCGAGGAGTGGTTCGCCTTCCTCGGCGAGAAGCTGCCGACCGGGGTGCGCGACGAGTTCGAGGCGCTCAAGCAGCGTCTGGACAACACCTAGCCCCCATTGTCGGGTCAGACGAGATTTCGTGGCCCGGCGCCGAACCTGCTAACGTCGCCAGTTCAACTAGGTTCGCGCTGTGCGCGGATCCAGACAGGCCGCGGGGGGCGACCTTCCCCCCCGCCGCCAGATGCAGGTGAGGTGTCATGCCCCGATTGCTGAGCGACCCTGAACTACTCAAAGAACTCGAGTCTGTCGCCGAGGAGAACGTCAACCGCCACTTCGCGGTGAGCACCGAGTGGCATCCACACGACTATGTGCCGTGGGATCTCGGCCGGAATTTCGCGGCGATGGGCGGCGACGACTGGGCTGATGAGCAGTCGCAACTCAGCGAGGTCGCCCGGGCCGCGATGATCACCAACCTGCTCACCGAGGACAACCTGCCCTCCTACCACCGTCAAGCGGCCGAGCACTTCTCCTTGGACGGGCCGTGGGGCACCTGGGTCGGCCGTTGGACCGCCGAGGAAGCCCGCCACAGCATCGTCCTGCGCGACTACCTGGTGGTCACCCGCGGTGTCGATCCGGTCGCGCTGGAGCGCGCGCGGATGGAACACATGACCCACGGCTTCGGCCCGACGGCCGAAGAGGAAGAACGGCACAAGACCGACTTCCTGCTCTCGGTCGCCTACGTCTCATTCCAGGAACTCGCCACCCGGGTCAGCCACCGCAACACCGGCAAGGTCTGCAACGACCCGATTGCCGACCGGATACTCCAGCGCATCGCCGCTGACGAGAACCTGCACATGATCTTCTACCGCAACATGTGCGAGGCGGCCCTGGAGCTGGCACCCGATCAGGCCCTGGAAGCGGTCGCCGACGTGGTCGAGAACTTCCGGATGCCCGGTCAGGGCATGCCGAATTTCCGCCGCAACGGGGTGCTGATGGCCAAGCACGGCATCTACGACCCCCGCCAGCACCTCGAAGAAGTGGTGCGGCCCACCCTGCGCAAGTGGCGGATCTTCGAGCGCGACGATTTCAGCAGCGTGGGCGAACAACGCCGCGAACAGCTGGCCGACTTCATCACGAACCTGGAAGGCCAGGTCGTCAAATTCGAAGAGCAGCGCGACCGCATGCTGGCCCGCGAAGCGCGCAAGCGCGAACTCGCAGCGCCTCTAACAGTCACAGGCCACTGAGCCTCTAGAGACCGCCGCGGGCCACCAACTGCGCGGCGATGACGTTGCGCTGAATCTCGTTGGTGCCCTCGCCGACGATCATCAGCGGCGCGTCCCGGAAATAGCGTTCGACGTCGTACTCGGTCGAGTAGCCGTAGCCGCCGTGAATCCGGACGGCGTCGAGCGCGATCTGCATGGCCGTCTCGGACGCGAACAGCTTGGCCATCCCGGCTTCCATGTCGCAGCGGTCCCCGCTGTCGTACCGCTCGGCCGCGTAGCGGGTGAGCTGACGGGCCGCGGTCAGCTTGGTCGCCATATCGGCCAGGTAGTTGCCGATCGCCTGGTGCCGCCAAATCGGCTTTCCGAAACTTTCCCGCTGCTGGGCATAGGCCAGCGCGTCCTCCAGGGCGGCGGTCGCCACACCGAGCGCCCGGGCGGCCACCTGAATCCGGCCTGTCTCAAGGCCTTTCATCATCTGCGCGAAGCCCTTGCCGGGTTCGCCGCCGAGCACCGCCGACCCCGGCACCCGTACCTCAGCGAACGCCAGCTCGCAGGACTCCACACCCTTGTAGCCCAGCTTGGGTAGATCGCGGGAGACGGTCAGACCGTCAATCGGTGACTCCACCAGCAGCACCGAGACACCGGCGTGCCGGGGCGTGGCCCGCGGGTCGGTCTTGCACAGCAGCGCAATCAGACCGGATCGACGGGCGTTGCTGATCCAGGTCTTCGACCCGGTGATGAGCAGATCGTCGCCGTCGGCCCGCGCCGTCGTCGAGATGTTCTGCAGGTCCGAGCCGCCGCCGGGCTCGGTCAGCGCCATCGTGGCCCGAAGCTCGCCGGTCGCCATCCGCGGCAGGTACGCCTGCTTCTGGTCCTCGGTGCCGAAATCCTCCAGCAGCGTGGCCACCACGGTGTGCCCGCCCATCGCACCGGCCAGGCTCATCCAGCCCCGGGCCAGTTCCTGGGTGACGTCGACGTAGCAGGGCATCGACACCGGGGACCCGCCGTAGCGTTCGCTGATCGCCAGGCCGTAGATGCCGATCCGCTTCATCTGCTCGATCCACGCCCCGGGGTATTCGTCGGCGTGCTCGACCTCGCGCACCGTGGGCTTGACTTCGCGGTCGACGAACGCGCGCACCGTCGCCACGAGCTGGGTTTCCTCGTCGGTCAGTCCGGTCATAGGGAGGGCGGTCATAGCGAGGGATAGTGTCAGCTGTGCCGTTCACGCCCCCACCCGGCGGCCCGTACTTCGACGACCTGACCGTCGGGCAGGTCTTCGACCGCGCCCCGTCGATGACGCTCACTCCGGGTATCGCCGCAGCTCACCAGGCTATTCTGGGCGACCGGTTGCGCTTGTCGCTGGACGCCGAACTGGCCCACGCCGTCACCGGCGTTCCCGGCCAAATGGCCTATCCGGGTCTGGTCTGCGACGTGGCCATCGGCCAGTCCACCGTGGTGACCCAGCGCGTCAAGGCCAACCTGTTCTACCGGGGCCTGGCCTTCCACCGGTACCCGACCATCGGGGACAGCCTCTTCACCCGTACCGAGGTGGTCGGCCTCAAACAGAACACCACCACACCCACCGGTCTGGCCGCGCTGCGGATGACCACCGTCGACCAGGTGGGCCGGCTGGTGCTGGACTTTTACCGGTGCGCGATGCTGCCGCTGCGCGGCGCCGTCGACACCGGCCACGCCGACGACCTCGCCGGCCTCGGCGCGGGGCCGGCGCCCGTCGAGGAAGCCACAGCCGACCCCGCCGGGCACTGGGACGCGGCGGCGTTCCGGCAGCGGGTGCCCGGGCCGGGTTTCTCGCCTGACATGGCCGGCACAGTCCTGCGCAGCACCGCCGACGTCGTCAGTTCCGCACCCGAGTTGGCCCGGCTGACGCTGAACGTCGCCGCGACGCACCATGATTCGCGGTTCTCCGGGACCGGCACGAACGGCCGCCTGGTGTACGGCGGCCACACCATCGGCCTGGCCCTGGCCCAGGCCACCCGGCTGCTGCCCGACCTGGCGACGGTGCTCGGCTGGCAGTCCTGCGACCACACCGGGCCGGTGTACGAGGGCGACACGCTATACAGCGACCTGCGCATCGAGGCGGCCGACCCGCTGCCCGGCGAGCGCGGCGGCGTGCTGACCCTGCGCTCAGAGGTCTACGCCGTCAGCAAAGACGGCCCCGACCGGCCGGTATTGGACTGGCGCTACACAGCGCTGCACTTTTGAACCAATGGCCGACGGGTAGCGTAAAGACAGTTACAGCGACCAGGAGATGCCAATGACGCTCCATCACCCTGTCGTGGACACCGCCTACGGGCCGGTCCGCGGAATCGACGATGGCACGGCGATGTCCTGGAAGGGCGTGCGCTACGCCGCCCCGCCGGTCGGCGACCTGCGGTTCCGGGCGCCGCAACCGCCGCAGCCGTGGACCGAGGTCCTCGACGCCGACACCTACGGCTTCGTCTGTCCGCAGCCCCCGGTGCCCAGGTTTCCGCTGGACCTCGGGGCACCCACGAACGAGGACTGCCTGTTCCTCAACATCTGGGCCCCGTCCGGTACCAAGCCCGGTGACGACAAGCCGGTGATGGTGTGGCTGCACGGCGGCGCCTTTGTGCTCGGGTCGAGCAGCCAGCCGCTCTACGACGGCAATCGGCTGGCCGCCAGCGGCGACGTGATCGTCGTCACGCTCAACTACCGGGTCGGTGTCTTCGGCTTCCTGGACCTGTCCCACCTCGGCGGGCGACGAGAGTTCGACTCCAACATCGGTCTGCGCGACGTGCTCGCCGCGTTGCGCTGGGTCCGCCACAACATCGGCGGATTCGGCGGCGACCCGGACCGGGTGACGTTGTTCGGCGAATCCGCCGGCGCCGGGATCGTGACGACGCTGCTGGCAGTCCCCGAAGCCGTGGGATTGTTCTCCGGCGCGATATCCCAGAGTTCCCCGACGACGTCGGTCTACAGCGCCGAGCGGGCGCAGCGCGTCACTCACGCGGTACTCGGCCACCTGGGGATCGCCCCCGCCGACGCGCACCGGATGGCCGAGGTCGACGTCCCGGCGCTGCTCTCGGCCACCAAGAGGGTGTTCGATGAGGTGCCGGTCCGCAATCCCGGCAGGCTGGCGTTCGTGCCGATCGTCGACGGCGACCTGCTGCACGACTACCCGGTGCATCTCGCCCGGGCGGGCAAGACGCATCCGGTGCCGCTGGTCATCGGGACCAACCGTAACGAGGCGGCGCTGTTCCGGCTGATGCGCTCACCGTTGCTGCCGATCACTCCCAAGGCCATCACGTCGATGTTCAACGAGATCGCCGCCGAACAGCCGGACCTGCAGTTGCCCAACGAAGAGCAGTTGGGGCTCACTTACGGTGCCAAGAAGCGGGGGCTGAGCATCGCCAGCGACGTCGGCTTCCGGATGCCGTCGGTGTGGCTGGCTGAGGGGCATTGCCGGGTGGCTCCGGTCTACCTGTATCGCTTCGACTACGCCACGCCGATCATGAAGGCGCTGCTCGTCGGTGCGGCTCACGCGACCGAATTGCCTTATGTGTGGGGCACTCTCGGGTCGCCCAAGGACGTCACCTTGAAGATGGGTGGGGTCAAGACCGCCAAAGCGGTGTCCAAGCGCGTCCGCACCCGCTGGGTGAATTTCGCCGCGACGGCCAAGCCCGCCGGGCCGCTGGGCGAACCGGAGTGGCTGCCCTACCAGGACGCCGACCGCGCCTGCCTCATCATCGATCGCACCGACCGGCTGATCAACGACTCCGACGCCCCGATCCGCGCCGCCTGGGGCAGCGACGTCCTGCACTTCCGCTAGAGGCGACTACAGACGCGGCGCGGCGCAAACGCTAGCCGGTTGGCAGGTCCCGGAACGGGGTGTCCTTGTACGGTTCGGGCTCTTTGGGCAGCCCCAGCACCCGTTCGCCGACGATGTTGCGCTGAATCTGGTCGGTGCCGCCGCCGATCGAGGTGAAGTAGGCGTTGAGGGTGCGGAAGGTAACGGCGTCGCCGACCGGGTTCTCCGGCCCGGTGAGCATGGATTCGGGACCAACGATGGCGGTTTGTACGCGGGCGGTCTCGTGCAGGATCCGCGACATCGCGATCTTGCCCAGCGCTAGCAGGGTGGCAGCCTCGGCCCGATCCCGGGTTGCCTTGGCGCGCTGGGTGTTCCACCGGTTGACGGCGGCGTACTCCTCCACCCGGGCGATCTCCTGGCGGATGTGGGAGTCGGCGAGTCTGCCGGCCGCCCGCGCCATCCCGATCAGGCTGTCGGCATCGGGTTTGAGGTCCCGGCTGGAACGCGCGGTGCGGGCCAGGTCGCCCATCAGCCGCCGCTCGTAGGCCAACGCCAGCTGCAGCACCGCCCAGCCGCCGCCGGGCTCACCCACCAGGTTGGCGTGCGGCACCCGGGCGTCGGTGATGAAGACCTCGTTGAACTCCGATTCGCCGGTGATCTGGTGGATGGGCCGGATCTCGACGCCGGGCTGGCGCATCGGGAAGATGAAGAAGCTGATGCCTTTGTGTTTGGGCACGTCCCAGTCGGTGCGGGCCACCAGCAGGCCGTAGTCGGCGATCGTGGCGAACGACGTCCAGACCTTCTGCCCGTTGACCACCCAGTCGTCACCGTCGCGGTCGGCCCGGGTCCGCAAGCCGGCCAGGTCCGAGCCGGCGCCGGGCTCGCTGTAGAGCAGGCACCACTTAGTCTCGTTACGGATGGACGGCGGAATCAGGCGGCGTTTCTGCTCGTCGGTGCCCAGGTCGTGCAGGGTGCAGGCCAGCAGGTCGGAGCGGTCCTGGCCGGCGCCACGCGCCCCGACGGCGGCGAATTCGGCTGCCACGATGCGCGATTGGGTGTCGGTGAGCCCGCGTCCCCACCACTGCGGCTCCCAGCTGGGCACCGCCCAGCCGGCGTCGACCACCCGTCGGCCCCATTCCGCGCGGTCCAGCTTGGGGTCCCAGTTGCCGGCCAGCCAGTTGTCGGCCAGCCACTGCCGGACTTCGGCGCGAACCTCGTCATCGGTCATGACATCTCCTCGCCTAGGAAGTGCTCTCGAAGCTGGACGTAGCGTTCCCGGTGCCAGGCCGGGTCCCCGAAGATCTGGGCGTCGGTGCGAGCTCGGCGCAGGTACAGGTGGGCCGGGTGTTCCCAGGTGAAGCCGATCCCGCCGTGCACCTGGATGGCGTCCGCGGCGGTGGACACGAAGGTGTCCGAGCAGAACGCCTGCGCCATTGCCAGATCGACCAACCGG
>NZ_JBIIOV010000202.1:0-5232 GCF_044342925.1 Mycobacterium sp. | reverse complement strand
GGAATGCTCCATTTTCATCGCTTCCACCGCGACGACGACGGCGCCGGCTTCGACCGTCGCGCCGTCGGCGGCGCCGACTGCCACCACCGATCCGGGCATCGGGCTGCGCAGTTCGGCGTCGCCGCTGTGCTCGTCGTCCGGGCGCACCGGCTCCTCGCGAACCTCTTGCAGCATTACCGTGCCCAACTCGCCGGCGAGCCAGATTCGGTGGTCGGCGTCGGCGGCGGTGACCTCACAGCGGATGCCGTCGACCACCAGCGTCAGGCGCCCGGAAGCCAACGAGGCGCGCAGCGAGCGCTTCTTACCGCCCTCCACCCAGACCTCGGCCTGCTGTGGGGTTCCGGTGATCCGGACGTGGTCGGCGCGCCCGCCGGCGCGCAGCCGGATTTGCCAGCCGGCGTGCTCCCCAACCCGCCATCCCGACGGCAGTTCCCATACGTCCGCCGGGCCGGCCGGCCAGGTCTGCAGCCACCGGTACACCGCGGCGGCGATCAAGGCGTCGTCGTCGACGTCGGGCGGGATGTACTGCAGCCGTTCGAGCAGCCCGGTGTCCAGCCGGCCGGCGGCCACGTCGTCGTCGGACAGCACGAATCGCAGAAAGTCGACGTTGGTGCCCACACCCAGCACCGCGGTGTCGCCCAGCGCCCGGTCCAGACCGCGCAGGGCGGCGTCACGGTCCTCGGCGTGGACGATGACCTTGGCCAGCATGGGGTCGTAGTCGCTGCCGACGGTCGTCCCCGCCGCCAACCCGGAGTCCACCCGCACCCCCGGCCCGGACGGCTCACAGAGCGCGATCACCGGTCCGCCGGTGGGCAGGAACCCGGCGGCGGGGTCCTCGGCGTACACCCGCGCCTCGATGGCGTGCCCGCTCAGCGCGATGTCGTGCTGCGCGGCGGTCAGCCGCTGGCCCGCGGCGATGCGGACCTGCCACTCGACCAGGTCCCAGCCGGTGACCATCTCGGTGACCGGATGCTCCACCTGCAGACGGGTGTTCATCTCCATGAAGAAGAATTCGTCGGGCCGGTCGGCGGAGACGATGAACTCGACCGTGCCCGCTCCGACGTAGTCCACGCTGCGAGCGGTCTCGCAGGCGGCCTCGCCGATCCGCGACCGGGTGACCGGGTCCAGCAGCGGCGACGGCGCCTCCTCGATGACCTTCTGGTGGCGACGCTGCAGGCTGCACTCGCGCTCGCCCAGATGCAGCACGGTGCCGTGGGTGTCGGCGAGCACCTGAACCTCGATGTGCCTGGGCTGCAACACGAACCGCTCCAGGAACAGGGTGTCGTCACCGAACGCGGCCGCGGCTTCCCGGCGGGCCCCCGCCAGCGCCTCGGGGAGATCGGCGGCGTCGTCGACCCGCCGCATGCCCTTGCCGCCGCCGCCGGCCGAGGGTTTCACCAGAACGGGGAAACCGACATCGCCCGCGGCGGCGATCAGATCGGCGTCGGACAAGCCAGGTTCGGCGATGCCGGGTACCACCGGCACACCGGAGGCCGACACGGCCGTCTTGGCCGCGATCTTGTCGCCCATGGTCGCGATCGCGGAGACCGGCGGACCGATGAACACCACCCCGGCTTGGCGCAGCGCGGCGGCGAATTCGGGGTTCTCGGAAAGGAATCCGTAGCCGGGGTGCACAGCCTGGCTGCCGGTGCGCAGGGCCGCGTCGACCACAGCGCCGATATCGAGGTAGCTCTGGCGGGCCGGCGCCGGCCCGATGCGCACGGCGAGGTCGGCTTCGGTGACGTGCCGGGCGCCGGCGTCCGCGTCGCTGTAGACCGCGACCGAGCGGATGCCCATCGCCTTGAGGGTGCGGATGACCCGCACGGCGATCTCGCCGCGGTTGGCCACCAGCACGGTGTCGAAAAGTCCAGAGTTCATTTCGTCACATCCGGAAGACGCCGTAGGAGACCGGCTCGACCGGTGCGTTGCCGCAGACCGAAAGAGCCAGGCCGAGAATGGTTCTGGTGTCCGCCGGATCGATCACACCGTCGTCCCAGAGTCGCGCGGTGGAGTAGTACGGGTTGCCCTGCTCCTCGTACTGGGCCCGGATCGGCGCTTTGAAGGCCTCTTCCTCGTCGACGGTCATCTCGCCGCTGACGGTGGCCAGCACGGCGGCCGCCTGCTCACCACCCATCACCGAGATCCGGGCGTTGGGCCACATCCACAAAAATCGCGGCGAGTAGGCCCGCCCGCACATCGAGTAGTTGCCCGCGCCGTAGGAGCCGCCGATGACGACGGTGAGTTTGGGCACCCGCGCGCAGGCGACGGCGGTGACCATCTTGGCGCCGTGCTTGGCGATGCCGCCGGCCTCGTAGTCGCGGCCGACCATGAAGCCGCTGATGTTCTGCAGGAACACCAGCGGGATGATGCGTTTGTCGCAGAGCTGGATGAAATGCGCTCCCTTGAGGGCGGATTCGCCGAACAGCACCCCGTTGTTGGCGACGATGCCGACCGGGTGGCCGTGAATCCGCGCGAACCCGGTGACCAGAGTGGCCCCGTAGTTCGCCTTGAACTCGCTGAACTCGCCGCCGTCGACGATCCGGCTGATCACCTCGTGCACGTCGTAGGGCACCCGGGCGTCGACGGGCACCACGTCGTACAACTCGTGCTGATCGGCCACCGGGGCCGCGGCGGGGCGGACGTCCCAGGCGGGCGTCGGCGCGGCTCCCAGCGTCGCGACGATCTCGCGGACGATGCGCAGGGCGTCGCGGTCGTCGCGGGCCAGGTGGTCGACCACACCGGAGGTCTTGGCGTGCAGGTCTCCGCCGCCGAGTTCCTCGGCGGTGACCACCTCACCGGTGGCCGCCTTCACCAGCGGCGGCCCGCCCAGGAAGATGGTGCCCTGGTTGCGCACGATGATGGTCTCGTCGCTCATGGCCGGCACGTAGGCGCCGCCCGCCGTGCACGAGCCCATGACCACCGCCACCTGCGGGATGCCCTGGGCGCTCATCTGCGCCTGGTTGTAGAAGATCCGGCCGAAGTGCTCGCGGTCGGGGAAGACCTCGTCCTGGTTGGGCAGGTTGGCGCCGCCCGAGTCCACCAGGTAGATGCAGGGCAGGCGGTTCTCGCGCGCCACCTCCTGCGCCCGCAGGTGCTTCTTCACCGTCATCGGATAGTAGGTGCCGCCCTTGACGGTGGCGTCGTTGCAGACGATCACGCACTCCACGCCCTGGACGCGGCCGATGCCGGCGATCACGCCCGCGCCGGGCGCCGCGTCGTCATACAGGCCGTGGGCCGCCAGCGGCGCGAGTTCGAGGAAGGGCGTGTCGGGGTCGAGCAGGCCTTCCACGCGGTCGCGCGGCAGCAGCTTGCCGCGCGCCAGGTGTTTGGCCCGCGCAGCCTCGCCGCCGCCCAGCGCGGTGCGTGCGAGCTGGCGGTTGAGATCGTCGACGAGGCCGCCCATCCACTCGGCGCTGGCCTTGTAGCTGTCGGAGCGGGGGTTGATCTGGCTGGTCAGCGCCGGCATCGTGTCTCCTCGGGCCGGCACCGGCTTGGCTGGGCAGGCGGGCTTTCGTGGTCCGTCGACGCTGGCGTCAACGTCGGGCGCACCCATGGTACACAGCACCCCCTGCGGGTCGGATCAGAACGGCCCGTGGGCGAGCCAGCGCTCCATCTGTGGCAGCCGGTCGTTGCCCCAGAAGGGTTCGCCGTCGATGCGGAAGAAGGGCGCGCCGAAGATGCCGCTGGCCACCGCTTCGTCATTGGCCTGCTTCAGGCGCGCCTTCCAGGCGGGATCGTTCCAGACGGCTTCGGCGGCATCGGCGTCCAGGGCCTGTTCGGCGGCGTAGGCCTTCAGGGCCGCCGCCTCGTGCAGCGCCACACCGCGCGTGAACACAGCGCGCAGGCCCTCGCGCGCCCATCGCGCTGCCGCCGATCCAGTCTCGCTGCCGCCCTGCGTGGCGGCCAGCCACCAGAACACGCGGGCGGCGTTCTGCGTGGGAATGGGGAACACCGGCGGCGGCATGTAGGGCACGCCGTGGAAGCGGGCGGACCGTGCGAAGTCGTGCAGCGAGTACTCGCGCTTGAGCGGGTAGGACACCGGCGACTTCAGCTCCGCGGCCTGGAAGGTGGCGCCCAGCAGGATGGCATGGCGGCGCACGGTGCGGCCGTGGCGAGCGGCCAGCGCGTCGATCCACTCCGAGGCGACGTAGGAGTAGGGCGACGAGAAGTCGAACCAGCAGTCGATGGGGGCGGGCGAGGCCATGGCGTTCACTCCAGCCTGATGCCGCGCCGCGTGATGATCTCGCCGAGCAGGCGCGCCTCGGCCTGCACGCGCACCGCGGCTGCGGCGGCGTCGCTGCCCACGGGCTCCCAGCCGCCGGCCAGGAAGCGCTGGCGCGTCTCGGCCTCCTTCATCACCGCCGGTACGTCGCGCGCCAGCCGCTCCAGCGCGGCGCGTGGCATCCCGGCTGGCGCGACGAGCGCGTTCCACACCTCCAGCGGCGGCATCCGCACGCCCAGGTCGGCCAGGGCCGGCACGCCCGGCGCGAGTTCGCTCTTCGGGCCTGTCACGCCGATGGCGTGCAGCTTGCCGGCCCGCACCTGGGGCAGCGCCAGCCCCGGCGGCACCAGCGCCAGCTGGATCTGCCCGCCCAGCAGGGCCGTGAGCACCGCCGGGTTGCCGTTGTAAGGCACGTGCACGGCGCTGCCGCCGATGGCGCCGTTGACGAGCTCGCCGCCCAGGTGGCCCACCGAGCCGATGCCCACCGAGCCGTAGCTCCACTTGTCGCCCGCGGCGCGCGCGGCCGCCAGCCAAGCCGTGCCCTGGGGTTGCTCGGCCGGGGTCACCAGCACCAGCGGTGCGGTCGCCAGCAGCGAGATCACGGCGAAGTCCTTGTCCGGGTCGAAGGGCAGGCGCGGGTTCAGCGGCTTGGCGGTCGTCAGGTTGCCGTTGATGACGACGCCCAGCGTGTGCCCGTCGGTGGCCTTGGCCACGGCGTCGGCAGCCAGGTTGCCACCGGCACCCGGGCGGTTCTCCACCACCACCGGCTGGCCCCACGCCTTGGCCAGTGCGTCGGCCAGCGCCCGGGCCGAGATGTCCGGCGTGCTGCCGCCCGGGAAACCCACCAGGATCTTCACCGGCTGGCTGGGCCAGGCCGGCTGTGCGGTGGCGGCGCCGGCAAGCCAGCCGCCGGTGCAGGCGATGGTCGCGACGGCGGCCAGGAGATGTCGGCGGGCGGCGTTTCGTGGCGTCATGCGGTCTCCTCGGGATGGACGGGCATCGTCCCCGCA
>NZ_JBIIOV010000044.1:0-20473 GCF_044342925.1 Mycobacterium sp. | reverse complement strand
GTGGGCACCAGGGTGGAACTGGAGCAGCAGACCGAGGTGGGCGACGCGCTGGTCCGCGGACTGGTCCGGGCACAGCTGGGACTGGCACTGCGGCTGGGCACCCTGGTCGTCGGCGCGCTGGCCGCGCTGGCGGTGATCACCAGCGTGGCGCCGTCGCTGAGCGTGGTGACGATATTCGGGCTGCGGGCCAACTGGGTGATCCTGGGCGTGCTGGTCTACCCGGTGATGTACAGCGTGGGCAGGCTCTACATCCGGCTCGCTGAGCAGGGTGAGCGCGACTTCATCCGCATCGTGGACGCCGGCGAGGAGCAGTGAACCCCACCGCGCTGACCTCCGGCGCGCTCATCGCCGCAGCGGTGGCGACGGTGGCCGTCGGCGCCTGGGGATGGCGGGTGTCCCGCACTACCTCGGACTTTCTGGTGGCCTCCCGCACCGTACCGCCGTACCTCAACGCCGCGGCAATCTCCGGCGAATACCTCTCGGCCGCATCGTTTCTCGGCGTCGCCGGGCTGATCGCCAAATACGGCGCCGACGCGCTGTGGTACCCGGTGGGATTCACCGTCGGATACCTGGGCCTGCTGCTGTTCGTCTCCGCGCCGCTGCGCCGTTCCGGCGCCTACACCGTGCCCGACTTCGCCGAGTTCCGGCTGAAGTCGGCAATGGCGCGCCGGGTGGCGATGGTGGTGGTGGTGACCGTCTGCGTGCTCTACCTGGTGCCGCAGTACCAGGGCGCGGGGCTGACCCTGCGGACGCTGCTCGGTGTGCCGATCTGGATCGGCCCGCTGGCAGTCAGCCTGATCGTGATCGCCAACGTGGTGGGCGGCGGCATGCGCTCCATCACCCTGGTGCAGGCCTTCCAATACTGGCTCAAGCTCACCGCGATCGCGGTGCCCGCCCTGGCGATCGCCGTCATCGCCCGCCCGGCGCACACGGATTTCGGCGGACCGCTGCCCCCCGTCGTCACCAACCCGACCACCGTGCAGGTGGAGACCGGAGTCGACGTCGATGTCGTCGACCCGGACGGGGTCACGGTCACCGGAACAGTCGACGGCAAGGCGGCCCGCGACGCCGGGCTCAGCGCCGGCCGGCACACCATCGGCGCCGGTTCCACGGTCGCACTCGCCGCCGGCGCGCACACGCCGGTCATCGCCGGCGCCCCGGTCACCGGCGCCTCGTGGGTCGGCGGCGGCGGCGGGGTGGGCGGCAAACACCCTCTTTACCAAGTTCTTTCGATCATCATCGCGACGTTCCTCGGAGCGATGGGACTACCGCACGTACTGGTGCGCTTCTACACCAATCCCGACGGGCGGGCGGCGCGCCGTTCGGCGCTGGCCGTGATCGCGCTGCTGGGATTGTTTTATCTGTTTCCGACCGTGCTGGCGGCCCTGTCCCGTGTTTTCGTGCCGCAGTTACTCGTCACCGGTAAGTCCGACGCCGCGGTACTGCTGTTGCCGTCGGCGGCCATCCCCGGCACGGGCGGGTACCTGCTCGGCGCCCTGGTCGCCGCCGGCGCCATCGCGGCATTCCTGGCCACCTCGTCGGGGCTGCTGGTGGGCGTCGCCGGCGCGGTGTCGACCGACCTGCTGCGCGGCCGGGTTCGCGACTTCCGGCTCGCTGCGGTGATCGGCGGCCTGGTGCCGGTTCCACTGGCGCTGGCAGCGTCGTCCTACGAACTGTCCCGCGGAGTCGGTCTGGTGTTCGCGGTCGCCGCCTCGACGCTGTGCCCACTGCTGGTGCTGGGCATCTGGTGGCGCGGGCTGACCGCGGCGGGGGCGATCGCCGGGTTGACCGTCGGCGCGGCCTCATCGGCGATCGCCACGCTGCTCGCCGTGACGGGTTGGGTCGACGACGACGCGCTCGGCGGCTGGGCAGCGACTGTGGTGGCCTACCCCGCCGCGGTCACCGTGCCGTTGGCGTTCGCGACGATGGTGGCCGTCAGCCGGGTCACGCGCGCCACCGTGCATCCCGACGTCGCGCGGGTGTTCGCCCGGATGCATCTGCCGGAGCGCATCGGCATGGGTGTGGAACGGGTGCCGCCTCACTGAATCGCTGACCGCTCGGCGCCCCGCGCCCACCGCTGGGCGCAGGCTTGCGCACTTCGGCTCGCAGCCCTCCCCAGTGTGATGTGGCTCTCCCTAGGCTCGCAGATACCCCAGTCATCTCGATCCAGGAGTGTTACGTGGCCACACCCGATGTCGAGCCGCGGGAGATCCATCCCAGCGGTTCGCAATACCTGGCTGTACAGGCCAGCCCTGAATTCCAGGACCTGCGGCGCACCCTGCGCCGGTTCGTCTTTCCCACGACGGCGTTCTTCCTCCTCTGGTACGCCAGCTACGTGTTACTGGGCGCCTTCGCCCACGACTTCATGGCCACCAAGGTCTGGGGCAACATCAATGTCGGCCTGCTGCTGGGCCTGGGGCAGTTCGTGACGACGTTCCTCATCACCGGGGTGTACATCCATTTCGCCAACCGTGAGCTCGATCCGCGGGCCGCCGCAATCCGCGCCGAAATGCATTGGGTCGAGCAGTGAACCGCGTCACCGTCCTGGCTGCCGGTCAACTGGGCAACCCGGCTGTCAACATCGGCATCTTCGTCGCGTTCGTCATTATCACGCTCACCATCGTGATCCGGGTGGGCCGGCGCAACACCAATGCCGCCGAATACTTCACCGGCGGCCACGCGTTCACCGGCCGGCAGAACGGCATCGCGATCGCCGGCGACTACCTGTCCGCGGCGAGCTTCCTGGGCATCGCCGGAGCGATCGCCGTCTACGGCTACGACGGCTTCCTGTACTCCATCGGCTTTCTGGTGGCCTGGCTGGTCGCCCTGCTGCTCGTCGCCGAATTGCTCCGCAACACAGGCAAGTTCACCATGGCGGATGTGTTGAGCTTCCGGCTCAAGCAGAAGCCGGTGCGAGTCGCCGCAGCCATCTCGACCATGACCGTGTCGCTGTTCTACCTACTGGCCCAGATGGCCGGTGCAGGCGGACTGGTCGCACTGCTGCTTGACATCAACAGTCGCTTCGCCCAGTCCATCGTCATCGCCATCGTCGGTGTGCTGATGATCATCTACGTGCTCATCGGCGGGATGACCGGCACCACCTGGGTTCAGATCATCAAGGCGGTGTTACTGATCACCGGTGCGGGATTCATGACCGTTCTGGTGCTGGCCAAGTTCGGGCTGAACATCTCCGAGATCCTCGGGCGCGCGCAGGAGATGGTCCAGCAATCCACCACCAAGGGTGTCGCGGCGCGCGACGTGCTGGCGCCGGGTGCGCAGTACGGCACGTCGACAACCTCGAAGATCAACCTGTTGTCGCTCGGCATCGCTTTGGTGCTCGGCACCGCCGGCCTGCCGCACGTTCTGATGCGCTTCTACACGGTGCCCACCGCCAGGGAAGCGCGGCGCTCGGTGGTCTGGGCGATCGGTCTGATCGGCGCCTTCTACCTGTTCACCCTGATCCTCGGCTACGGCGCCGCGGCACTGGTCGGGCCAGACACGATCCTGAAGGCCCCGGGCGGACAGAACTCCGCCGCCCCGCTGCTGGCGTTCCAACTCGGCGGCACGATCCTGCTCGGCGTCATCTCGGCGGTGGCCTTCGCCACGATCCTGGCCGTGGTGGCCGGCCTGACCATTACCGCGTCGGCGTCCTTCGCTCACGACGTCTACGCGTCAGTGCTCAAGAGCCACAAGGTCACCGAGGACGAACAGGTGAAGGTGTCGCGTATCACCGCGCTGGTGCTCGGAGTGCTGGCGATCGGCCTGGGCATTCTGGCCAACGGTCAGAACGTTGCGTTCCTGGTGGCGCTGGCGTTCGCGGTGGCAGCTTCGGCGAACCTGCCGACCATCCTGTACTCGCTGTACTGGCGTCGGTTCAACACCCGCGGCGCACTGTGGAGCATGTACGGCGGCTTGATCAGCTGCATCGTGCTGATCGTCTTCTCGCCCGCGGTATCGGGGTCCAAGACAGCGATGCTGCCGGGCTCGGACTTCCACTGGTTTCCGCTGTCCAACCCGGGCATCGTGTCGATCCCGCTGGCGTTCATCCTCGGCATCGTCGGGACGCTGACGTCACGCGACACCGGCGACCCGGAACTCAATGCGGAGATGGAGGTCCGCTCGCTGACGGGTGTGGGCGCCGAGAAGGCAACGCACCACTAGCCACGGCGTTCCGATCGGAAGTTGGGGTGGCGCCTAACCAGACCATCAGGGCGGCTCCGAGCAGCATGATCAGGCCGATGGCCCACATGCCGGCCCTGTCGTTTCCGGTCAGATCCTCCAGCGCCGCGGTGATGTAGGGAGCGGCGAACCCGCCGAGGTTGCGGCTTCGGCGACCCCGAGCAGGAACCGCAGCGCCAGCAGCGCGGTGGTTCGGCTATCCGGCGGTGTATCCACCGTCCGCGGCCACCAGGGCGCCCGTCATATAGGAACTTTCCTCCGACAGCAGGAAGCAGGCGACCCGCGCGATCTCGTCGGGACGCGCGATCCGGGGGATCGGTTGAGCGTGCTCCAATTCAGTCCTGATCTCGTCCTGAGTCAGACCGCTGAGTTCGCCGTAACGCGCCACCGCGTTGTGCATCAGGGGGGTGTCGGTCGTTCCCGCGCACAGGCAGTTGACACGGATGTTGAAGGGCGCGTAGTCGATGGCGGTGCTCTTGGCGAGCTGTCCGATCGCCCCCTTCGTCAATCCGTAGACCGAACTGCGACCCTTTCCGACGATCGTCTGATCTGATCCCATCAGCAGTATCGCCCCGTGCATCTGCGCTTTCATCACCGGAATCACCGCCTTGAGGGTGTAGAACACCCCCTTGAGGTTGACCGACAGCACCAATTCGAAGTCCTCGACCGAGGTCTCCTCAAGGTTGGCGAACCGGTGAATCCCGGCGTTGGCGAACAGGCAGTCGATCCGGCCTTCTCGATCGACCACCTCCCCGACGGCGGCCGACACCGATTCGTGGTCGGTCACATCGCAAGAGATGAAGTGATCCCCCGGACCGCGGTCGCGTCGGACATCGAGGTTGTAGACCCGCGCACCCCGCTCGCGAAGCAACTCGCCGGTCGCTGCGCCGATGCCGGTGGTTCCGCCGGTGATGACGGCCACGGTGCCGGGCATCATCATCCGACCGTCGCTGTGAGCAGTAATCCGAGGATTATGGCCTAGCCGCCGCTCTTGCGGCGGAAGGTGCGGCGCTGCTCGGCCGGGCCGTGGGCTTGGGATTGCTTTCCCACGCCTTCGGCCCGGGCCGCGGCGCCGGCCGAGGTGGCCTTCTTGCGCTCAAGTGCCTCGCGGAACTTGCGCTTGTTCTCGTCCTGCGGACTGTCCTGCGGGTCGGATTCCGAGTTGGCCATGGTGGCAGGTTAACCCACAGTCGGAAACCGCCGCTGCGCCGATCAGCGCAAACCCGGCGGCATCCCGTACACGTGGCTGATGGGTAGCCGGAGCAGCACCCGCCGGTCGGTCACCATCGCCTCGCGGTACTCGTCCCAGTCCGGATGCTCCCCGGCGACCTTGCGGTACAGCGCCACCAGACCCTCGACGGTCTCGTCGTCGGACGCGACCGCCGGCGGGCTGAGCGCGGCGTCACCCTCCGCGACGGCGTAGGACCAGCCGTCGTCGGAACTGACCATCAGCGACGCCCGCGGGTCCCGGCGCAGATTGCGGGTCTTGGCCCGGGCTTCGGTGATGGACACCTCTATCGACAGTGCGCGGGGATCGAAGTGGTAGGTGACATTGGACAGCTGTGGGCGCCCATCGCGCTTGATGGTGGCCAGCACACCCAGGGAATTGTCGGCGATCACCGCCAGCAGTTTGTCGTCGAAAGCCCGTCGGACCATGGCTTCGAGCCTACGTGGCTAGCATCGCGAGGGTGGCTCGCTACGCGGCATTCCTGCGGGGCGTCAACGTCGGCGGGGTGAACCTGAAGATGGCCGATGTCGCCGCCGCGTTGAGCGCCGCCGGATTCGGCTCGGTCCGAACAGGCGCGACGCTGGACTCCGCCGTCGGCGCCACCATGAGCCGCCCCCGATACAAGCCGTCGACCACCACCCGCAACCTGCGCACCCTGCACAAAGTCCTGAGGCAGCGGGTAGATTTCCGCCGATGGAACGCCTACTCACCGGAGTCTCCGAGACCGCCCTGATGACGCTCAACGGCCGGGCACATCAGGCCGGGCTGCCCGACGCCATCATCGACGACCCGATGGCCATTCGCCTGCGCGACGCCTTCGCCAGCACCTACGGCGTGGACTACGACAAGTTCGGCCGTCGCGGCCAGGAGATGGCGTTGCGGTCCCTGGCCGCCGACCGGTGCACCATCGATTACCTGCGCACCCATCCCCGGGCCACCATCGTCGCGCTGGCCGAAGGGTTCCAGACCAGTTTCTGGCGGCTGGACAAGGCGGTACCGGACGCGCAATTCCGCTGGATCTCGGTGGATCTGCCACCGGTGATCGCGTTGCGCGAGGAGCTGCTGCCGTCCTCCCCGCGGGTCACCAACCTGGCCCAGTCGGCACTGGACTACAGCTGGATCGACCGGGTCGACCCCGCCGACGGGGTGTTCATCACCGCCGAGGGCCTGCTGATGTACCTGCAGCCCGACCAGGCGATGGAGCTGATCGCTCAGTGCGCCAAGAGTTTTCCCGGCGGCCAGATGTTCTTCGATCTGCCCCCGACGATCATCAAGAAGGTCGCCCCCAAGGGTATTCGCGCCTCCAAGCAGTACCGGGTGCCGCCGATGCCGTTCAGCCTGTCGATCGATCAGCTGCGGAGCCTGGTCGGGAAGGTGCCGGGGCTGAAATACGTCCGCGACGTGCCGATGCCGGCCGGCCGCGGTTTCCTGTTCGAGAAAGCCTTCCCCGCGTTCTGGAAGTTCGGGCCGATGAAGCCGTTCCGCGGCGTCTACGCCCTGCTCGAATTCGGCTGAGCGGCCGTCACCCGCCGAACTCGGCGTCCAGATACCGTCTCGCCTCCGCGTGTCCCAACCCGAGGGCGCGGGCCGCTTCGGCGTAGGCGTGCGCGGCAGCGGCCATCGCGGTGTCGGTGGGATCCTGCCGGGCGACGAAGGTACCGAGCCGACGGCGGGTCTCGACGACTCCGGCGGTCTCCAGTTCCCGGTAGGCGCGCGCCACGGTGTTGACCGCCAGACCCAGCTCGCCGGCCAGTTCGCGAACCGTGGGCAATCGAGTGCCGGGCGCCAGGCGACCGTCGCGGATCGCCTCGATCACCGCGGTCCGCAGCTGGTCGAACAGCGGAATATTCGATTCAGCATCCAGGCGCACCCATTGCACGGACTTGAGTATGGGCGATACCCGCTATCTTGAGGGCGTGCGAATCGCGGTGTTCAGCGGGGCGGGCATCTCCGCCGAGAGCGGGGTGCCGACGTTCCGCGACGACAAGACCGGCCTGTGGTCCAAGTACGACCCGTACGAGATCTCCAGCACCGACGGCTGGCAGAAACACCCGGAGCGGGTGTGGGCGTGGTACCTGTGGCGCCACCACCTTGTCAAGGAGGTCCAGCCCAACGACGGGCACCGGGCCGTGGCGATGTGGCAGGACTACGCCGACGTCACCGTGATCACCCAGAACGTCGACGATCTGCACGAGCGGGCCGGCAGCAAGACGGTGCATCACCTGCACGGCAGCCTGTCGGAATTCTGGTGCGATACCTGCGGTTCCCGCTACCACGGGCCGCTGCCCGACATGCCCGAAGCCGAGCTGGAGGCCACCCCGCTGCCCTGCGAATGCGGTGGTTTGGTCCGGCCGGGCATCGTGTGGTTCGGCGAGCAGCTACCGGACGAACCCTGGCAGGCGGCGGTGGAGGCGGTGGCGACCGCGGACCTCATGATTGTGGTGGGCACCTCCGGGCTGGTCTACCCGGCGGCGGCGCTGCCCGACGTGGCGGTGGCCAGCGGGGTGACGGTGATCGAGGTCAATCCTGATCCGACTCCGCTGTCGGAATCGGTGACGGCCAGTCTGCGCGAGAGCGCGGCCACGGCGCTGCCGACCCTGCTGCAGCGGCTGCCCGAACTGCTGGGCAGCCGGCTGGGCGACGGCTAGGCGGTTTTCAGCGCCCGGCCCACCGCGATCTCCGACACCGGCAGCGGTACCCACGCCGGGAACGTCCACTGCCGGCGCGCGGCGTCGACGACGAATCCGGCACCCACGATGGCACGTTCGGTGTCGCGGTGGGTGTGACAGTTCCCGGAGATGCGCGGCCACACCGTTGCATCGGCGACGCGCTGCAGCTGCCCACGCCAGCCCGAGCTAGCGACATGCTCGAAGTACCGCAACTCCCCGCCCGGCTTGAGCACCGAGTTCAGTTGACGCAGAACGTCTTCGGGGTTTTCGACCGAGCACAGCACCAGCGAGCAAACCACGGCGTCGAACGGCTCAGCCGGCTCCGCCGCGGGCATGGCCTCGATGGTGGACTCGATGACGGTCACCGGCACCGGCGCGGCGGCGGCCGCTTCACGGGCCTTGGGCGCCAGTTGGGTGTCCGGCTCGATGGCCACCACCTGCCGCACGGTGCCGGGGTAGTAGGCGAAGTTGGTTCCGGTGCCGGCACCGACCTCCAGCACCCGGCCGGAAAGCCCGGCCAGATTCTCGGTGCGCAGCCGGCGCAGCAGCGGAGTCTCGTGCGCCGACATCACCGTCCAGAGCCGGGCGAAGAAGGGGTGGTTCAGCGTCTGCGCTGCCGCGTCGGAGGTCACTTCCCCACTGTAATCAGCGGCCCACCGTCGACGGCCGACCGTTGCGGCGGCTCCTCGGTGAGGCCGATTCGTTCGTGCAACCGGACCAAGGGCCGCGGCGCCCACCAGTTCCACTTGCCCATGACCTGCATGAACGCCGGTAGCAGTGCCATCCGGACCAAGGTGGCGTCCACCAGCACCGCCAGGGTGAGCCCCAAGCCGAACATCCGCATGAACGAGACCTGGGCGGCGATCATGGCGGCGAACGCGATGGCCATGATCAGCGCGGCTGCGGTGACGACCCGGCCGGTACGGGCCAGGCCCAGGGCCACGCTCTCGTCGCTGTCGGCCCGGGTCCGGCCGGAGGCCAGCCAGAACTCGCGGATGCGCGCGAGCAGGAATACCTCGTAGTCCATCGACAGACCGAATGCCACACAGAACATCAGCACCGGGATGTTGGCTTCCATGGTCCCGGTTGACGTGGTGCCGAGCGCGCCGAGGTGGCCCTCCTGGAACACCCACACCAGCGCGCCGAAGGCGGCCGACAACGACAGCACGTTGAGCACCAGCGCCTTCAGCGGCAGCAGCAGGCTGCCGGTGAGTAGGAACAGCAGGACGAAGGTGATCACCCCGATGAGTGTGAGCACCAACGATATCCGTGAGGTCACCGCTTCGACGACGTCGCGGTTGAACTGCGCTCCGCCGGCGATCAGCACCTCCCGGCCGGCGGGCTCGGTGACCGCGTGCAGCCGGTCGAGCTGGGTCTTGGAGGTCTCGGAATACAGCGGCGTGGTGCTGCGGACGGACAGGAAGGCGGTGCCGTCGGCGATGCCCGACGGTGCCGACGGCGGCCCGACCCGGTTGCCGTTGACGAACGTTCCGCCGGGCGCGGAGACCAGCGTCACGTCGGGTACCCGGGACAGGTCGGCGGCGTATCGGTCCAGTTCCGCCTCAGTGGCCGTCGCCGCGTCCGGGATCACGATGCTCAGCCCGTTGCCGAGGTTGCTGGAGAAGTCCTGGCGCAGTTGGTCGCCGACCTGATGCGCCGACGCCGAGGTCGGCAGCACCCGGTCGTCCGGGCTGCCGAACTCGATGCGCAGGAACGGGGTACCCAGCAGGATCAGCAGCGCGACGATGGCCGTTCCGATCGGGATCGACCGGCGCATGACCGCCTTGGTCGACCGGTACCAGAACATCTGCTCAACGGGCCGGGCGACGGGTTCCGGACGGCGCAGCGCCCGCCGGAGCCACCGGCGGATGTCCAGGGCGTCGAGCCGGTCACCGAGGACGACGATGATCGCCGGGGTGACGATGAGCGCGGCGACCACGGCGAAGGCGACGGTGGCCACCCCGGAGTAGGCGAACGACCGCAGGAAGTACATCGGGAAGATCAGCAGCGCCGACAGTGACAGCGCCACCGTCACCGCCGAGAACAGCACGGTGCGCCCGGCGGTGCACATGGTGCGCACCAGGGCCGCCTCCGGGTCCGCCCCGGAACGGATCTCGTCGCGGTAGCGGCTGACGATCAGCAGCGTGTAGTCGATCGCCAGCGCCAAGCCGAGCGCAGTGGTGATGTTCAGCGCGAAGATCGACACCTCGGTGAAGCCGGTGAGCAGTCTCAGCACCGCCATGGCGCCGAAGATCGCCATGACGCCGACGACCATCGGCAGCGACGCCGCTACCAGACCCCCGAAAACCCACACCAGCACAAGGAAACTCAGCGGGATGGCAATCATCTCCATCCGGACCAGATCGTGCTTCGTCTGCTCGTTGATCTGCTTCATGATCACCGAACTGCCGCCGGCCCGAACCGTCAGACCGTCGCGGTCGCCGACGAACTGGTCAGCGAGTTCGGAGGCGTACACCTGGGCTTTGTTCTCACCGCCGGCCATCGTCGCGATGATCAGGCCGGTGCTGCCGTCGGTACTGAGCAGTTCGGCGGCCGCGGCCGGCGGAGTGGTCCACGGCGAGGTCACGGTCAGCACGTTGGGCGAGGCGTCTAGTTTGGCGACGATCTGGGTGCCCACGGCCTGGCCGGTGTCGCGCACGGCGCCGGACGGATCGGAGACGGTGAGGAGCAACTGCTGGTCGCTCTGCTGGAACTTCTCTCCCAGCAGCGCGGCCGCCCGGGCTGACTCCGAACCGGGATCGGCGAAGCCGCCGGCGGACAGATGGTTGGCAACCGGCACCCCGAATACGCCGGTCAACACGGTCAAGAATGCCGCGACTGCCAAGATCCGCTTCGGTGAGCGAAGCGCCAACCAGGCGATTCGGTACAGCACGGCCCCGTCCTCTCCTACCGGCCCCCTGGCCGGTCGGTACGGAGTCGAGTCTGGTGGGGCCCCTCCGGCCTGGTCAAACCCAGCCGGGGTGTCGTTACCCGCCGGTAAGAATTGCCACCATTTTCCGAAACGTGACTCAAAGATTCCTTAATAGTTACCCATACGCTCACTGATATGTGGATCGACGACACCAGTGCCGATGTCATCAAAGTTGACTTCGAAGCCCTGTATCACGGCGACTTCCTCGTGGAGGGTGATACCTCCGAGCAGTTCGAGGACACGCCGCCGCTGGCCAACGCCAGCTGACGCAAGCGCCCGCGGCGCGCCTGGGTGCGCCGCGTCGTTGAACCGCGTCCCTGACGACAGCACAGTGCCCGCCTGGTTTCCAGGCGGGCACTGTCGCGTTTGCAGCGCGGGTTAGACCGCCGCGCCGGCGGTGGCGTTGACCATCCCGGCCAGCCGGCCGGTGATGATCTCCTCGGCCTCGCTGACCATCCGGCTGACCAGCTCGCCGCAGGTCGGGATGTCGTGGATCAGGCCCATGACGGTGCCGACGGTCCAGATACCGGCGTCGGGATCGCCGTCGTCGAAGACCTTGCGGCCGCGTGATCCGGCCACCAGTTCCATGATGTCGCCGAACTGCCCGCCGTTCTTGAGAATCTCGACCACCTCGCGGGACACCGCGTTGCTGGCGACCCGTGCGGTGTTGTGCAGGCTGCGGAAGATCAGCTCGGTGCCCAACTCGTTGCCGTCGACGATGGCCTGCTTGATGTTCTGGTGAATCGGCGACTCCACGGTGCACATGAAGCGGGTGCCCATGTTCACACCGTCGGCGCCGAGCGCCAGGGCGGCGACCAGACCGCGGGCGTCACCGAATCCACCGGAGGCGATCATCGGGATCTCGATCTCCTTGGCGGCGGCCGGGATCAGCACCAGGCCCGGCACGTCGTCCTCACCGGGATGGCCGGCGCACTCGAAGCCGTCAATGCTGATGCCGTCGACGCCCAAGTTCTGCGCCTTGATGGCGTGCCGCACTGAGGTGCACTTGTGCAGGACCTTGATGCCGTGGTCATGGAACATCGGCAGGTGCGGGGCGGGGTTGGACCCGGCGGTCTCGACGATCTTGATGCCGGCGTCGACGATGACCTTCCGGTACTCGTCGTAGGGCGGCGGGGTGATGGCCGGCAGGATCGTCAGGTTGACGCCGAACGGCTTGTCGGTCATCTCACGGGTGCGCTCGATCTCCCGAGCCAGGTCGGCCGGGGTCGGCTGGGTCAGCGCGGTGAGGAATCCCAGCGCGCCCGCATTGGCAACGGCGGCAACGAGTTCCGCGCGGCCCACCCACTGCATACCGCCCTGGGCGATCGGGTGCTCGATACCGAACGTCTCGGTGAATTTGGTGGTGATGGTCATCTGGTCGGTCCTCCTGGGGTCAGCGTTCGTCGTGAAAGTCTCAGCTCGCGGAAGTCTTAGCGCGGGGCCATGCGGATGGCGCCGTCGAGGCGGATCACCTCGCCGTTGAGCATGGGATTCTCCACAATGTGCACCGCTAGAGCGCCGTACTCACTGGGACTGCCCAGCCGCGACGGGTGCGGCACCTGCGCGCCGAGCGAGGCCTTCGCCGGCTCCGGCAGACCCGCCAGCAGCGGGGTGTCGAACAGCCCGGGGGCGATGGTCATCACCCGGATCTGCTTGTCTGCCAGATCGCGGGCGATTGGCAAGGTCATCCCGACCACACCGCCCTTGGAGGCCGAGTAGGCGGCCTGCCCGATCTGGCCGTCGAACGCCGCCACCGAGGCGGTGTTGATGATGACGCCGCGCTCACCACCGATGGATTCGGTCTTGACCATCCGCTCGGCGCCCAGGCGCAGAACGTTGAAGGTGCCGACCAGGTTGATGTTGACGATCCGCGCGAACTTCTCCAGCGGGTAGACGCCGGCCTTGCCCAGCACCCGGATGGCGTCGCCGGTGCCGGCGCAGTTGACGACGATGCGCACCGGTCCCAGCGTCTCGGCCAGATCAAAGGCCTTGGCCACCGCGTCGGCGTCGGTGACGTCGGCCGGCGCGAACCGCGCGCGGTCGCCCCCAGACTCAGAGTTCAAGCCGGCGGCGACATCCTCGCCCTTGGAAGAGGGCAGGTCGAGCAGGACCACCTTGGCCCCTTCGTCGAGCAGTGCCTTGGCGGTGGCCAGTCCCAGGCCGGAGGCCCCACCGGTGATGACGGCTACCGCGTCTTTGATCTCCACTGCGCACGTTCCTTTCAGAGGTCTACCTACTGGATTCGTCGACTCCTCGTCGGGACGTGGGTCCCGCGTCGTCATCGACCTACTGGTTGGTTGGGAACTATACCCAGTCCCCCAGTACGGCATCGTTGTCCTCCCCCGCCGACCGCGGCGGGGTGGGCTTGCCGGGCTGGGTGCGGGAGAACCGTGGCGCGGGCATCGGGAAGATCGATCCGTCCTCGGTGTAGAAGCCGCCGCGCTCGGTGTTGTGCAGTTCGGTCTCGATCTCGGCGAAGCTGAGCACCGGCGTCACGCAGGCGTCGCTGCCGGTGAACATCGCGGCCCAGTGGTCGCGGTCGTATTTGGCGAACGTCTCGGTGAGGACGGCCCGCAACTCCGGCCAGCGGGAGAAGTCGTTCTGGTGCGGCAAGGTCGACGGGTCCAGTTCGAGTTTCTCCAGCAGTTCGGCGTAGAACTGCGGCTCGATCGAACCGACCGCCATGTAGCGGCCGTCGGCGCATTCGTAGACGTCGTAGTACGGGGCGCCGGTATCCAGCAGGTTGACCCCCCGGGTGTCGTTCCACATGCCGGTGTGCCGCAAGGCGAACATCATCTGGGCCAGCACGCTGGACCCGTCGACCATGGCCGCGTCGATGACCTGACCCTTGCCGGACTGCTCGCGTTCATACAGCGCCGCCAGGATTCCGACCAGCAGGAACATCGATCCGCCACCGAAGTCGCCGGCCAGGTTCAGCGGCGGGACCGGACGGTCACCGGCCCGGCCGATGGCGTGCAGGACACCGTTGAGGGAGATGTAGTTGATGTCGTGGCCGGACTGCTGGCTGCGCGGACCGGTCTGCCCCCAACCGGTCATCCGGCCGTAGATGAGACGCTCGTTGACCTTGGCGCAATCCTCCGGGCCAAGACCCAGCCGCTCGGTGACCCCGGGACGGAAGCCCTCGATCAGCACGTCGGCCTTGGCGATCAGCGCCAGGACGCGGTCGCGGTCGCCCGCGTCCTTGAGGTCGGCGGTCACCGAGCGACGGTTGCGGAGCAGGAAGTCCTTGCTGGCGCCGGGGGTCTTGCTGGGGCGTTCGACGCGGACCACGTCGGCGCCCAGATCTCCCAGAATCATCGCCGCGTGCGGGCCGGGACCGATCCCGGCCAGTTCGACGACCCGCAAGCCGTGCAGAGGTCCCGCCATTGACGTACCGCCCTTCGTCGTCTCAAGTTGACTCTTTGTACCGTGTTGTTCCGTGCAGCCCTACACCGGTATCGACGACCTCATCGTCTCCCTCGACGGCCATTTGCTCTCCGTGACGTTCAACCGGCCGGGCAGCCTCAACTCGCTGACCGAGGCCATGATGTCCACCCTCGCCGACACCCTCGACCGGGCTGCGACTGATCCCGCCGTGAAGGCGGTGCGGCTGCGCGGTGCCGGACGAGGATTCTGCTCGGGTGCCGGCATCAGCGCGGAAGACCAACGGGAACGAGCGGATTCGAGCACCAGCGACGGTCTGCTGGTGCAAGCAGACCGGGCGGTGCGGTCCATCGTCGCGCTGCCCAAGCCGGTTGTCGCGGTGGTGCAGGGTCCGTGCGCGGGCGTCGGCGTCTCGCTGGCGTTGGCCAGTGATCTGGTGCTGGCATCGGAGAAGGCGTTCTTTCTCTTGGCGTTCACCAAGATCGGACTGATGCCCGACGGCGGCGCCACCGCGCTGGTCGCCGCGGCCGTCGGCCGGATCCGAGCGATGCGGATGGCATTGCTGGCCGAGCGGCTCACCGCGACACTGGCGTGCGAGTACGGGCTGGTGTCCTCGGTGCACCCCGCCGACGAACTCGACGCCGCGGCCGACGCGGTGATCGCCACACTGATGTCCGGGCCCGCGGTGGCGCTGGCCAAGACCAAGCAGGCGATCAACGCCGCGACGCTGACCGAACTGGACGGCGCGCTGGACCGCGAATCAGCGGGGCAGCGGTTCCTCCTCACTTCCGGCGACTTCCGCGAGGGCACCAAGGCCTTCCAACAACGGCGGAAGCCCGAATTCACCGACTCCTGAGCCGGACGCCTGTCGGATCGGCTACAGCCCGAACACCAGCGGCAACAACAGCACCATCATCAGACCCCACACCAGATGGGTCAGCACCGGAGCCAGCACCCCGCCGGTGGCGCGGCGCTGCACACCGCACACGGTTCCCAGGATCACCCCCGCGAAGGCGAGCATCGGATTGCCCGTCGCGAAGGTCGCGGCGGCATAGAGCAGGGTGGAGATCAGCACGGGATAGAACCCGCCGAGAGCGGTGTACAGAGCACCGCGGAAGAAGAGTTCCTCGGCCACACCGTTGACCATCGCGATGACCACCAGCAACAGCAGCGGCCCGTGGTTGGTGTACTCCAGCACGTTGGTGATCGGGTGGGCGATGGCCGGAATGTGGCGAACAACCAGACCACCGAGCAGGAACACGCCCCCGACCAGCAGACCGGTGACGGCACCGGTGATGACCGGGCGCTTGGCTGTCGTACGCCAGGTGGTCCGGCCCAGGTGCAGCGGCCCGGAGAGCAGCGAGCCGAGCGTCCACACCACCGCCAGGGCCATCGTCAATAGGTAGAACGAGGCGTCGCCGGGCGGGCGGGTCAGCGAATAGGCCATCAACATCGCCCCGGCCACCAGGACGATGCAGACGATAAACCGGCGGCGGCGTACCACCGTCGGCCACTCCTCGTGGGGCACAGCCTCGTTGGTGGCCGCAGCGCGGATCTGGTCGATGCGCATCTCGACAACCGTACGAAAAAAAGCCCGCGGAAGCGATGACGCAATCCTGACGTCACTGCCCATCAGGTTGCGTCGCGATGCAAATCCATCAACCGTTCGTAGACCGCGGCGTTGTCGCGATTGTGCGCCAACTCGGCCTCGCTCAGCTCGCGGCGCACCTTGCCCGGCACCCCGGCCACCAGCGAGCGCGGCGGAATCACCGCGCCTTGGGGGATCAGCGCGCCGGCGGCCACCAGAGAGCCCGCGCCGATCACCGCGCCGTTGAGGATGATCGCCCCCATCCCGATCAGGGCCCCGTCCTCGACCGTGCAGCCGTGCAGCACCGCGTTGTGCCCGATGCTCACCCCGGCCCCGACCCGGACCGGGAACTCCGGGTCGACGTGAATCGTCACCCCGTCCTGAATGTTGGTGCCGGCACCGATCTCGATCGGCTCGGCCTCGGCCCGCAGCGTCGCGGAGTACCAGACGCTGACGCGCGCAGCCAGCCGCACCTGCCCGATGAGCGTGGCATTGGGGGCGGCCCAGGCCTGTGGGTCCAGCTGGGGACTACGACCGAGAACAGAGAGGAGCAACGGCTCACGCATGCCGAGCATCGTAAGGGTGCTCACAGCACCCTGTTACCGACCTGGACTTTTGGTCCGACCTCGTCGTTTTGAGTAACGAATCGACCCGCGGATACGATGCCCCAGTCGTTGCGGCCTTTCGCCGTATGACGAGAACCAGGAGAGATCCCGTGAGCACTCGACCCAAGACCCTCGGCGTTGCCGCGGCCCTTGCCGCGATGACCATCGCCCTGCCGACCGCTGTGCAGGCCTACGCCGATCCCGAGCCGACACCTTCCCCGGCGCCCGCCACGACGGCGGCGCCCGCCCCGACGACCGCCAGCGAGTCGGCCCCGGCGCCCACCAGCACCAGCGTCCCGGTCCCCACGTCGACCAAGGTGCCGGACCCGCAGGGCTCCGGCTGCGACGCCTACCGGGGCAAGCACCCGTCCGGAAGCCCCGGCTCGATCGAGTCGATGGCGCTGCAGACCGGGTCTCAGGCGCTGGCCAGCAACCCCGAACTGAGCATCTTCAGCGACGCCATCTCGGGCAAGCTGAACCCCGACATCAACATCGTCAACGTCCTCGACGGCGGCCCCTACGTGGTGTTCGCGCCCACCAATGCGGCCTTCGCCAAGCTGGACGCCGCCACCTTGAACACCTTGAAGACCGACCCGGTGGTGCTGCTGCCGACGCTCTTCTACCACATGGTGCTGGGCTACCTTGGACCCAACGACGTCCAGGGCAAGATGCCGACCCAGGACGGCCGGTCGGTGACCGTCACGGGCAAGAACAGCGACATCAAGGTCAACGACGCCAATCTGGTCTGCGCCTACACCGCGCGCGGCGCCTACATCTACATGATCGACACCGTGCTGACCCCGCCGACGCCGGCGGCCGAGAACCCCGCCTCGACGACGGCGACGACGAGCGCCACCTCGACGACGGCGACGACGAGCGCCACCTCGACGACGGCGACGACGAGCGCCACAGCGACCACGTCGGCGACGCCGTCGACCTCGGCCGCGCCGTCCAGCGCGGAGTCGACGGCCACCTCGCCGGCTACCTCGCCGGCCACCTCGCCGGCCACCTCAGCGGCCACCTCAGCGGCATCCTCAGCGGCCTCGTCGGCCGCCGAGACCGCGTCGTCCGCGACGGCCACCCCGACCACGACCACCGCCAAGCCGGCGGCCTAACGCTGGCAGGCGCGCCTAGCGCGCCTTCCAGACCGGGGCACGCTTCTGGGCGAACGCCATGGGTCCTTCCCTGGCGTCCTCGGAGCTGAACGCCACGCGCATCGCGCGGTTGGACCGCTTCCAGGCGTCCTTCTCCGCGGTGATCTCACCGTCGTCGGCACCGGCGGCCACGCGCTTACTGGCCTGCACGGCCAGCGGCGCGTTGCCGGTGATCCGGTCCGCCAGAGCCAGCGCGGCGTCCAAGACACCGCCGTCGGCGACGACCTGATTGATCAGACCCCAGCGCAGGGCTTCCTCGGCGCCGATCGGTTCGCCGGTGAGCAGCAGCTGCATGGCGACCTTGCGCGGCAACTGGTCGACGATCCGGAAGACACCGCCGGCGGCGGCGATCAGTCCACGCTTCACCTCGGGCAGGCCGAACTGGGCGCTGGCCTGGGCGACCACCAGGTCGCTGGCCAGTGCCAGTTCGGTGCCGCCGCCGAGCGCGGTCCCGTTGACCGCGGCGATCACCGGCTTGTCGATGAAGTGCTGCACGAAACCGGCGAAGCCCCACTCCGGGTGATCCGGGTGAAAGATGTTCTCCCCCCGCGAGATCGCTTTGAGGTCGGCACCGGCACAGAAGGACTTGTCCCCCGCCCCGGTCACGACGACGGCCCAGACCTCCGGATCGTCCTGGGCCTGTTGCAGGGCGTTGCCGAGCCCCACGCTGACCGCCTGGTTGACGGCGTTGCGCGCCTCCGGGCGGTTGATGGTGATGACCAGGGTGTTGCCCCGCCGCTCGGTGAGAGCGGCGGGGGTCGCCTCCGACGACACCGCGTCAGTCATGGTTAGAGCAGCTCGAGGATCGTGGCGTTGGCCTGGCCGCCGCCCTCGCACATGGTCTGCAGTCCGTAGCGGATGTCGTTGTCCCGCATGTGGTAGAGCAGCGTGGTCATGATCCGCGCACCGGAGCCGCCGAGCGGATGACCCAGCGCGATCGCGCCGCCATTGGGGTTCAACTTCTTCTCGTCGGCGCCGATCTCCTTGAGCCAGGCCAGCGGAACCGGGGCGAACGCCTCGTTGACTTCGAAGACACCGATATCGGACAGGCTCAGGCCGGAGCGCTTCAGCGCCTTCTGGGTGGCCGGGATCGGAGCGGACAGCATCATCACCGGGTCGGCGCCGGCCAGTACGGCGGTGTGCACCCGCGCAAGCGGCTTGAGGCCCAACGACTTTGCCTTCTCCGCCGACATGAACAGCAGCGCTCCGGCGCCGTCGGAGATCTGCGAGGAGTTGCCGGCGTGGATCACACCGTCTTCCTTGAAGACCGTCTTGAGTCCGGCCATCTTCTCCAGGGTGGTGCCCAGACGAATGCCCTCGTCCCGGTTCATGATGTTGCCGTCGGCGTCCTTGATGCCGACGATCTGGTCATCGAAGGCACCGGAAGCCTGTGCTGCACCGGCTTTTTCATGTGAGTCCAGGGAGAACTGGTCGAGCATGGTGCGGGTCAGACCCCACTTCTCGGCCATCATCTCCGCGCCGACGCCCTGGTTGGGGGTGCGGTCGTAGCGGGCCTTGAAATTGGCCGAGAAGGGGTTGCCCCCATTGGCCAGCGAGGCGCCCATCGGGGTGCGCGACATCGACTCCACACCGCCGGCGATGACGGCGTCGTAGTGGCCGGCCACCACACCGGCGGCGGCGAAGTGCACCGACTGCTGGCTCGATCCGCACTGGCGGTCCACCGTCACACCCGGGATGGTCTCCGGCCAGCCCGCGGTCAGCACCGCGGTGCGGGCGATGTCGAGAGCCTGCTCACCGGCCTGCATCACGCAGCCCCAGATCACGTCGTCGACGATCTCGGGATCGATGCCCGCGCGTTCGGCCAGTCCGTTGAGCACCTGCGCCGACAGTTCGGCCGGGTGCACCCCGGACAGACCGCCGTTGCGCTTGCCCACCGCCGAGCGCACAGCCTCGACAATTACCGCTTCCGCCACGACTTCTCCTTAGGTTTTAACGATGGGGTTCACCATCAATCATGGCGACCAACCAACCGTTTGGTCAAAGACGGGTGTTCGGGCCCCTGGTGAGCAGTGCCGCCACGCCGATGTAGGCCAGAATCTTGACGACGTAGAACAAGTGCAACGCCACCGGGGTGCCGAACCCGACCTCGGCCCAGTGCCGGGCCATCGGCCGGATCCTCTCCGAGCGGGAGCCGGTGCTCCACTCGGCGAAGTCGATGACGGGCACTTCCTGCTTGAGAAACCCCATCCCTCATTACTCGCTGTCGTGATCGACCTTTAGCCGCGATTCACTCCGAGAGCATTCCCCAGCCGGTCGAGATAGTCGTCCACGTCGACCACCATCGGATCGGCCTGCACGCTGATCGCCACCGTCTCACCGATGCCGTGGACACCATGAGTCAGGCCCATCATCGGTGACAGCGCCGGGTAGCCGGCGGTGAGCACCACCGGGCATCCCCCGAACGTCAGATCGGCCGGACCCCGGTTGACGCTGGAGACCACGGTGTGTCCGGACACCGTCGCCGATCCGGCGTGCGGATCGAAGTGCCGCATCCCCCAGCGCAGCAGCGGCGCCGGCACGGCGGCGAACGCCGCCGCCGACGCCACCGCGGCGGGGTGCCCGGCACGTCGGCGTTGAGCATCCAAGTCGCCTTGGATCCGCGCTGCGCGCCGGCCCGGCTCCAGATCCGGGTAGAGCCCGACGGTGACGTTGCGAAAGTTATTGCGGACGCGCGCGTTCGCCGCACCGGCCATCGGCACCTCGGCGCACAACC
>NZ_JBIIOV010000046.1:0-19820 GCF_044342925.1 Mycobacterium sp. | reverse complement strand
ACCTCACCGACGCGATGAAAAACCGGGACAAGATGCGCACCGCGACGCTGCGGATGATGCTCGCCGCGATCCAGACCGAGGAGGTCTCCGGTAAGCAGGCCCGCGAACTCACCGACGACGAAGTACTCAAAGTCCTGAACCGGGAATCCCGCAAACGCAGCGAGGCGGCCGAGATCTACACCCAGAACGGCCGCGGCGAACTGGCCGCCGAGGAGCACGCCGAGGCCCGGATCATCGACGAGTACCTCCCGACGCCGCTGACCGACGCCGAAGTGGCCGACGTGGTCGATACCGCCATCGCCCAGGTGGCCGAGGACATCGGCGAACGGCCGTCGGTCAAGCAGATGGGTCTGGTGATGAAGGCCGCCACCGCGATCGCGGCCGGCAAGGCCGACGGGTCGCGGCTGTCCGCCGCCGTCAAGGACCGGCTCTAAACCACAGCGCGGTTGAAATCCGGCCGATCGGGCAATCCCGTCGGCCATGACGCCGAGGAGTGCAGACCCGAACTCCGACTCCACATCGGAAGCCGACGACTACGCCGACTACACCGACGAGGGGGCCCTCCGCCAATACGCCGACGGGGTGGAACAGCCGGCGGTGGCGCACCGCCGCGCCGGCTGGCACGGTGACGAGGTCTGAGGCTTTCATGCTCCGATGCCTTCCCGCTTGTGCTTGGCGGCAAACGAGTTTGCGCGCGGTCCTTTACGGGCATGTAAGTAGTCCAGGCCGGTCAGGCCACGTTCTTATGGTGCGCCGATTCCCAGAAAGGCCGATGTTGAGGACCTCCTATCCCCACAGACCGGTGACCGCCGCTCCCGGCGTCTACGCGCCGCAGGACGATTCGCTGCTACTCGTCGAGACCATGCGGCGTTTCACCCCGGTCGACGAACGATCGGTGCTCGATCTGTGCACCGGAAGCGGAATCGCGGCCGTCACCGCCGCGCAGCTCGGCGCGCGACGCGTCACCGCCATCGACGTGTCCCGCCGCGCGGTCCGCTGCACCCGACGCAACGCCCGCGCCGCCGTCGTCCAGGTGGACGCCCGGGTGGGCACGCTGTCTGACGCACTGGCGCACGGCCCGTACGACGTGGTGCTGTGCAACCCGCCCTACGTGCCGACCGAACCCGGCGATGCGACGTCGTCGCTGCCCGACCACATCGGGCCGTCGCGGGCGTGGGACGCGGGGACGGACGGCCGCGCGGTGCTGGACCCGCTGTGCGACGCGGCTCCCGGGCTGCTCACCCGCGGCGGTGTGCTGCTGATCGTCCACTCCGAATTCGCCGATCCGAGCCGTACGCTGCGGATGCTCCGACGCGGCGGGATCGCTGCGGAGACGATTGCGACACAACGCATTCCGTTCGGGCCCGTCCTCACAGCCAGGGCGACGTGGATGGAGCGGGTCGGTCTGCTGGATCGTGGCCGGCGCGACGAGGAGCTCGTGGTCGTCCGGGGACGGAAGCAGTGAGCGACCGCGACGCGCGCACCGTGCGGGTGGTCCCGTCCGGCCCCGTCCTCATCGAGGGTCCGGTGCGCATCGAACTGCCCGACGGTGACGTGGTCGAGTCCGGCCGATTCATGGTCGCCGTCTGCACCTGCCATCGCAGCCGGGAGTATCCGCTGTGCGACACCAGCCACCGGCGCTGCCGCCGGGCCGGCGCACGATCAGGTCAGCGGTCGGCGTAGCGAGGTCTCACCGGCGCGCCAGTACCGCATCAGGTGCTCGGCCAGCAGATTCTCCACCACGCCGAAGGCGCGGATGCCGAACACCACGTCCGGATCCAGCGCGGGCTCCCGCGCCACCAGATCGCCGACGACATCGGTGCGGACCACCTGTTCGTGCACCGCATCGGCCTCGACGTGTTCGCGGTAGAACTCCCGGCACGTGCGCGGCGCTCCCACCCGCACCAGGGCGTCGAGCAGCCGGCGCGACCCTGGTGAGGAGGTGATCTCGGTGGCGGCGAAGTGCCCCACCGCGGCGCCCCGCAGCCGCCGATGCAGACCGAACAGCGACATCAGGTTCACCACCGCCAGCGATTCGGCGGGCACCACGTCGATGTAGGCCAGATAGGTGGGGTCCAGTTCGGCGGCCACCATCAGATCGGCGAACAACTGCTGGTGGAGTTGGCCACCGCGGCCCGCGCCGAACTCGTCGAACTCCACCGCCACGAAGGACGCCTTGGCCTGACCGGTGAGCCGGGGAATCGCCCACACGTGCGGATCGCCCTCTTTGAGGTGGTAGAGCGAGCGGTGCGCGAAGTACTCGCGCAGTTGCTCCCAGGTGCCTTCGCTGCGCAGGTAGTACGACGGTCCGGTGCCGGTCACCGGTTCGACTGACAGCCGCTCCATCTCCTCGGCGGCGGTGGTGTCGACGTCGCCCGCGTCCCCGATGTCGCGGCGCACCGCCCACAGGAACGCGTCCTCCAGTCGCGCACGCAGATGCAGCAGACCGGGGTTCCACTCCCACTCCGGGTCCACCCCGGCAAAGCCGCGGTAATGCAATTCGTAGCAGACGTAGAGGCTGAGCTGGATGTCGATGCCGTAGGGGTCGGAATCGCCGATCGAGGCCTCGATCCGGTCCAGCCGGGAACGCGGCGCCCGCTCGGTGAGCAGGTTGATCACGGACATGGACAACGGGCCCCGAGCCGTAGGCAGCGCGGGCTCAAGGACGACGGGAGCAAGAGTCACCGACTCGGGCTTCCCGTAAATGTCGCCGACTAAACAACTGCCGTGCCATCAGCCACGCCCCGGGGTCCCAGACCGGTACGGTGGCGGCGTGACGGACGCGGATGCCATCGTCGTCGGCGCCGGACTCGCGGGTCTGGTCGCTGCCCACGAATTGACCAGCAGCGGTGAGAAAGTGGCGCTGGTTCGTCTCGACGACGAGGACGCGTGGGGCCGGCAGTGGCGCCGCGGGCCGCGACGCCGCCAGTCGGATATAACGGGAGCCGGGTATGACGAAGGGGGAGACAATGAGCACGACGACCACCACGACGACCAGTCGCACGCCGGTGAAGATTCTGGTGGTGGTGACCTATCTGGCGATGATCGCCACCAACGCCGCGGCGAATGCGTTGCCGCTCAACGGCAGAAGCACCGGCGAAGTCTCCCTCGAGTATGACAACCTGTTCACCCCGGCCGGGGTGACCTTCTCGGTCTGGGGTGTCATCTACCTGCTGCTGGGCGCCCATGTGCTCTATCAGCTCGGGCTTTTCCGGGACCGGCCGGACACTCCCTCCGACACCGCTCTGCTCAACCGGGTCGGGGTGCTGTTCTCGATCTCCTCGCTGGCCAACACCGCCTGGATCTTCGCCTGGCATTACGACCTGATCCCGCTGTCGGCACCGCTGCTCGTCAGCATCCTGACGTGTCTGGCGCTCATCGTCACCACGGTGCGGAAATCGCATCTCACCGGTCGGCAACGCTGGTTCGTCGCAGTGCCGTTCAGTGTCTACTTCGGCTGGACGACGGTGGCTGTCGTCGCCAACATCACTGTGCTGCTTCGGTACTTGCGGTGGGACGCCTTCGGTCTGCCAGAGCCCACCTGGGCGGTGATCATCGTCGCGGTGGCCGCGGCGATCGGCACCGCGACGATGCTGCGCAACCGCGACGTCGCTTACGGGCTGGTGCTGATCTGGGCGTTCATCGGCATCCTGATCCGGCAGACCTCCGACCTGGGTGGCCGCTACCCGGCGATCATCACCGCCGCGGTGGCGTCGCTGGTGGTCTTCGCCGCCGCGGAGGCGCTGATCCTGCGCCGGCGCGGAACTACGTCGTAAGCCGATGCACCCCAACTCCTACGGAGCGCCGCCGGGCAGCGGCGTCTCGATGCCGCCGTACTACCGGCCGACCCCGTCGGTGCGCAACCGCAACACCTACTTCCCGCAGAGCGAGACGCTGGGACCCGACGAGATGCGGATCATCGTCATGGGCAGTAACCCGTGGCCGCCGCGGCTGTCGCAGGCGGCCACCTGCCTGATGGTGGAGCTGGGCGGCGAAAACGGTTCCTGCACAAGGCTGTTTTTCGACTTCGGGCCGGGCTGCCTGCGCAACATCATCGCCCACCAGGTGCCGGTGCCGCAGATCAACGACATCTTCCTGACCCACCTGCACGTCGATCACTTCGGCGACCTGCCGTATCTGTGGCAGTTCGCGCCGTTCAACGGCCGATGGACGCCGCTGCGGGTGATCGGTCCCTCCGGCCGGACGCCGGAACTGGGCACCGCGGCGATGTGCGCCCACATGGAGGCGATGGGCGCCTGGACCGCCCAGTGGGCGGTCGGCCCGATGCGCGAGGGCTACCGAATCGCGCCCAGCGAGTTCGACTTCCGCGATGACGGCGGCGTCTGCTTCGAGCGCGACGGGGTGCGGGTGATCCACTGGCGGCGCTCGCACGGGTCCGACGGCGCCTCGGCCTACCGGCTGGACTGGAACGGGCTGTCGTTCGTGTGGACCGGTGATGGAAAACCCGACCGGCTCACCGAGAAGTACGCCGCCGGCGCCGACGTGTTCGTTAGTGAACTGGCTTGCGATCTGGTCAATCTCTGGGCCCTCAAACAGGGCGTGTCACCGCTGATGGGCGCCTACGTGCTGGACAATTACCACACCACCCACTACGGGGTCGGCTACCTGGCCGAGCAGATCAAGCCGAGGCTGGCGATGGCAACCCACCTGTCGTTCGACCGCGAACTGGTGGGCGAGATGATCGCCGGAATCCGGGAGCACTACACCGGGCTCTTCGCGTTCGGTATCGACAACGTCGTCGTCAACGTCACCAAGGACGCCATCTGGATCCGCGACGCCGCGTTGCCGGAGACGGCCAACATCGCCAGGCCGGACACCCAGTGGATGGTGGAGAACAACTTCGGCGGCACGGTGCCGGCCGATATCCAGGTGCACAATCCCATTACCAGCACCCAGGAGCAGTCGGTGCGCGATCTGGAAATCGACGCGAGCGTCTTCACCCCAGCGGATCAGATCCGGCCTCAGGCGCGCAGCACGGACGACACCCTGACGATGTTCCCGGCGCAGATGATGGGGCTTGATCCGCAGTAGCGGCGGTCACCGCTTGCCCGCACGGCAAGCCTGCGAGCAGTACTTCACGGCGTCCCAGTCCCGCGCCCACTTCTTGCGCCACTCGAACGGGCGGCCACAGCGCTCGCAGATCCTCGGGGGGTGGCCGTTCTTCACGCGGGCGTGCATGGGCACGGGTGCGACTCTAGTGCGAGACGCTCCAGTTCCCGATTGGAGCCAATGGTCCCTAGCGGATGCCGGCGGATTCTCGGAGCATTGTCACAACCACGACACGATTGGAGAACGGAATGCCTGTCGCCTCAGCACTGATCCGGTCACAGGCCCTCGACGAATGGGTCGACACGGTGGCTGAGGAACTGGACACCACTGACCGGGAGTTTGCGCACCGGGCGCTGTGGTCGTGGGTGCAGATGATGCGGAAGCGTCTCAGCGCCAGATCGGCGGCTGACTTCGCAGCGGAACTCCCGCGGTCCGTCCGGTTGATGTTCCTTGACGAGCGGGGCTGTGGTGCACATGCGGTGAAGCGGGGAACGGCCGCATGCACCATCCGGTTCGCGCGCAGCGCGGGGATTGCGGTGCAGGACGTCCGTGCCGTGTCGTCCTCGGTGACCGCCGCCATGATGCGTCTGCTTCCACAGGCGAGCGTCGAGAAGGTTCTCGGCGAGCTGGACGCTGACCTGCAGGCACTGGTGCGGGCTCGGGCCACGGATCGGGCCGCGTAGCGCCCTTCTGCTTGTTGCTGGATAAGCGAACAAAGGAAAAGAGGGCTGGCTGTGACCAGTCGTAAATTGGCCCTGAGCCCACTATGGGGAGCGACGATGATGGCGCTGCTCGCCGCACCCACTGCTGCTGCCGTTGCAGGCAGTTCCGGCGCGCCGGCATATGGTCCCACCTACGACCCGTACCCTTGCGCGGTCGTCGATTCGGATCCGCTGTGCGCCTACTACGACCCCTATGACCCAGGTGCTGTTTTCGATCAGCCCAACTGGGGCATCGGTGGCGGTTTTGGCGGCATCGCTGGTGGTGGCGTCGGTGGCATCGGCGGAATCGGCCTCCGTTAAATCACCGAAGGAACCGGCACAACTGATTGGCGAGGGAGTCCACTGCTGGCGAACTGGTGCGGGGTCGGGCCGCGTGAATCCACTGAGTCGCTGTCCCGCCGTCGCTGAAAACCGCTGGGATTCAACACCGACCGATTAGGGAAACCGCCCTCCAGGGTGTTTCGCTGAGAAGCAACGGAGAAGAGGGTCGGCCGTGACCAGTCGAAAGTTATCCCCGATAGCAGTGCTGGGAGCGAGCGCGGCAGCGGCGGCACTTCTCGCCGCACCAGCGGCTGCTGCAGCCACTGGCAGGTCCGGTGCGCCTGCGAATAGTCCCGCCGCCGACCTGTATCCCTGTGCAATGGTCGATCCCGATCCGTTGTGTAGCTACGACGCCCACGACCCAGATGTCGTTTTCGATTGGCCATACTGGGGCATCGCTGGTTTTGGCGGACCGGGCGGGGTCGGTGGTGTCGGGGGCATCGGGGGCATCGGTGGCATCGGTGGCATCGGTGGAATCGGTGGAATCGGCATCGGTGGAATCGGTCCGGGCTGAATCACCGAACGACCACCCCTATTCCGCTGTGAGCATGTAGGGAGCGGCTGCGACGCGGGTTCGGGGCACGGGAACTTCCGCAGCCGCGTCTGCGGCGTCATACGCCATCAACGACGACGAATCGGCGCAGCGCCTCGCGGCTGTCTCGCCGGGCCCAGCGGTGGTGTAGATGCCCGCCGTCGCGGCGGCCGGGGTGCCGAGCCTGTCCACGATCGAGAGCTGGGATACCGAGCATCTGCAGTCCGCCGCTCGGTCGTGGAGCGCCACGGCAACCATGTGGGAAGACTCCTTCAACGCGGTACACCAAGGGGCGCTGCGGCCCGGCGGAACCGTGTGGGAAGGCGAGGCCGCCGACGCGGCAGCGGAACGGACCTTCGCCGATCTGGTGAAGGCGCGTGGGGCCTCCGACCGGTTGACCGAGGCGGCTGACATTGCCCGCCGTGGCGCAGATCGACTTGGCAACCTCAAACGTTCCGCACTGTCGGCGATCGGTGACGCACGAGCGGCCGGCTTCACAGTCGTCGAGGACCTCTCGGTGTCCGACAACTCACTGCTCCCCGTGGGCCCGGCGCTGGCGGCCCGGCAAGCCCAAGCCCAGGAACTCGCCGCCGAAATCCATGCACGCGCAGCGGCGTTAAGCCTCGCCGATCACGAAGTGGCGGCCAGCATCAGCGCAGCCCTGGTTCCGCTGGCCGAGGTGGTGTTCGACGAAGCACCCGAAGGGGCGAGGAACACCGTCCAAGCGGTCGATTTCACGACGAGTCCGGCTAATCCCGGTGGCAAAGCGAAGATTCCGGTGGGCAAGGATCCGGCGGAGGTCATGCGGTGGTGGGATTCCCTGTCGCAGGACGCGAAGGAACAGCTGCTTGCGGATTGGCCCGAGCAGATGAACCACCACCAAAGAGGCCGCCCCCAGCGGCGAAGACATCGACCTAGGTTGATGAGGCTCCGCGACGCTGCCGCGGACGGGAAAGGAGCTGGAAAGGAAGCTGGAAAGGAGCTGGAAAGGAAGCTGGAAAGGAAGCTGGAAAGGAAGCTGGAAAGGAAGAAGGCCCTGAACTGGATGTCCAGTCAGGGCCTCTCACCTGCGATCACACGAGTCGGGGTGGCGGGATTCGAACCCACGACCTCTTCGTCCCGAACGAAGCGCGCTACCAAGCTGCGCCACACCCCGCATGAAGCGACGTCAGCCTATCGCACCGGCAACCCGGTAAGCCAAACGCTCAGCGTGCAGCCGGTGCGGAGTCCGGCCACGCGCAGGACCGCTCGAATTCGCGCAGCGTTTCGGTGTACGGCTCCGGTGCCAGCTCGTGTTCGGCCAGCCAGGCGTCGTCGTAATAGGTGTCGCTGTAGCGGTCTCCGCTGTCGCAGATCAGGGTGACCACCGATCCGCTGGCGCCGGTGGCCACCATCTGGGCGAGTAGCCCGAACGCGCCCCACAGGTTGGTCCCGGTGGACGGGCCCACCCGACGCCCCAGAACCGACGACACCCGGTGCGCCGCTGCCACCGACGCGGCGTCGGGAACCTGCACCATCCGGTCGATCACCGTCGGCAGGAACGACGGTTCGACGTGCGGTCGGCCGATTCCCTCGACCCGGGAGGACGCCCCGGTGGTGATGTCGCGCCGCCGCTGCATGTAGGCCGGGTAGAAGGCGGAGTTCTCCGGGTCCACCACACAGAGCCGGGTGGGGTGGCCGCGATACCGGATATAGCGGCCGATCGTGGCGCTGGTGCCGCCGGTGCCCGCGCCCACCACCACCCAGGACGGCACCGGGTGCCGCTCGTCGCCCAGCTGGTCGAAGATCGACTCGGCGATGTTGTTGTTGCCGCGCCAGTCGGTGGCGCGCTCGGCGTTGGTGAACTGGTCGAGGAAATGCCCGCCGGTCTCCTCGGCGACCCGATGCGCCGCGGCGTTGACCTCGCCGGAGCTTCCGACGAAATGGCAACGCCCGCCGAACTTCTCGATCAATTCGATCTTGGCCCGGCTGGTCGACGACGGCATCACCGCGACGAACGGCAGCCCCAGCAGCGCGGCGAAATACGCCTCGGACACCGCGGTGGACCCCGACGACGCCTCCACCACGGTGGTGCCCTCGGTGATCCAGCCGTTGCACAGCCCGTAGAGGAACAGCGAGCGGGCCAGCCGGTGCTTGAGGCTTCCGGTGATGTGGGTCGACTCGTCCTTGAGGTATAGCGCGACGTCGGCCTGTTCACACCAGGCCGACGGCAGCGGATAGCGCAGCAGGTGGGTGTCAGCGCTGCGGCGGGTATCGGCCTCGATGAGCCGGACGGCTTCGTCTGACCAGCCGCGAGGCCCGGCTTCGTCCGACCAGCCGCGAGGCCCGGCTTCGTCCGACCAGCCGCGAGGCCCGGCTTCGTTCGACCAGCCGCGAGGCCCGGCTTCGTCCGACCAGCCGCGAGGCCCACGGCGGCCGGCTGATCGGATCGAGGGGAAGGTCACGGAATTTACAGGCGCATCACGCGCGCACCGAAACGGTGGGCGTCGAACTCAGCAGGGTGCGGGTGTGGTCACCACCGCCGGTGGGGGCAGCAACCAAGGTGAGCAGTGTGGCCTCCGGCCGGCAGCAGAACCGCAGCGGTGCGAACGGCGACGTACCGATCCCGGCGGAGACGTGCAGTGCGGTCTCGGCGCCCCAGCGCGAAGCGCCCTTGACCCTCGACCGGTCCAGATCGCAGTTGGTGACCAGTGCGCCGTAGAACGGCAGGCACAGCTGGCCGCCGTGGGTGTGGCCGGCCATGACCAGTTGGTAGCCGTCGGCGGCGAACCGGTCCAGCACCCGGGTGTACGGGGCGTGGGTGACCCCGAGGGTCAGGTTGGCGCCCGCACTCGGGGCGCCGGCGATCGTGTCGTAGCGGTCGCGGCCCAAGTGCGCGTCGTCGACGCCGGCCGCGGCGATCACCAGGCCGGCAACCTCCAGTTCGCGGCGGTTGTGCGTCAGATCGAGCCAGCCCCGCTCGGTGAACGCCGCGCGCAGGTCCTGCCACGGCAGCGGCTTGCCGTGCGCCCGATGATTGCTGTCAGTGAGGTACTTCGCCGGATTCTTCAGCGTCGGCGCGAAGTAATCGTTGCTGCCGAAGACGAACACCCCCGGGACCGCCAGCAGGTCCCCGAGCGACTGCACCACGGCGGGCACAGCCTTGGGGTGCGCCAGATTGTCGCCGGTGTTGACCACGAAGTCCGGCTCCCACTGCGCTAGTTCGCGCAGCCACGCCCGTTTCTGGCGCTGCGCCGGGCGCATGTGGATGTCGCTGAGGTGCAGCACCCGCAGCGGCGTCGATCCCGGGGTCAGGACCGGCATCGTGACCTCGCGCACCACGAAGGCGTTGCGCTCGATCACCGCGGCGTAGGCAACCCCCAGCGCGGCGGTTCCGGCCGCGGCGGTGGCTGATGTCCTCAAGGCATTGGCGGCCATACCGGCAGACTACTGCCAGTTCCCCGTGCCGCGGATGGAGAAATTTCCGACCGTTACGGCGGCGGCGGTGGTGGTGGTGGTGGCGGTGGCGGTGGCGGCGGCGGTGGCGGCGCGATGAACGGCACCGTGATCGGCGGGAGGCCTGGAATCTGCACGACCGTCGATCCGATCTGCGGTGGCAGGCCGGGCAGCGGCGGCGGTGGCGGGGGACCGCCCGGGCCGGGCGGCGGCGACGGCGCGGCCGGTTTGGGCGGCGGGGCCGGCGCGACGCCGTTGCTGACGATCAGGGTGACCACGATGCCCGGCACCACCTGCCCGTTCGGGATGGTGCCCAGCACGGTTCCGGCCGACGCGGCGTTATTCCGCATGCTCACCTGGTCGGCGATCTGAAATCCGGAGGCGCGCAGCTCTTCTCGCGCTTTGTCCTGGGGCAGACCACCGACGTTGGGCACCCGTGAGCCCGGCGCGCCGTCGACGTAGCGGGGATCAGTCGGCGGCATAGTGACGTCGCCGAAGTTCGTCGCGATCGGTGTCATCGCGGTGAACCACGTCTCGGCCGGTTCCTTGCCGCCGAACAGATCGCCGTCGCTACAGGGGCGCAGCGGGAACGAACACAGGTCGCTGGGCTGCGGGGAGTCGTCGTAGATGTAGTTCACCGCGGCGAAGCGATTGGTGTAGCCGAAGAATCCCGCCGAGCGGTGCGCTTCGGTGGTGCCGGTCTTGCCCGACATCGGAAGGTCCCAGCCCGACGCGCTGGCCGCCGGTGCGCCGGTCCCGGTGGTGGTGTCCTTGCTCATCGCATTGGACAACGCGTTGGCCAGACCTTCCGGTACCACCTGCTCGCAGGCTTCGGCGTTGATCGCGATCTCGATGCCACGCCGGTCGTAGATCTTGTCGATCGGATTGGGCGGGCACCACATTCCGCCGGACGCCAGCGTGGCAGCGACGTTGGCCAACTCCAGCGGGTTGACCTGGAACGGGCCCAGGGTGAACGACCCGATGTTCTGGCGCTTGATGAAATCGGCCAGGCTCTCGTTGTTGTCGACGTCGTACCCGCGTGCTGTGCCCGGTTCGGTGTAGGACCGCAGGCCCAGGCGCACGGCCATGTCCACAGTGCGGCTGACCCCGACCTGCGAGATGAGTTTGGCGAACGCCGTATTCGGCGACTTCGCCAGTGCGTCGGTGACGTTCATCTGCAGATAGCGCGGATCCCGGTAGTTCTCCACGCACCAGGTCTCCTTCGGGCAGCCCTTGGCGCCCCCCTCGCCGAGTCCCCGCGCCTCGAACCTGCCGGGGACGTCCAGCGTCGCGTTGATCCCCAACCCCAGATCGAGTGCCGCGGCGGTGGTGAAGATCTTGAAGATCGAGCCGGCACCGTCGCCGACCAAGGAGAACGGTTGCGGCTGGACGGTCTGCCCGGCGTCGACGTCCAAGCCGTAGGTGCGGTTGCTCACCATGGCGACCACCGGGTGGCTGGTCTTGCCCGGCAGGATCACGTTCATCACGCTCGCGATGCCGTCGAGGTCCGGCGCCGCGAGCGCATCGACCGCCTTCTTGACGTCACCCTGCACGTCGGGATCCAGCGTGGTCTTGATCAGGTAGCCGCCGCGGGAGATCTGCTCCTTGGTCAGGCCCGCCCGCATCAGGTACTCCTGCGCGTAATCGCAGAAGAACGCCCGGTCGCCGGCGGCGATGCAACCCCGCGGCAGTTCGTTCGGGCGGGGCAGGATGCCCAGCGGCTGCTGCTTGGCCGCCCGCAGCTCGCCGGCCTTATCGGGCAGTTGCCCGATCATCTGATCCAGCACGAGATTTCGTCGAGCCAGCGCGCCGTCCGGGTTCACGTAGGGATTCAACGAACTGGTGGACCGCACCAACCCTGCGAGCAGCGCCGACTGCGCCCAGTTGAGATTGGCCGCATCGATCCCGAAGTACGTCTGGGCGGCATCCTGGACTCCGAACGCGCCGTTGCCGAACGACACCAGATTGAGGTAGCGGGTGAGGATCTCCGGCTTGGTCAGCGTCTTGTCCAGGCTTAGCGCCATCCGGATCTCGCGCAGCTTGCGGGCCGGCGTCGGCGCGATCGCGGCTCTTCTCTCCGCATCGGTCCGCGCGGTGACCAGCAACTGATAGTTCTTCACGTACTGCTGCTCGATGGTGGAGCCGCCGCGGGTGTCCGAGTCCCCGGAGGCGTAGCCCGCCAGACCCGTCAGGGTGCCCTTCCAGTCCACCCCGTTGTGCTCGGCGAAACGTTTGTCCTCAATCGCGACCAGGGCCAGTTTCATGGTGTCGGCGATCTTGTCGCTGGGCACCTCGAATCGGCGCTGAGAATACAGCCACGCGATGGTGTTGCCCTTGGCGTCGACCATGGTCGTCACTGCAGGGACGTCACCCTCCAGGACCTGCGTCGATCCGTTGGCCACGATGTCGGACGCGCGGTTGGACATCAACCCCAATCCCCCCACCACGGGGAACAGCAGTGCCGCCACGAGAACGCTGGCGAGGAGACAGGACCACGCCAGCTTGATGATCGTGGAGCCTGCCGGGGAGCGTTCCGACATGAGTTACAGCCTAACGAGGCGACTGCCGCTCCCATTCATGCCCGTGGTCGGGTTCCGGTCGGGTTCCGGGCGGGGTGGAGACAAACCACGATCCCTGACGCCGGAGACAAAACCGCAGTTCATGCTCGGCTTGGACGGTTGTCCCAAAATTCCTGGGATCCGACTGTTGCGCAAACTGGACTGACCACCTACTTTAAGCACACAGTGCGACGCAGGTTACACAGGCGAAGCAATGTGGCGTAGATCGCACCGCGGCCTACATCGGAGGGATTGGTCGCCAGTAAAGGCGGCTGTTGACGAAGGGGATCGCCAGTGTCGGTGACTCGGCCCGCTGCCCGTAGGACTAGCACAGCGTCGATGCACAGTTCACTTCAACAACCAGCGAGCGGGGAAGCCCGAATCGCGTGGGTCTCGAAAGGTCTCTGTCGTTCGGCTGATCCCGACCAGCTTTTCGTCCGCGGCGCTGCCCAGCGAAAGGCCGCCGTCATCTGCCGGCACTGCCCGGTCATCACCGAATGCGGAGCGGACGCTCTGGACAACCGCGTTGAGTTCGGCGTCTGGGGCGGTATGACGGAGCGTCAGCGCCGTGCCCTGCTCAAGCAACACCCCGAGGTCTCCTCCTGGGCGGAATTCTTTGCCGCCCGCCAGCACCGCAGCGTCGGCTGACGTTTACGTCTCGCCGGTGATCTGTTCGGCGATCGCCTGCAGCGCGCTCATGTCGGACACGTCGAAGGGCAGTGACGGCACGCCTACCACCGGCACATGCGGGTTGGCGCCGGTGAACCGCGACAGCAACCGGATCTCGCGCTTGGCCGTCAGGCCGCGATCGGCGTGTATCCGCAGCACCCCCGCGGTCAGCTCGTCGCCGGCGGGATCGGGTGAGGCGGCCAAACCGGACTCCAACTCCACCGCACCGTCGATGGCGCGCTCCACCGTCAGCGGAGACAGCATCGGATGGGTGCGGTTCAGGATCAAGCCGGCTAGCGGCATGTTCTCCTCGGACAGCCGGTCGACGAAGAACGTCGCTTCGCGCAGCGCGTCGGGCTCGGCAGCCGAGACGACCACGAACTGGGTGCCTTGTCGCTTGAGCAATTCGTAGGTCCGTTCGGCGTTCTGCCGGAAGCCGCCGAAGGTCTCATCGATGGACTGCACGAACGTTGCGGCGTCGGAAAGCATCTGCGAGCCGACGATGGTCGACAGCGCCTTCATCGCCAGGCCCATGGCTCCGGCCACCAGCTTCCCGAAACCGCGGCCCGGCCCTAGGAACAGCTTCCACAGCCGGCTGTCCATGAAGTTGCCCAACCGTTTTGGGGCGTCGAGGAAGTCCAGCGCGTTGCGCGACGGAGGGGTATCCACCACGACAAGATCCCAGCGGTCCTGATGGAGCAGCTGGCCCAGCTTCTCCATGGCCATGTACTCCTGCGTCCCGGATAGCGACGTCGCCACCGTCTGGTAGAACGTGTTGTCCAGAATCGCTTGTGCGCGTTCAGGATCGGAGTGTTCTATCACCATGTCGTCGAAGGTGCGGCGCATGTCCAGCATCATGGCGTGCAACTCCCCGGCCACTTCTTCGCCGAGTGGAACCCGCTGCGGCTCATTGCCGAGTTCTTTGATGCCCAGCGCCTGGGCAAGCCGCTTGGCCGGGTCGATGGTCAGCACCACGACGGTGCGGCCGTATTCCGCCGCGCGCAACGCCATTGCCGCCGCGGTGGTGGTCTTGCCGACACCGCCGGCACCGCAGCACACCAGCACCCGGTTGGACCTGTCGGACAGGATGGACTTCATGTCCAGCGCTGCAGGCGCCCCGCTCATAAGACTCCTCTCATCGCGCTATCTGACGCCCTGCTGGGCAAGAACTTCGGCGAGCTCGTAGAGGCTGCCCAGATCCACGCCGTCGGCGATCGTCGGCAGTTCCAGCCGGGGCACACGGAGTTTCTCCAACTCCAGTGCGCTCTCCGAGCGAGCCCGAATCCGGCTGGCGTGCTCGATGGTCTCGGTGAGCAAGCCCGCGAAATCGTGGTCGGGCAGATCGATGCCGGCCCGCGCCAGCCCGGACCGCACGGCCCCGACGTCGAGGTGTCCGTCGGCCGCCGGGCCCAGTGCATCGGACGGCAGGAAGGCGGGGATGTTCCGGTTCACGATCACGGTGCCGACCGGTAGACCGAGACTCTCCAGCTCCTCGATCGCCTCGATGGTCTCCTGGATGGGCAGCGACTCAAGCAGGGTGACCAGGTGGATGGCGGTCTGCTCGGAGTGCAGCAGTCGCACCACACCCTCGGACTGCCCGTGCACCGGGCCGCCCTTGGCCAGGCTGGCCAACGCCTTGGTGACGTCGAGGAACCGCGCGATACGGCCGGTGGGCGGGGAGTCGACGACGATCGCGTCATACACCGGCCGGTTGTCCCGACCCAGCCGCACGGCGGCTTCTTTCACCTTCCCGGTCAGCAGAACGTCGCGTAGGCCCGGGGCGATCGTGGTGGCGAACTCGATGGCGCCGACCCGGCGCATCGCCCGCCCGGCAAGGCCCAGGTTGTAGAACATGTCGAGGTATTCCAGGAACGCCGCTTCGATGTCGATGGCCAGAGCGTTGACATGGCCGCCTGCCTCGGCAGTGGCCACCTTGACTTCCTGATACGGCAGCGGGGGAACGTCGAAAAGCTGCGCAATCCCTTGCCGCTCTTCGACTTCCACCAGCAGCACCCGGCGGCCGCCGGCGGCCAGAGTGAGCGCGAGAGCTGCCGCGACGGTGGTCTTGCCGGTTCCTCCCTTGCCGGTGACAAAGTGCAGTCGGGCCTGGGTGAGGCGGTCGGGCCAGCCGACTGCGCTGCCGCCACTCGGAATGGTCGTCACCAGTGCATGCTATCCAAGGACATAGCAGCGCCTCGTTAATCGGCAGGAGGTTAGGCTTCCGTCATGAGCCAACCAACAACCTGGGAGTACGCGACGGTGCCGTTGCTGACCCATGCGACCAAGCAGATCCTCGACCAGTGGGGTGCTGACGGCTGGGAGCTTGTCTCGGTGTTGCAGGGCCCGACCGGCGAGCAGCACGTCGCGTACCTGAAGAGGCCGAAGTGAGCAGCGCGCCGAGCGCCAACGCCCGGCTCGCCGAACTGGGCATCACGCTGCCTTCGGTCGCGACTCCGCTGGCCGCCTACGTCCCAGCTGTGCGGACGGGCAACCTGGTCTACACCTCCGGTCAGCTCCCGCTGGAAGCCGGCGAGCCCACGCATTCGGGCAAGCTCGGTGCCGAGGTGAGTGCCGAAGAGGGCAAAGTGGCAGCCCGCACGTGCGCGCTGAACGGCCTGGCCGCCATCGACGCACTGGTCGGTCTCGACTCGGTGGTCCGGGTGGTGAAAGTGGTCGGCTTCGTCGCCTCGGCTCCCGGTTTCACCGGTCAGCCCGGTGTGATCAACGGCGCGTCCGAGCTTCTCGGTGAGGTGTTCGGGCCCGCCGGTGCCCACGCCCGCTCCGCGCTGGGCGTCACGTCGTTGCCGTTGGACGCACCGGTCGAGGTCGAACTCATCGTCGAGGTCGATTGACCTCGAAGCTGGATCTAAGTGGGGCTCAGTCGAACCCGGGCGGCGGCCATCCGGCTTACGGCCGGCTGCGGCAGGTCACCGACACGGCTGCGGTCCTGCTGTGCCACAACCCCGGCCCGCTGACGCTGGAGGGCACCAACACCTGGGTGCTGCGCGCGCCGGGGAACCCCGAGTGCGTGGTGGTCGACCCCGGTCCTGACGACGACGAACACATTGCCCGCCTCGCCGGGCTGGGCCGGATCGCCGTGGTCCTGATCAGTCACCGGCACGGCGACCACACCTACGGGATCGACAAGCTCGTCGATGCCAGCGGCGCGGTGGTCCGTTCGGTGGGCAGCGGGTTTCTGCGCGGGCGCGGCGGCTACCTGCGCGACGGCGAGATGATCGAGGCTGCCGGCCTGCGGATCGGGGTGTTGTCGACGCCCGGTCATACCGCCGACTCGATGAGCTTCGTGCTCGACGACGCGGTGCTGACCGCCGACACCGTGCTCGGCCGGGGCACCGCTGTCATCGACGCCGAGGACGGCAGCCTGGCCGACTACCTGCATTCGCTGCGCCGGCTCCGCGGGCTGGGCGCGCGTATGGTGTTACCCGGCCACGGACCCGAGCTGGCCGACGTGGGCGCTGTCGCGGACGTGTACCTGGCGCACCGGCAGGAGCGCCTCGAACAGGTGCGAAGCGCGTTGCGGGTGCTGGGGGACGACGCGACGCCGCGACAGGTGGTCGAGCATGTCTACGCCGATGTTGACACCACCCTGTGGGACGCCGCCGAATCGTCGGTGCGGGCCCAGCTGGACTACTTGCGCCGAGATTGACGGCAGGCAGAACAACACCGAGTGGGCCCCTGCGTCAGCGCAATCCCGCGGTGGTTACCGCGCTCGCCTCGCCAGCCGCTCGGAGTCGCAGATCAGAACGCTCTTGCCCTCCAACCGGATCCACCCGCGATGGGCGAAGTCGGCCAGCGCCTTGTTGACCGTCTCACGGGAGGCGCCGACGAGCTGGGCGATCTCCTCCTGGGTCAGATCGTGGGTGACCCGCATGGCGCCACCCTCCTGGGTGCCGAACCGCTGCGCGAGCTGCAGGAGCTGCTTGGCGACCCGCCCCGGAACGTCGGTGAAGATCAGGTCGGCCAGGTTGTTGTTGGTGCGCCGCAACCGGCGTGCCAGCACCCGCAGCAGCTGCTCGGCGATCTCCGGGCGATCGGCGATCCACGCCCGCAGCGCGTCGCGGTCCATCGAGACCGCGCGCACCTCGGTGATGGTGGTGGCGCTCGACGTTCGCGGCCCGGGGTCGAAGATCGACAGCTCGCCGAACATGTCCGACGGACCCATGATCGTCAGCAGGTTCTCTCGGCCGTCCGGAGAGCGCCGGCCGATCTTCACCTTGCCGGTGAGGATGATGTAGAGCCGGTCACCTGGCTCGCCTTCGGAGAACACCGTGTGGCCGCGGGGAAAATCAACCGGCTGCAGCTGCTTGGTAAGGGCGGATACCGCGGTCGGATCTACGCCCTGGAAGATTCCGGCCCTGGCCAGGATCTCGTCCACGTGTCCCTCTCAGCTCGTGCGGGTGGCCGTTGCGCGCTCACGCGACCGCACACACAACCCTAATGCTTAGGCGGTCTCAACGACTGACAACGCTACACAGGGTTGGCGAATCCCGTTGGCTGAAATAGTGGATTCGGGCGGGTCGGCAGCCCGGGCTCGTCGATGAGGAGAATGGGGTCGAACCGCGGTGGCGGCTGGGACGAACCCAATTCGATGAGCGTTCGCTGCGCTGCTTTCTCCCGGGTGGCCCTTGCGGCGCGTTCCAGTCGCGCGGTCAGTTCGCCGGCCGACGGGCGGTCGCTGTGCACCAGGCTCTCCAGTCGCTGCAAGCCCACGGTGAACAGCATCAGCAGTGCGGGGAACGACACCGCGACCAACCACGACATAGGCCGCAAGTAAACCGGCGCAACGTCTCATCGGGATCACGAAATGCCACCGGTCTGTCGGCGGTCAGTACCCTGGCTCAGATGGCGGCGAGGTCCTCAGAGCGGTTGGCGACGCCGGCAGGGAAGTGGGATGCCGAGACGCATCTGGGCCTGGTGCGGCGCGCTCGCCGAATGAACCGAGCGTTGGCGGTGGCCTTCCCACACGTGTACTGCGAACTGGATTTCACCAACCCGCTCGAACTTGCCGTCGCCACCATTCTGTCGGCGCAGAGCACCGACAAGCGGGTCAACCTGACCACCCCCGCCGTGTTCGCGAAGTACCGCACGGCGCGCGATTACGCCGGGGCCAACCGCACCGAGCTGGAGGAATTGATCAGGCCCACCGGCTTCTACCGCAACAAGAGCACTTCACTGATCCGGCTCGGACAGGAACTGGTGGAGCGGTTCGACGGCGAAGTGCCCCGCACCCTGGACGAACTGGTGACGCTGCCCGGGGTGGGTCGCAAGACCGCCAACGTCATTCTCGGCAACGCCTTCGGCATACCGGGCATCACTGTCGACACCCACTTCGGCAGGCTGGCACGGCGCTGGCGCTGGACCACCGACACCGATCCGGTCAAGGTCGAGCATGCCGTCGGCGAACTCATCGAGCGCCGGGAGTGGACGCTGTTGAGCCACCGGGTGATCTTCCACGGCCGCCGGGTCTGCCATGCCCGCAAGCCGGCCTGCGGTGTGTGTGTGCTGGCCCGGGACTGTCCGTCGTACGGCACCGGCCCCACCGATCCCGTGGCGGCCGCGGAGCTGGTACGCGGACCTGAGACCGAACACCTGCTGGCGTTGGCCGGGTTGTAGGCATGCGAACGTCGACGCGCTGGACGCTGGCGGTGCTGGCCATCCTGGTCGCCCTGGCCGTCGCCCTGACCGCGAAACTCGTCGAGCGGCCGGCGCAGCCGGAGGCGGCCGGAGCCGGCCCTGCTCGCACGCACCGCGACGCTGACACCCCCGCGGCGCTGGCCGAACCGCGCAGATTGGCCGATCTGCCGGCGTGCCCGGTGGGTAGCGGCCCAGGTCCCGAGCGGCTGCGCGGCGTGATGGTCGAATGTGCCGCCGATGGCACCGAGATCGACGCGGCGCGAACGCTGGCCGACCGCACGGTGGTGCTCAACCTGTGGGCCTACTGGTGCGGGCCGTGCGCGGACGAACTACCCGCGATGCAGGAGTATCAGCGCCGCGCCGGGAAATCCGTCGAAGTCGTGACGGTGCATCAGGACGAGAATGAGTTGGCCGCGCTGCTGCGGATGGCCGAGCTGGGTGTGCGGTTGCCGGTGTTGCAGGACGGCCGGCGCAGTATCGCCGCGGCCCTCGGCGTGCCCAACGTGATGCCCGCCACGGTGGTGCTGCGCCGGGACGGTAGCGTTGCCAAGGTGCTGCCACAGCCCTTCACCAGCGCCGATGACATCGCCGCCGCGGTGGACGCGGCGCTGCGGTGACGAAGCGGTCACACAGCATCCGATGAGCACAGCCGAACCGCTTCGCCCGCAGATGCGGCCGCCGTGGCTGGCCCCGCTGCTGGACAACCTCGACCGGGTTCCGGATGTGTACCGCCGCCGGTTGCCGCCGGAGGTGCTCGCCGCACTGAGCGGTGCGGGCGCTGCGTCCTCCCGTGATGCGGCGGTGCTGGTGCTGTTCTCCGGGCCGCAGGAGCACCCGGCTGGTCAGGTGCCCCACGAT
>NZ_JBIIOV010000250.1:0-2985 GCF_044342925.1 Mycobacterium sp. | reverse complement strand
CCGTCGCGTTCAGCAGCGTCGTGCCATGACGATCAGATACTGCCAATCCATGGCCCTCGATCCGGCCAGGGCATCGTCCCCGAGGGCGGCCAGGTCCGCATCGAGCGCTGCGGCACGGGCGGAATCGTCGCCGATGCCGCGGTAGGCCGTGATGGTTGGCCCGTAGTGCGCCTTGAAATAGTCGCGGAACGCCGCGCCGTCGGCGAAATGGTCGACTGTCAGGTTGCCCAACCGGAGTTGCACATCGGTGACGCGATTGCCGAGAAGCTGACGGACGTGGTCCTCGTCGCCCCAGAGCGGCGGCGGCTGCGCCCCGGGTGGCGGGGCGGGCATATAGGGCTTCATGGTGGCGAACAGGCGACCGATGAAACCGTCTGGCGTCCAGTTCAACACGGCGATCCTGCCGCCGGACCGGCAGACCCGGACAAGTTCGTCGGCCGCTTTTTGATGGTGCGGGGCGAACATGACCCCGATGCAGGACAGCACGACGTCGAACTGGCCGTTCTCGAAGGGCAGCGCCTCGGCGTTGGCTTCGATGAACGTGGTTGCCAGGCCGCGCGCGACGGCAAGTTCACGACCCTGTTCGAGCAATTCGGGGCACAGATCGATGGCGGTCACATCGGCGCCGCCCGCCGCGGCGGCCAGGGCCGCGTTGCCGGTGCCCGTCGCGATGTCGAGAACCCGCTCGCCGCGCCGGACATTCGCGGCGGCGACCACTTCGGGTCCCAGCCCTGCGACCACCTCGTCAGCGATGGCGCGGTAGTTGCCCAGCGCCCACAGGGCGCGGTGCCGGGTTTCCAGCTCTTTGTCGGTGATGGCGGTACTCATGGCGGTCCCTTTCTGGTCGGTCTTCTTCGATCGTCGGCTCGAACGCGGGGCCGATCCAGTGCAAAATCTGAACCGGGGCGGGTACCCCCGCTAGATGTCGGGTTACGGGCAGTTCTGCCCCGTCTCCAAGGCGATGGATGTGCTGGACGAACGGTGGACCTTGCTGGTGGTGCGTGAGCTGCTCGAAGGCAGCCGGCATTTCAACGATCTGCGCCGAGGGCTTCCGCGGATGTCACCGGCGCTGTTGTCCAAGCGGTTGAAGACCCTGACCCGGGCCGGGGTGGTCGCGCCGGTGGAGGCTGACGGCCGCGCCGGCTACGCGCTGACCGAGTGCGGCCGCGAACTGGCAGGCGTGGTCGACGCACTGGGCGTCTGGGGTGTGCGCTGGATCGGCGAACTCGGCGACGACGATCTGGACCCCCATCTTTTGATGTGGGACATGCAGCGCAAGATCCCCGCCAGCCGTTGGCCGCCCGGTCGCACCACAGTGGCGATCCGGCTGGGCGATGTGGCACCGCGCGCAGCGCGGTGGTGGATTGTGGTTGCCGACGGGCATCCCGACATCTGCGACGTCGATCCCGGCTATGAGGTGGCAGCCACCGTCGGCACCGACCTGCGCACCCTTACCCGCCCCCTTCTTACTTGCTGCCGCCTTGACTCCACTCGTGGTGTTCGGGGTGAGGAATGGCGGGGTGAGGAATACCGGAGGATGGCAAGGAGGGCGGGGCTGCGCCAGCGGGTTATCGCTAACCGCGGCTACCGTCGCCGTCGTGCTGATCGCTTTCAATCCTCAACCACTAACCCCACCGCGCAAAATCGCCTCGATGCGGTCAAGTAGTGCGCGATCCTCTGAGTGACCGTTCTTCCAAGCCTGAAGTGCGGCAAGCAAATTAGCGGGCTCGACGGTCAACCAAATAGCATTCTTGCTGTTAGAAGGTCCGATCAGCACCGACTCTGACGCGCTGGGGTTTGAGTCCATTGGGTTGAAGACAATTTCGGTCATTGCGGTATTGAGATTGTTCACGTGACTGCCGACCGCGGGCTCGATTGATTGGATATTCTCGCGGCGAATCTCCCTGAGCGCGTAGCCCTGAGCGGGCATGGGCAGGGTCAGAGCTGAGCCAGTGATACGCAAGAGGCACCGTCGCCATTCACGGACGAAGTAGAAGAGGGAAACCGGTGTCACGGCGAGTACCACGATCCCGAGGTTTCGGAAGAGGGAGCCATTGGACGGATGAGAGGACGCAGAGACGATCATCCAGATGCCCATCAAGGGGACAACTACGAGCGCCCCGTACGGGTTGCCCTCGTACCAAGGAATGAAGCGGCAGGTGATGCTGTCGCTCACACGAGATACTGCGGGCCGAAAGATTCGGCCGCTGCCAATGACGATGAGAGCCAATCCGGCCGTTGCGAAGCCGAGGCTTCTAGCCCAGTCCGGCTGATCGAAAATTAATCCATTGAGTAACGCCGTCATCAGTAGCGCAATGCCAACCACGTACCGCAAGATCGTGACGAGCGAGATCTTGCGAGACGCTCTTGTCATGAGTGATCGCCGACAGGTTGGACCGTCGGTGCGGTGCTGTGGCGCCAGGTTGAAGGGCGGCCGCCCCACTCGGCAGGTCTGACGATCAGGCTCAGGTTCTCCCAGTTCCGTGGTGAATCGTGGAGTGAGGTCAGAGTCAGTTGCGCGACAAATGTCTGCTCATCAGTGGAGATGACGCGCGTTTGTGACGAGCTCTTAAGATCGCCGTACTCCGTCGGGAATTGCATAATCAGGGAACCTGCGATGCCCGGACCGTCGGAGGCAGAGGTCAGTTCGCGATGTAGTTGGCGGCTACCCGGCACTATTTGCAGCTGCCACTCGCACAACATGTCAAAAATCTCGCCGTCTTCGAGAGCCGTGTCGAGCCGGGTCATTGTGAGCACCGCATTGGTGCAGAACTGCTTGATGGATGGGTCGGCGCGCCAAACCCACACTCGTGCAACGGGTGAGGAATCGAAGGGTTCCCATTCAGGAGGTACAGCCACCTCCACCACGAACCCGTCAAACTGGTCGACCGACTCCGCCACGAACTGGCTCTGTTCAATGAACTCATCGAATCTCACTTGCTGACGCCCTATCCGAAACTGAAGACCGATGCAAGGCCATGAACC
>NZ_JBIIOV010000201.1:0-5387 GCF_044342925.1 Mycobacterium sp. | reverse complement strand
CAGCGTCAGCGCGGGCTCGTCGGTGATCATCCGGTTGAGCACCCGGTGCCGTCGGCTGCGCAGGATCGCCGAAGTGAAGGCCTCGACGTAGTAATTCGATTGCGGGCGAGCCTGTTTGAGCTCCTCGGCGATATCGGCGAACAACCGCGCGTTCTCCCGGTCCATCACCGCCGAGACCAGGTCGTCCCGGTTGGCGAAGCGGCGGTAGATCGTGGTGCGGCTGACACCGGCCCGGCGGGCGACGTCGTCGAGAGCCACCTTGCGGATGCCGTGCCGCTCGAACTCGACGAGTGCGGCGTCAAGGATCGAGTCCGACGCGGCGTCAGGCATACCGGGCGAAACCCTCTCTGGCATAGGGCACCAGTCGATACGAGGCGGGCACCTGCCCCCACAGCCAGTTCGCCGCCGGGGTGCGGCACAGCGCGGCGAAGCGCTGGTAGCGGCGCTCCTTGCGGTCGTCCCACGGCAGGCCGAGGATCCCCCGGGTGCGCGGCGGCATGCCGCCGGTGGTGAGGAACGCCGCCAGCGGATTGAACAGCGGTGCAACGATTTTCCACACCAGCGGCGACACCCCCTTGGGCTTGGGGAAGCCCTTGGTGACGTAGCCGACGCCGTACTTGGCGGTCTTGTGAGCAACCAGCACGTCGTTGATCATGTGGTCCCAGTACTTCTCGAAGGCCGCGTAGTCGGCCGGCATCGGCCGGTCGCTGACGCCGTAGCGGCGATACCAGGTCTTGGACTCCCGGTACATCCGCTCCTTCTCCTCGCGGGAGAGCTTCGTGACGAAGGTGTCGGCGAAGTAGAGCGCCTGGTCGAAGAAGGTGGCGTGCGCCCAGTAGTAAGTCTCCGGGTCCAGCGCGTGATAGCGGCCCTTGTTGGATTCGTTGGCGTACTCGTCGGGCAGCTCGCCCTTGATGTTGGTGTGGAACTTGCGGACTCGCGGTCCGGCGTTGGCGTCCTCGCTGCCGTAGACGGTGCGGTAGATCGGCGGCAGCGATCGCTTGATCCGCGCGGCGGTGTCGGCGAAGAACACCGAGTGGTCCTCGACACCCTGACCGAGCCCGGCCAGCATGTTCTGCAGCACGGCCGGCCGGGGACCGATCAGCGCGATGCGGCGGTCGCCGAAGTACTTCCAGATCAGCGAGTCCGGGCCCAGCGGCAGGGCGTCGTCGGTTGGTGCGCTGGCAGCCGGATCGGTGGCAGAACGCTGGTCAAGCTCGGTCATGTGACACAGTGTTACAGATTCCGAACTTTGTACCAATCCCGGGTCAGTGGAAACGTCGCAGCCGCAGGCTGTTGGTGACCACCAGCACCGACGACGCCGCCATCGCCGCGCCGGCGATCATCGGGTTCAGCAGTCCCAGTGCCGCCAGCGGGATGGCGGCGATGTTGTAGCCGAACGCCCAGAACAGGTTCTGCTTGATGGTCCGCAAGGTGCGCGCGGAAAGCCGCAGCGCGGTGGGCACCGTACGCAGGTCGCCCCGGATCAGGGTGATGTCACCGGCCTCGATCGCGGCGTCGGTGCCGGTGCCCATCGCCATGCCGATGTCGGCGGTGGCCAGCGCCACCGAGTCGTTGACGCCGTCGCCGACCATCGCGACCTTGCGCCCCTGGGCCTGCAGCTTCTTGACGGCGTCGGCTTTCTCGGACGGCAGGACGCCGGCGATCACGTCGTGCGGCGCGATACCGACCTCGGTGGCCACCCGGGTGGCCACCGCAGCGTTGTCACCGGTGAGCAGGATCGGGGTGATGCCCATCGCCCTCAACTCCGCGATCGCCGCGGCGCTGGTGGGTTTGACGGCGTCGGCCAGCCGGATCACACCGCGTTCGATGTTGCGGGCGTCGGGGCCGGCCCAGCTCACCGCGACGCTGGTGCGCCCGTCGCTGTCCGCGGCGCGGGCCACCCGGACGACGACACCGTCCACCACACCGTGCACCCCGGTCCCGGGTTCGTTGGCGAAGTCGCTGACGGCGGCGATGGTCAGACCGCGGGCGCGGGCCGCTGCGACGATCGCCGCAGCCACCGGATGCTCCGAGGCGGACTCGACGGCGGCGGCGCGGGCCAGCACGGTGTCGGCGTCCTCCCCCGCGGACACTTCGACGTCCTCGATGCTCATCGCGCCGGTGGTGACGGTGCCGGTCTTGTCCAGCACGACGGTGTCGATGCCGCTGACCGTCTCCAGCACCTGCGGCTCCTTGATCAGCACACCGAGCTGGGCGCCGCGACCGGTGCCCACCAGGATGGCCGTCGGTGTGGCCAGCCCGAGCGCGCACGGGCAGGCGATGATCAGCACCGCCACCGCCGCGGTGAACGCGGCCGCCACCGAGTGGCCGGTGAGCAGCCAGGCGGCCAGCGTCACGGCGGCGATGACGAGCACCGCGGGCACAAACACCGCCGACACCCGGTCGGCCAGCCGCTGAATCGAGGCCTTGCCGCTTTGGGCGTCGGCGACCATCCGGGCCATCCGGGCCAGCTGGGTGTCCGAGCCGACCTTGGACGCGCGGACCAGAATCCGGCCGTAGGTGTTGACCGAACCGCCGAGCACCTCGTCGCCGGGGCGGACGTCGACCGGCACCGATTCGCCGGTCATCGCCGAGGAATCCAGGGCCGAAGCGCCGTCGACGACGACCCCGTCGGTGGCCACCCGCTCGCCCGGGCGCACCACGATCACCTCGCCCACCGACAGCTGATCGGCGGGGATCCGCACCTCTGCACCGCCGCGAATCACGACGGCCTCCTTGGCGCCGAGCGAGAGCAGCGCGCGCAGCGCCGAACCGGCGGCGCGCTTGGCCTTGGCTTCCGCGTAGCGGCCGGCCAGCAGGAATACCGTCACTGCCGCGGCCACCTCAAAGTAGACATGGCCGTGCTCGTGCGCATGGCCACCGATACCGGCGACGAGGGTAACCACCGACCAGATGTAGGCCGACAGGGTGCCCAGCGACACCAGGGTGTCCATGGTCGACGACCCGTGCCGGGCACTGTTGAGCGCCGCCTTGTGGAACGGATAGCCGCCCCAGAACACGATCGGCGTGGTCAGCGCCAGGACCACCCACTGCCAGCCGGGGAACTGCCAGGCCATCACCATCGAGATGGCGAGCACCGGCACCGCCAGCACAGCCGAACCGATCAACCGGGACCGCAGCTGATCCTCGGGGACGCCATGGATCATGTGGTCGTGCGCATCGCCATGATTGCGGGAAGGGTCGCCGTGGTGCTGGGAATGGTCGATGACCGCGGCGCGGTATCCGCTGGATTCGACGGCGCGCACCAGGTCCGCGTCGGAGACCTCCGGGCCGTGTTCGACGTGCGCCTGCTCGACGGCGAAGTTCACCGATGCCCGCACCCCGTCGAGCTTGTTGAGGTTGCCTTCGATCCGGGAGGCGCAGGACGCACAACTCATCCCGGACAGCGTGAGATCGGTCGTCAGCGTCAGTTCGGTCATGGCCATACCGAAGACAATACCCCTAGGGGGTATATAAGCCAAGGTCGCGACCGGCCCGCCGCCGGTGCAGTCCGGCAACCCCGAGGACGGCCAGCACCCCGGCCGTGGTCGCCAGCAGCCAGACCAGGAACATCAGCGGCGGGTCGTAGACCACCGATACCGTCGCCGGCTGGCCGTCGGTGACGGGCGGAACGTCGACCAGGCTGGTGACGTGCAGCCAGCACAGCACGGCACCGGCCGCCGCGATCGCGGCGAGCACCAGTTGGACGACGTGCCTCACCGCGATTGCACCAGTCGGAGCAATTCGGTGCGCAACCGCTCGTGATCACGGGCCCAGGCCTGGGCAAAACGCGCTTTGCCGACCAGGCGGATGCCGACCGCGGTACGCCCCCGGGGTACCCCGGACAGTTCGCCAAGCGCCCGGGAGGCCTGCCATTTCTCACGGGGCGGTTCCGGCTTGGCCCGCCAACTCGAGATGGCGCTGCGCTGCTTGACCGGCACCTCGGGTTCACCGAACACCTCGAGGATGTCCGCGATGGGCGTCACCTGCGTGCCCTCCCGCAGTGACGTGGCGGTGAGTTCGACGCTGGTGTGAATGCGCGCGGCCTTGACCTGCAGGCCGAGGAACCCGCTGACCATCACCAGGAACATGAGCGGGACGGTGGGGCGGAAGCCCAGGCCGGCCCGGTACTGCACGAAGACCATGGCCAGCGCGGCCGCGGGCCCGGCCAGCAGCCACAGCCAGCTGGCGCCGTTCTCGAAGAACAGCACATCCGAGTGTTCGGCGCCGTCGCGATCCCCGGTCTCCGGATCCTCAGCCACCGGCATACCATTCCACGACGGCGGGCCGGCCCAGCAACAACGCCCCGATGATGATCAGCAGCAGGCTCAGCAGCGCCAGGATGTGGGTACCGGCGAACACCGCGGCCACCGCGACCAGGACGACCACCGTCAGCGCCAGCGCCATCGCGGCCCGGCGGGACCGGGGGTCGCGGTTGCGGGCCCGGGCGGCGAACCAGGCCAGCGCCAGACCGGCGACGGCGAACAGGACTCCGCTGCCGTGGTAGAGCCGGGCGTACTCGCGGACCGCGTCGTCGGTGACCGTCGGCGGCGCTGCCTGGCGCAGCGAGTCGAAACTCATCAGGGCGGCCAGCAGTCCCCCGGACATCAGCAGCGCCGCACCGGCCACCAGCAGCCAGCAGGCGGCGGTGACGGCACCGGGGCGGGGGGCGGGAACGGTCATTCTGTGGCCAAAGCCTATCGGGCGGGAGCGGTCCACCGTCGACTCAGTGGACGAAGAACCGGTGCGAGTCGGGGCGGTGCAGCAGGTAGATGCCGCCGGCGATGAAGACCGACCCGAAGATGCCGGTGACCGCGTAGACCACCGCGGGTATCGGCGGGCGGGTGGTGCTCGACAGGTTGGCGGCGGTGAAGAAGATGGTCACCAGCCCCCCGGTGGTAAGCAGGGTGCGGGCCCAGCGGTAGCCGGAACGCAGCAGCGCCAGGAACCCCACCACCACGCCGCCGAGGATGGCCGCAAGGAAGGCCGTCACCACGAACACATGCGCCGAGCCGGCTGATTGGGAGGCGACGAAGGCGTCGGCGAGCTGTCCGGTGACCATCAGCGGCACAGCGATAAGCCAGAGCCAGAAACCCGTGTCGACGTCGACGGGGCGCACCGGCGCACTAGGGGGCTCCTTCTGGTGCCGCGGCTGGGTGCTCATGTCAGCCACCCCGCTGCCTCGGCAGCCCAGTAGGTCAGAACGATGTCGGCCCCGGCGCGCCGGATTCCGGTCAGCGACTCCAGCACCGCCGCATGGCGGTCGACCCAGCCGTTGGCCGCGGCGGCGGCGATCATCGCGTACTCCCCCGACACCTGGTAGGCCGCCACCGGCACCGGCGAGATCTGCTTGGCCGCGGCCACCACGTCGAGGTAGGCCATGG
>NZ_JBIIOV010000200.1:0-5449 GCF_044342925.1 Mycobacterium sp. | reverse complement strand
GCCATGAACTCATGGCCCCAGTGGTAGCGGATCAGGGTGTCGAAGACTGCGGTGAAGTACACCGCATACAGCGAGCCGATGAACAGCACGAACGCCGTCACCGGGCTGGAGAGGAACCCGGTGATCGGGGAGTGGATGAACCGGGTGATCCACTCCCGCGGACCGGGCGGGTTGCCTGGGCCGGCTGTGGGCAGCACCCGCAGCGCCAGCGTGACCGGTGCGCCGAGAACCAGCAGCACTGGCGCGAACATGTTGAGCGTCATGTGCTCGACCATGTGCATGCTGAACATCGCCGATCCGTAGGACCGCATGCCCGAACTGGTGGCCAGCACCACCGCGGCGCACCCGGCCAGCCAGCCGACGGTGCGGCCCACCGGCCAGCGGTCGCCGCGCCGGCGCAATTTGGCCACCGCCAACAGGTATCCGCCGGCAAGGACAAGGGCTCCTGCGCCGAGGAAGACGTCGAAACGCCAGAACGTCGCCAACCGCCACGCGGTCGGGGCGCCGGGCAGTTGATAGCCCAACAGGATGTCCCACACCGTCGGTTTCGTGGCCAGCAGCAGTGGAGCGGTCTGCACGGCCATCAACGCCAGTGCCGCCAGGGTTGCCATCGCCGCCAGTACGCCGGCGGGACCGGGTGTGCGGTGGGTCCGCAACGAGTTCGCATCGACGGCGAGGGTCGCCAGTAGCAGCGCAGCGGCCATCAATGCCAGCCGGCCGTACCCCGAAGCCAAATCGGCTGTGCCGACCCGCAACACGGTCAGCAGTGCCCCGTAGACCGCGGCGACGGCCGCTGCGGTCAGCGTGACGATCGTTACCCGGCGTCGCAGCGCGGCATCAGGCGGTGCCACCGCCGCCACGATCTTGATCCCAGCCCACACCGAGACGGCGAGGGCGAACACGATCATCGCACCGGTGGTGTAATCGTGATCGGGTCCCTGACCCGCGTCGCCGGTGACCGGAGCCGCCACAACACCCACGATCGCCGGAATCATCAGCGGCACATGCCATTCCCACCGCAAAACCAGCCGTGAGGCGCCGCTGAGCGCCGCGGCGCAGACCGCCGTCGCAACCCATCCGCGTGCACTTTCCGATGCGCCCAACGCAGAGGGGAACATACCGCTGCTGAGCACCCGTGGCGTCGACACACCGGAGTCGGCGGCCGCCTGAACCACCACCATGACCGACGCGGCGATCATCCAGATCACCGAGAGCCGTTCGACCACCCGGTGGACCCGGAACGCGGCGGCGTCGATGACTCCCCGCTCGTCGGGCCGTGCGGTGATCAGCACGAGAACCAGCCCACCCAGGCAGGCGGCGCCGGCGACCGCGGCGGTGAAATAACCGACAGTCCGGGCGAGGGCCGTCGGCGCGGTCGGGGTCAGTACCGCCAGCGCATAGGCCGCGACGGCGCCCACGGCGACGGCGAAACCGGCCAGCAGCAGCCAGCCGGTGCGTGAACGGGTCGGTTCGGGATGCGTGGACGTGGTGGGCTCCAATCCGGTTTCCATCGATGATTCCAGAACCGCCTAAGCTCCTGCGGCGGCGCCCGGAACTTTCCACGCGCCGCGGTCGACCTATTGCCTGTGACGATTACAGCGGGAGCAGCACGATGATCCAGGATGTCGGGCTTCGGTGGTTGGTCACGCTGCTGTTCGGGTTCAGCGCGGCGGTCTGCGTGCGGGGCATGGTGGCAGGCAGGCACTCGCCGGCCAGTCTGATCAGCCACTCGTTGCACGCCCTGATGGCGATTGCGATGGCGGTGATGGCCTGGCCGCGTGGTGCCGATCTCCCCGCGCGCGCCCCGATGATCTTTTTCGCCCTCGCCGCGGTGTGGTTCGTGGCCATCACGATCACCGGCCGTGTCCACCGGGGAGCTAACGGCTACCACGCGCTGATGATGATGGCGATGGCGTGGATGTATGCCGCCATGGGCGGTCTGGCGCTGCCGAAGGGGTCGGCGGAGTCGGGGCACGATATGGACATGGACATGCCGGCGACGTCTGGACACGCCGGACATGCCGGTCACGCCGGCCATGCCGGGCACGGATCGCAGGTCGCCGCCGGCCACACCGGGACGGACGCCGCATCGTGGATTGGCGGACTCAACTGGGTGTGCGCAGTCGGCTTCGGGGTGGCTGCGGCGTTCTGGTTCTACCGTTTCGTCACCAGTCGTCTGCAGCCGGCATCAGGGACGCCGGGGCAGAGTCTGGGCATTCTGTGCCAGTTCGCGATGGCGGCCGGAATGGCGATCATGTTCGCGGTGATGCTCTGAAAATCAGGCCGCCGAGTCGTCGGTCGGCCGTAAATGGCTGCGTCGACGGCCCAGGGAGGCGTTCCGCGGCAGCACGATGTCATCGGGGGCCGCAGTCCGGTCCGGTGAGTGCCGGTCCGGGCGATCGGTGCGCCACACCAACCACGCCAGCGCGGCCCCGGCCAGCACCGGGACATGGGTCAGGGCGCGATCGAAGGTGACCCGCCCGGCGGCGGCGTCGACGCCGACGTACACGGCCAGTACCGCAGCGAAGGCGGCCAGCACCCACGCCAACCCTCCCGCGACCGTGGGCCGTATCGCCGCGACCACCATCACCACACCCAGAGCCGCCGACCATGCCGTGGACTCGTTGAGTATGTGTCCGCCCATCGCCGCGTGCTCGACTCCAAGGTGGAATCCGAGGCCCTGGGTGATCGCCAACAGCAGCTGGACGACCCCCACCCCGCCCAACGCCCAGCGTCGCCACGACGCCGAGACCGAGACCGAATCCAGGCGCCGGGCCGGCTCCTGGGGCAGCGGCCGGACCGCGGCGACCTGGGAGCGCCCGGCGAGCCGCCGTAGTAGCTGGGTCTGTTCCACGGCCGCGGCCTGCCAGTCTCGGCAGGAGGCGCAGGTCACCAGATGCTCGTCCACTCGCGCGGCGGGGATGGGTTCGCGCTCACCGTCGATCCGAGCCGACAGCGCCTCCCGCGCGGTGTCGCAGTCCATGCACCAATAGTCGCGCACCGCGGCGAGTTTGTTCCAGACATCCGGAACCGGACCGCACTGCGATCCGACTAACTCCTGTGAAAGCACACGAAGAGCGCACACGATTAGACGAAGGAGTCGGGATGTCTACAGACCTGTCGACAGTCGCACCCGCCCAGGTTGACGCCCGGGTGATCCGCTTTACCGCCATTGTCACCGCGACCGTGCTGGCCACCGTTGTGATCGTCGCGAACTTCCATGTTCACGCGGCAGCGGTTGTGTTGGCCTTGCAGGCAGTGGCCTTCGGGATCGGCGCCCTGTGGGGACCTGGCAGGCACCCCTATGCGGTGGCCTATCAGAAGCTGATTGCGCCGCGAGTCGGGCCTCCGACGGCGCGTGACTACGTCGAGCAGGTGCGCTTCGCGCAAGTGATCGGATTCATCGTCTGCAGCGCGGGTGTCGCCGGTTTCGCTTTCGGGGCGCCGATGGTCGGTGTAATCGCCACCGGTTTCGGCCTTTTCGCGGCGCTCATGCGGGCGGTGTTCGGAGTCTGCCTCAGCCGCGGGCCCTACATGCTGGTGTCCATGCTGCGCGGCAAAGTCCCCGTCTGCTGCCAGAACAAGTAGGGAACTTTTACCATCGCGCTCGCGACTAAGACGGTGTCCCACTAGGGGACATTTGAAATTTGAAAGGAACACGCGGATGTCCGGAATTCTTGTTGGCCGTGTTGGCGCTTTGGCCGTCGCGCTCGGGGTGGGTCTTTCCATCGCCGTGCCCTTCTCGGCGGTGGCTGATTCGGAAGGGGCGTCTTCTGCTGAGGCGACGGCCGATCGGAATTCGAAGGGTGCCGCTGAGGCCAACCGGACGCGGGGGAGTAAGCCGAGTCGGGATGCCATCGGCCCGGGGACTCGCGCCAAGGATGCGCCCGCACCGGCTCTGAGCGAGCCTGAGGACGACGGCATGCCGGCGGGCGACCCGACGCCGCCCAAGGCGGCTTCGGCCGCAAGCGTGCGAACGGTGGATCCCATCGAAATCGCTGCTTTCGCAACGGTTCCAGCCCAGGTAGCGCCGGCCGCGCCCAAGGCGGCGGCGGTCGGCCCGAACCTGCGGCTGTTCGGCGATGGCACGGCCGACAGTCCGGATGCGGGCATCCTGTTCGGCAACGGATACAGCTACACCGGCTACGCCGGCGCCTGCGCCATAGGTGCCTGCAATGGCGGCAAGGGCGGACTGATCGGCAACGGCGGCAACGGATTCAACGGCGGCGCCGGCGGTGCCGCAGGCTGGTTCGGAAGCGGCGGCAGCGGCGGTAATGCCGTGACGGCGGGTCTGGTCGGCGGGGACGGCGGGCGTGGCGGCCTGTTCTTCGGCAATGGCGGCAAGGGCGGTAACGGCGCCGCCGCAAGCGGGATGATGACCAACGGCGGCGCTGGTGGCCGAGGCGGCATGGCGGGATCGATGATCATGCTCGGCGAACTCGGCGGTCTGCCGACCAGCTTCTTCGGCAACGGCGGACAGGGTGGCGACGGGGGCAGCGCCGTCATGGGTACCGCCGGTGCGGGCGGCCGCGGCGGTATGGCCGCCGTCATCGGTGACGGTGGCGCCGGTGGCACCGGCGGAGACATCGAGGGGATGGGTGGCGGCACCGCCGGAAACGGTGGCAACGGCGGCATGGCCGGGTGGCTGACCGGCAACGGCGGCAATGGCGGCAATGGCGGCAACGTCGCCGGCATCAACGGCGGCAAGGCCGGCAACGGCGGCAACGGCGCGATGGGGATGCTGATCTTCAGTCCCGGCGGTAACGGTGGCAACGGCGGCAGCTTCGGGACCGGTGTCATCGGCAGCGTCACCGGCGGTAACGGCGGCAATGGCGGTCCGGGTGCCTGGTCGATGATCGGGTCGGGGGGTGCAGGCGGGAACGGCGGCGCCGGGCTGCGGATGGGCAACGGCGGCGACGGCGGCCGCGGCGGCAACGGCGTCGGGATGACCAGCGGCGGTCCCGGCGGCAGCGGTGGCGAGGCGGGCAGCATGAATGCCCGGGGCGGCGCCGGTGGCGGCGGCGGCACCGCCGGGGTGTTCGGCAACGGCGGCGATGGCGGTGTTGGCGGGGCATCCGAATTCGGCGCCGGCGGCCGCGGCGGCGACGGTGGTGGATCGGTCTTCATGGGCAACGCCGGCAACGGCGGCAACGCTGGGCCTGGTGCGGCCCCCGCCAACGGCGGCAACGGCGGCCAAGCCACCCCCATCTTCGGTAACGGCGGTAACGGCGGCAACGGAACCGGCGGCGGCTGCGGCGGCACAGGCGGTATGGGTGCGATGTTCCTCAGCGACATGGGCATGAGTGGAACCCCGATGTGTGGCGGCGGCGGCGGTATGGGCGGGGGCGGCATGGGTGGCGGCATGCACGGTATGGCCGCGACGGTGGCTCCGTAGCGCAATGGCTCTCGGCGACATGACATCCCGCGAATGGCCCGGCCTTGGGCGGAG
>NZ_JBIIOV010000042.1:0-21172 GCF_044342925.1 Mycobacterium sp. | reverse complement strand
CTTCAGCGGCACCGGCACCGACCAGCGTGTGCAGTTCGTCGATGAACAGGATGATGTCGCCTCGGGTGTTGATCTCCTTGAGCACCTTCTTCAGGCGCTCTTCGAAGTCACCGCGGTACCGGCTGCCTGCAACCAGTGAACCCAGGTCCAAGGTGTAGAGCTGCTTGTCTTTGAGCGTCTCAGGCACCTCGCCGTTGACGATCGCCTGGGCCAGGCCCTCCACCACGGCGGTCTTGCCGACGCCCGGCTCGCCGATCAGCACCGGGTTGTTCTTGGTGCGCCGGCTCAGCACCTGCATCACCCGCTCGATTTCCTTCTCGCGGCCGATGACCGGGTCGAGCTTGCCCTCCATGGCGGCAGCGGTCAGGTTGCGGCCGAACTGGTCAAGCACCAGCGATGTCGAGGGGGAGCCGGACTCCCCGCCGCGACCACCGGTGCCGGCTTCGGCGGCTTCCTTGCCCTGGTAACCGCTCAGCAGCTGAATCACCTGCTGGCGCACCCGGGTCAGCTCCGCACCCAGCTTCACCAGGACCTGGGCAGCCACCCCCTCGCCCTCGCGGATGAGGCCGAGCAGGATGTGCTCGGTGCCGATGTAGTTGTGGCCGAGCTGCAACGCCTCACGCAGCGACAGCTCAAGCACCTTCTTGGCACGCGGGGTGAACGGGATGTGCCCGGACGGCGCCTGCTGCCCCTGACCGATGATCTCCTCGACCTGGGAGCGCACACCCTCCAGGGAGATACCGAGGGACTCCAGGGACTTGGCGGCGACGCCCTCACCCTCGTGAATCAGCCCCAGCAGGATGTGCTCGGTGCCGATGTAGTTGTGGTTGAGCATCCGGGCCTCTTCCTGAGCCAGGACGACGACCCTGCGAGCGCGGTCGGTGAATCTCTCGAACATCGGTGGTTACCTGCTTCCATCACCTGGTGCCGCGGTAGTCACCGGACACCTGAATGTCCACTCTAGTGGGCGGCGCCGGGAGGGCTCTCCCCTGCTGACCGACCCTACTGTCAGTGCGGACACAGCTGTGCAACGCCGAAGACTGCCGAATCGTTTCCCAGTATTGATGGCCAGGCACTTCGCGGCGAGCGAACACAGCTGACCAGACCGTGACACCAGGGGTGTCGCCGCGGGCCGGCGCCCTACGTGGCGGCGTGGAATGCCTCAATGACCTCGGCCGGGATGCGTCCGCGCGTGGAGACCTTGTGGCCGTTGCGACGGGCCCAATCGCGGATGGCCGCGCTCTGTTCGCGGTCGATCGAGCCGCGTCCCGCCGCCCGGCCGGTAGCGCCGGCCGTGCGCCCGCGGCGCCGACCGCCGACCCGGCGGCCCGCCTCGGTCCACTGCTTCAAATCGTCGCGGAGTTTCTTCGCATTCTTGGCGGACAGGTCGATCTCGTAACTCACACCGTCAATGGAGAATTCCACCGTCTCGTCGGCGGGACCCTCTCCGTCGAAATCGTCAACGAGGGTGACGGTTACTTTCTTGGCCATGAATTTCTGTGTCCTTGTCTAGACAGAAGCGATGGCGACGTTACGCCTGCGCAACAATGTGCCACAAAACCTGTCCGACTGACAACAAATATCTCTGACGAGTTCTGTCTGCGGGGTTCAGTTCCCGGTCCGCCGAACAATGGGAAACAAAACCGTCTCCCGAATTGACAGTCCAGTCAGGGCCATCAAGAGCCGGTCGATTCCCATTCCGGTACCGGTGGTGGGCGGCATCGCATACTCCATTGCGGCCAGGAAATCCTCGTCGAGCGCCATCGCCTCGTCATCCCCGGCAGCCGCAGCCCGGGCCTGGGCCTCGAAACGCTCCCGTTGAATCACCGGGTCGACCAACTCGGAATATCCGGTCGCCAATTCGAAGCCCCGCACGTACAGGTCCCACTTCTCGGTGACGCCGTCTATGGAGCGGTGCTCGCGGGTCAGCGGCGTGGTCTCCACCGGAAAGTCCTTGACGAACGTCGGTGCAAACAAAGTGTCGCCGACCGTGTGTTCCCACAGTTCCTCGACGAGTTTGCCGTGCCCGTATCCGCGGTCCCGGGGAATCTCCACGCCGAGCCGGTCGGCAATTGCGAACAGGTATTCCACCCCGGTTTCCGGGGTGATCTCCTCGCCGAGTGCACCCGACAAAGAGGGATACATTTCCAGCGCGGGCCATTCGCCGTCCACGTCGAAGACAGTGCCGTCGGGAAGCGGGACCTGCCGTGTTCCGATCGCCTCGTCGGCGACCTCCTGAACAAGTTGGCGAATCATCACCGCGGAATCGTCGTAAGTTCCCCACGCCTCGTAGGTCTCGAGCATTGCGAATTCAGGCGAGTGGGTGGAATCGGCGCCCTCGTTACGGAAATTCCGATTCAGTTCGAAAACCTTCTCCAAGCCGCCGACCACACATCGCTTCAGGAACAGTTCCGGCGCGATGCGCAGATACAGGTCGGCATCGAGTGCGTTGGAATGCGTGACGAACGGCCGAGCTGCGGCGCCACCGGCCAGGGTTTGCAGCATCGGGGTCTCGACCTCCAGGAACCCACGGCGCTCCAGACCGTTGCGGACCGCGCGGACGACGGCGATGCGCTGACGCGCCACCGAGCGGGCCTGCGGGCGCACGATCAGGTCCACATAGCGCTGCCGGACGCGGGCCTCCTCGCTCATCTCCTTGTGCGCCACCGGCAGCGGCCGAAGCGCCTTGGCTGCCATCTGCCAGGAATCGGCCTGAACGGACAGCTCGCCCCGCCGGGAGCTGATGACCTCGCCGTGCACGAACACGATGTCACCGAGGTCGACATCGGACTTCCAGTTTTCCAGCGCCTCGGCTCCCACGCCGGCCAAACTGACCATGGCCTGCAGTTGAGTCCCGTCGCCCTCCTGCAAGGTGGCGAAGCACAGCTTGCCGGAATTGCGGGAGAACACCACCCGTCCCGTCACCCCGACGACGGTGCCGGTGGTGGTGTCCGGTTCGAGGTCGGGGTAGGCGGCGCGGATCTCGGCCAGCGAATGAGTCCGCGGCACCGACACCGGGTAGGCCGGCCGGCCCTCGTCCAGGATGCGCTGCCGCTTGCCCTGCCGGATGCGGAACTGCTCGGGAACGTCATCACCGGCATCATCACTGGCATCCTGGGCCTCAGCTTCGGTCACGGCGTGCCAGCTTAAAGGGCTATTTGGGCGGTGCGGCTCAGCGGGCGGGCTTGAGACGGCTGTGTCTATCTCCCGGGTCGCGTCGCTCCTGCCCTCCGGTGCTGACCGTCGAGGTTGCGTTCGTAGACCATCCGCAGGCCGTCGAGGGTGAGATGTTTGTCGTAGTGGTCGACGGTGGTCAGTTCGGGAAGCATCAGCGGGGCGGTGTGCCCGGTGGCCACCACGGCGACGTCGCTTCCGGCGAATCCGTCGACGTCGTGGCGGATTCGGGACACCAGGCCGTCGATCAGGCCGGCGAAGCCGAACACCGCGCCGGCCTGCATACACTCCACGGTGTTCTTGCCGACGACCGACCTCGGCCGGGTGAGCTCGACCCGGCGCAAGGCCGCCGAGCGGGCGGCCGCGGCGTCTGAGGACAGCTGCACACCGGGGGCGATCGCGCCGCCGAGGAACTCGCCCTTGGCCGAGACGACGTCGACGCAGATCGACGAACCGAAATCGACGACGATTGCGGCGGTGCCGTACTTGGCGTACGCCGCAAGGCAGTTCACGATGCGGTCGGCGCCGACTTCTTTGGGATTATCCACCAACAGCGGAATCCCGGTCCGGATGCCGGGTTCGATGAGCACATGCGGAATCGCCGGCCAATATTGGTCGAGCATCAGGCGGATTTCGTGCAACACCGACGGCACCGTGGACAAACCGGCGACGCCGGTGAGGTGCTCGGAGTCGTCGCCGATGAGACCCTCGATGGTCAGCGCGAGTTCGTCGGAGGTCACCTCGGGCTCGGTGCGAATGCGCCAGTTGTGCAGCACCTTCGCGTGCTCACCGGATCCGCTGATCAAGCCGACGACGGTGTGGGTGTTGCGCACGTCGATGGCGAGCAGCACCGCTAGCGCACCGCCCTGGGCGAGACCAGTCCGGACATCTCGAGGAAGTCGTCGGGAATGCCGGCCGGGTCGTCACCAATGTCGATCCGGCGGTTCGCGCCGTCGACGAACACCACCCGCGGCCGGAAGGCGCGCGCCTCGGCATCGTCCATGGTGCCGTAGGCGATCAGGATGACAAGGTCACCCGGATGCACCAGATGGGCTGCCGCGCCGTTGATCCCGATGACGCCGCTGCCGCGTTCCCCGGTGATGGCGTAGGTCACCAGCCGCGCCCCGTTGTCGACATCGACGATGGTCACCTGCTCACCTTCGAGCAGATCCGCCGCGTCCATCAAATCAGCGTCGATGGTCACCGAGCCGATGTAGTGCAGATTCGCCTCGGTGACCGTCGCGCGGTGGATCTTCGATTTCAGCATCGTGCGGAACATCAGTTCCTCCAGGTCATTTCGGGTTCGGTACCGCTGTTCTTCGGTGCCGGCGGGCCGCCGGGCAAGTCGATGGCGATGTTGTCCAGCAGACGGGTGGCACCCAGCCGGGCGGCCACCAGCAGCCGGGCAGGTCCGACCTCCGGCCGCGGCTCCAACCAAGGGCCGCGCAATTCCAGGTAATCGCAAGAGATCGCCGGCACCTCCTCGAAGACGGCGCGGGCGGCGTCCAGCACAGCCGCCGGCCCCCCACCGGCCGCGTACATCCCGGCCAGCAGCGCCGAGGACAGGGCGGTTGCCTGTTCGCGTTCCTCGGCGCTGAGATAACGGTTCCTCGACGACATGGCCAGGCCGTCGGGCTCACGGACGGTGGGCACACCGACGATGCGGACATCGAGATTGAAATCGTCGGCCATCTGGCGGATCAGCACGAGTTGCTGATAGTCCTTCTCGCCGAACAGCGCCCGTTCGGGCCGGACGATCTGGATCAACTTCAGCACCACGGTGAGCATGCCGCTGAAATGGCCCGGCCGAACCGCTCCTTCGAGTTCGCCGCCGAGCGGACCCGGATGGACCGTGGTACGCGGGCCCAGCGGGTACATCGCCGACGGGGTGGGAGTAAAGGCCACCTCGACACCCTCCTGGGCCAGCAGTTCCAGATCTGCGTCCAGGGTGCGGGGGTAGGCGTCGAGGTCCTCGCCGGCACCGAACTGCAGCGGGTTGACGAAGATCGACACCACGACGACGGCGCCGGGCACCCGCTTGGCCGCACGGACCAGGGACATGTGCCCGTCGTGGAGGGCCCCCATGGTGGGCACCAGCAACACCCTCCTGCCGGTGTGCCGCAGGGCGCGGGTGACCTCGGACACCGCATGCGGTGTCGGATAGACGTTCAGTTGGCCGGCACTGAACTGGGGCCCCTTGCTGATCACCGCTGCGGACCTGCCGATTGCGACCATGCCGTCAGCACCTTGAGAACCTCCTCCGGGGCGTGCGCTCGTTGCGCTGTCCGCAACGAGTCTGCGCAGTACGCCCGCGCCAGCCGCGGGTCGACCTCATCCAGGGCGTCCAGGTGCGCCGCCACCGCCGCCGCGTCGCCGCGCGCCACCGGACCGGTCAGAGCAGCCTGACCGCGCCGCAAGGTGTTCTCCAGCGCCGCTCTGGCCAGCGGTCCGACGACACGTTCGGCAACGCCGCCGGGTGCATCACCGATGAGTTCCTGGCCCAGTAGCTCCTGCCCGGCCAGAGCGGCGCGCAGCGCGGTGAGCGAGTCGGCGATCAGCGTGACGAGGTGATTGCTCCCGTGCACCAGCGCGGCGTGGTAGAGGGTGCGCGCCTCTTCGCGGACGCCGAACGGCTCGCCGCCGATCTCCAGCACCAGCGATTGAGCGATGGCGTAGCCGATCTCGTCGGCAGCGGTGATCCCGAAACAGGTGTCAGACAGCCGGGCGATGTCCTCGTCGGCACCGGTGAACGTCATGGCGGGATGAATCGCCATAGGAACACAACCCTGCTCGGTCAGGGGTGCCAGCACCGAAATCCCATTGGCCCCCGAGGTGTGCACCACGATGGTGCCCCGCCGCACCGCGCCCGTCGCGGCGAGTCCGCGCACCAGGTCGGCGAGCTCGGAATCCGGAACGGTCAACAGCAACAGTTCCGCAGAATCGGCGACATCGGGAACCGGCCGCACCGGGGTGTCGGGTAGGCGGCGCTCGGCCAGCCGGCGCGACGTGGCCGAGATGGCGCTGCATGCGACCACCACGTGTTCGGCCCGCTCAAGTGCCACACCCAGGGCGGTGCCCACCCGTCCCGCGGAAATGATGCCCACCTTGAGCCGAGCCGGGCGCAAGCCGTTGGGAGTACCCATCTGGCGACGACCTCGCTGACCTAAGGAATGTGTTCCAGTCCCGCTGACGGGTACCGGACAGTCGGTTCGATTCTAGCGTCGTAGCTAAGACGCGGTTAATCGTCCCGGCGGCGGCGGCCGCCGCCCCCGACCGGGCCCGACACGTTGAACCTGGACAGCAGGTCCGACAGGGCTTGGCCGTCGGCGTGCTGGCCTTCCGGCTCGTCGACCGGCGGCTGCTGGGGCTGGGGCTCGACGGCGCCGTTCTGATCGGCGGCGGGCACGGCGGCTCCCCGGTGACGTCCGGGAATCACGGGCGGCGGTTCGGGCGGCACCCAGTGCCGGCCACGAGGCGGCTCAGGTGCGACGAAGTCCTCCGGCCGCTGACCACCGTCGGAGTTTGCATGCCGGCCCAGCCGAACCTCCGGCGGGCGCCACGGCGCTTCCGGCTGCGGCTGTGGCGGCGGGGCGTACGGTGCATACCGGACGGTTGGCGGCTGGGCGTACGGATCCTCCATCGCAGGCGCCTGCTGCTCGGGACGCGCCTGCTGCTCGGGACGCCAGCGTGAGCCGCGCTGATCCGAGGGGTATTGCGGTTGGGGCGGCGGGGCTAGGTATTCCCGGTCTTGCTCGTCTTCCTCGACCATCGTGGTCAGCGGCTCCTCCGGCACGTCGAGGATCGGGCTTTCCACAAGTTCCTCGGCGGAGTAGGTGAGGTATTCCTCGGCTCCCTCGGCGACCGTCGTCACCCGGCTGCTCTCCACCCGGTCGGGTGCCGCGGGCATCGGAACGACAATTCGCTCGCGTTCCAGTGCGGGCCGGTGACCGAGGTCGGTTCCGAGCATCACTTCCAGCTGCGACCGCAACGACGCCAGTTCGGCGCGCAGTGCCGACATCTCGTCAGCCGCCTGCGCGCGCACCTCGCGGGACAGTTGACGGCGCAGCTGGGTCTCGACGGACAGCTCGTACTCCCGGCGAGCCGAGATCTCGCGATCCAGCTGGAGGTCGTAGACGAATTTCATGTCCTGGGCCCGGGCCTGGGCGACTTCACTCTGCCTGCGGTAGATCACGGTGACGAAGGCCGCCATGACCGCGGCCCACAGTGACAGCACCACCGCCAGTCTCAGCAGTTCGACCCTGTTGGTGAAGACCAGCGTCGAACTCGCCAGGATCGCCAGCACCAACAGCGCCGTCAGCAGCAGCCAACCCGGCCCGCGGCCTTCGCGCCGGCTCCGAGCGGCGCCGGACTGATCGGTCATGGGCAGCACTGTACCGCGTGGAAAGTGGTCCCTCGCGACGGCAAGCAGCGGCGATTCGCCCTCGGGCTAGTCGGCAACGGCGTCTGCGACAGCGCCCTCCGGGTCGTACGGGGACTTGCAGCAGGACTGCAGCCACAACGCCGCGGCCGTCAGGGCAAAGGCACTGATAGCGGCGACCACGGTGCCCGGCAGGTCGGCCGCGGCCACCCGCAGTTCGGTTCGGCGTGGCAGCAGATAGGCCAGCACGGCGACCCACCAGCCCAGCATCAACGCGCCCGCCCAAGCAGAGGCCTTGGCGATGGCGACGGTGCGGGCCACGGCCAGCGGGTGCAACCGGCCGGCGCCCACCCCGATCCGCCCGTCACGGATACGGGCGCGTACCGACACCGCCCACCAGGTCTCGACGGCCGCGACGCCCAGCAGCGACAGTCCGGTCCACAGTGTGATCGGCGGAAAGTTGCGGTAGAGCAGATGCATCGCCAGGTAACCGACGACCGCCGCGAGGCCCGCCCCGGCGGCCAGATCGCGTTTGCGGGTGATGCCCATCAGCGATTCCTGACCGACAAGGTGTGGCCGGTCAGCCGGACACCGTCGCGCTCGGTGGGCCCCAATTCGTCGAGCCATTCCCTCACCGGCCGGCGCAGCCCGTCGACCGTGAGTTCGGCGGCCGGGTCGACGGCAACCCAGGGCACCAGCACGAAGGCCCGCTGATGGGCGTACGGGTGGGGCAGCGTGAGTTCCTCGGTATGGGAGAACACCTCGGCACCGGAGTCGAAGCAGCAGATCAGGTCGACGTCGAGGGTCCGCGGTCCCCATTTCTGATGGCGCACCCGGTCGTTGCCGGTTTCGATGGCCTGCCCCCGGCGTAACCAGCCGTGCGCATCACGATCCGGATCTTCGGCGACCACCACGGCGTTCAGGAACGGCCCTTGTTCGACCCCGCCCCAGGCGTCGGTCTCGTACACCCCAGAGACGGCCAGCACGGTATCGCCGAGGGCGTCGACGACGGCCTGCAACCGGGCCATGCGGTCACCCACATTCGACCCGATGGACAGCACGCATCTGCTCATGGCGCGCCTCCGGCGCGGGGCGTCATGGCGCGCCTCCGGCGCGGGGCGTCATGGCGCGCCTCCGGCGCGGGGCGTCATAGCGCCGCCGGGACGATCTGTCCCCGCCCACCGCGCCGAGAGCGTCGTGCCACGACCGCGACGTCGGTGAAGGTCAGCGGGATGGGCGCCTGCGGCTTGTGCACGACCACCTCGACGGCGTGCACCCGGGCATCGGCCATGACATCGTCGGCGATCTCGCCGGCGACCGTCTCGATCAGGTTGCGCGCCGGGCCGGCGATGATGTCCGCCGCGCGCTGAGCCAGCACGCCGTAGTCGTAGGTGTCAGTCAGGTCGTCGCTGGCGGCGGCGGCCGCCAGGTCGATCCACAGCGTGATGTCGACGATGAAGTCCTGCCCGTCGCGCCGCTCGTAGTCGAAGACGCCGTGGTTACCGCGAACGGTCAAGCCGCGCAGTTCAATCCGGTCAGCCATCGCGGTCACCACTGGCCTCTCCGGGGTTCCGCCAGGCCGCAACGACGCTCAGCGCGTCCACGCTGGCGCGTACGTCGTGAACGCGGACACCCCAGGCTCCGTGCAGCGCGGAGAGTGCGGAAACGACGGCGGTGGCGGTCTCCCGGCCGTCGGGCGGTCGCGGTGTCCCGTCCGGCCCGGCCAGCAGCGCCCCGAGGAAACGCTTGCGCGACGCACCGACCAGGACCGGGATCCCGGTGCCGACAAGTCCCGGAAGTGCGTGCAGCAGCGTCCAGTTGTGGCGGGCCGTCTTGGCGAATCCGAGGCCGGGGTCGATGACGAGCTGTCCGGGGTCCACCCCCGCCGCGACGGCGGCGTCGACGGCGGCCAACAGTTCGTCGCGGACTTCGCCGACGACGTCGACGTAGCGTGGGATCTGGTGCGGCTGAGTCTCGCGCACCGACCGCCAGTGCATCAGGATCCACGGCACGCCGGCATCGGCCACCACCCGCGCCATGTCAGGATCGGCCCGTCCGCCGCTGACGTCGTTGACGATGGCCGCCCCGTTGTCCAGCGCCGCCTGCGCCACCGCGGCGTGCATGGTATCGATACTGACGGTGATGCCTTGTGCGGCAAGTTCTTTCACGACGGGAGCCACCCGGCTGATCTCCAACGACGCATCGACGCGCACAGCGCCGGGCCGGGTGGACTCACCGCCGACGTCGACGACGGCGGCTCCGTCGGCGACCAGTGCGAGCGCGTGCCGCACTGCGCGGGCTGGGTCGATATAGCGTCCGCCGTCGGAGAAGGAGTCGTCGGTGACGTTGACGACCCCCATCACGACGGGGCCCGTCACCCGATCAAAGGCCCTCACTTCCGGAGGATGAGATCCAGCGCCTCGGACCGGGATGCGTCGCTGGTCTTGAACAATCCGCGCACGGCCGAGGTGGTGGTGATCGCTCCGGGTTTGCGCACACCCCGCATCGCCATGCACAGGTGCTCGGCCTCGACCACGACGATCACTCCGCGCGGCTTGAGCTTGCGATTGATGGCGTCGGCGATCTGGGCGGTCAGCCGCTCCTGCACTTGCGGCCGTCTGGCGTAAAGATCAACCACCCGAGCCAGTTTCGACAATCCAGTCACCCGGCCGTCGACCCCGGGGATGTACCCGACGTGCGCCATGCCGTGGAAGGCCACCAGGTGGTGCTCGCAGGTCGAGTACATCGGAATCTGCTTCACCAGCACGAGTTCGTCGTGCTGTTCGTCGAACGTGGTGTCCAGCACCGCATCCGGGTCGGTGTAGAGACCGGCGAACAACTCCTGGAAGGCACGGGCAACCCGGGCCGGGGTGTCCTTCAGGCCCTGACGTTCCGGGTCCTCGCCGACCGCCAGGAGCAATTCCCGAACAGCGGCTTCAGCGCGAGCCTGGTCGAACAGCGGTGTGTCGAGCGTGATCGAATCAGGCTTGGGCATTGGTCTCCATATCGTCAATCAACGCGGGTAATCGGCGGACCGACCGGCGTCGTCACCGGAATCATCCTGGGGCCCAGGACCACTCGGCTGGGCGTGTGCCTGCTGCGGCGGATAGCCCTGCTGAGGATATTGCCCGTGCTGCGGGCGCTGGGGGTGCTGGGGGTGCTGGCCCCAGCCGGGCGGCGGCGGGTACCACTGACCCTGCCCCTGCTGCTCCGGAGGCGGTGGCCAGCCCGGCGCCCGCCAACCGGCGGGGGCGCCGTAGTCCGGCTGACTCGGACCGTTGGTCGCCTGATGGCGGCCGCCATGCGGTGCGGCCGGGTAGGCGCCGTTGCCGTTGGGCCCCGGAGGCTGCGCCGCCTGATGAGCCGCGCTCGCCTGGGCGATGGCTTTTTTGAACGCGGGCTCGGGCATCGGCTGCGGCCACGGCTCACCACGTTCCATGGCGAGTTCACCGGGCGTCTTGATCGGAGGCTTGTCGGACGGGACGCGTCCGTGGCCGAAGTCGTCGAAGACGGTCAGCCGCGGCCGCTTGTTCACCTCGCCGAAGATGGCTTCCAGTTCGGCGCGGTGCAGCGTTTCTTTCTCCAGCAGTTCGCCGGCCAGGATGTCGAGGATGTCGCGGTACTCGCTGAGGATCGTCCACGCCTCGGTGTGCGCGGCCTCGATGAGCTTGCGCACCTCGTCGTCGATGTCGCGGGCCACCTCGTGGCTGTAGTCGGCCTGGGTACCCATGGTGCGGCCGAGGAACGGGTCGCCGTGCTCGGTGCCGTAGCGCACCGCTCCGAGCTTGGCGCTCATGCCGTACTCGGTGACCATCGCGCGGGCGATCTTGGTGGCTTGTTCGATATCGGACACCGCGCCGGTGGTGGGCTCCCGGAACACCAGTTCCTCAGCGGCCCGGCCTCCCATGGCGAACACCAGCCGGGCGATCATCTCCGAGCGGGTCATCAGACCCTTGTCGTCCTCGGGCACCGACACCGCGTGGCCGCCGGTACGGCCGCGGGCCAGGATGGTCACCTTGTAGATCGGCTCGATGTCGGGCATCGCCCAGGCAGCCAGGGTGTGGCCGCCCTCGTGGTAGGCGGTGATCTTCTTCTCGGTCTCGCTGATGATCCGGCCCTTGCGGCGCGGCCCGCCGATCACTCGGTCGACGGCCTCTTCCAGCGCCGCGCCGGTGATGATGGTGCCGTTCTCCCGGGCGGTCAGCAGCGCCGCCTCGTTGATGACGTTGGCCAGGTCGGCGCCGGACATACCGACGGTGCGCTTGGCCAGTCCGTCGAGATCGGCATCCGGGGACAGCGGCTTGCCCTGGGAATGCACCCGCAGCACAGCCTTGCGGCCGGCGAGATCGGGGCTGGACACCGGAATCTGCCGGTCAAAGCGACCCGGCCGCAGCAGTGCGGGGTCGAGGATGTCGGGGCGGTTGGTGGCGGCGATCAGGATGACGCCCTGACGCTCGCCGAAACCGTCCATCTCGACAAGAAGCTGGTTGAGGGTCTGCTCCCGCTCGTCGTGGCCGCCGCCCAGGCCGGCGCCGCGCTGGCGTCCTACGGCGTCGATCTCGTCGACGAAGATGATGCAGGGTGAGTTCTGTTTGGCCTGCTCGAAGAGGTCGCGCACCCGGGAGGCGCCGACGCCGACGAACATCTCGACGAAATCCGAACCGGAGATGGTGAAGAACGGCACTCCCGCCTCGCCCGCCACGGCGCGGGCCAGCAGGGTCTTGCCGGTGCCGGGCGGGCCGTAGAGCAGCACGCCCTTGGGGATCTTGGCGCCCAGCGCCTGGTAGCGGGCCGGGTTCTGCAGGAAGTCTTTGATCTCATAGAGCTCTTCGACCGCTTCGTCAGCGCCCGCGACGTCGGCGAAGGTGGTTTGTGGCATGTCCTTGGACAGCAGTTTGGCCTTGGACTTGCCGAAACCGAAGCCCATCCGTCCGCCGGACTGCATCCGGGAGAACAGCACGAACAGCGCGACGAGCAGCAGCAGCGGCAGCATGTAGATCAGCAGCGAACCCAGCATGCTGGGCTGATTGACCGCGGTGTTGGTCTTGATGCCCTTGGCGGTCAACTGGTCGAACAGCGGCACCGCGTAGCCGGTCGGGTATTTGGCGATGACCTCGGTGGAGTCGGCGGTGTCGCCGTTGCCGCTCTTGAGGTCGAGGCGGAGTTGCTGCTCGCGGTCGTCGATCTGCGCCGTCTTCACGTTGTCGGCGTTGATCTGGGACACCGCCACCGAGGTGTCGACGGGTTTGTAGCCGCGGGTTTCGTCGCCGAAGTACAGGAACAGCCAGCTCAGCAGCAGCACCGCCGCGACGACCGTCAAGGTGCGGAAAACATTTTTGCGATTCATCAAGCCTTCGCCCCCGCAGGGGCCCGTCCTTCCATGCGCGCTGCTTGCAGTCTCTCAGGCTACCGCTACCCCAACGACCGGCGGTTCCCTGAGGGTTTCCGTCACCGATTGGTTCTACAGGTCGGACGAGCCGGGCGCCGAGCGCAGAGGCTGTGTTTGGCTTGCAGTCGTGGTCACACCGGCCGAGCGGCACGTCGTCGTCAACGGAATCACGCTGCGGGTGCTCGACGCCGGCCCGACGGACGGGCCGGTGGTGGTGCTCACCCACGGATTCCCCGAACTGGCGTTCTCCTGGCGCCACCAGATCCCGGCCCTGGCCGCGGCCGGCTACCGGGTGCTGGCGCCTGACCAGCGCGGATACGGAGGATCGTCGCGGCCAGAGGCTGTCGAGGCGTACAACATTGCGGCGTTGACCGGTGACGTCGTGGGCCTGCTGGACCTGGTGGGCGCGCAACGTGCGGCCCTGGTCGGACACGACTTGGGGGCCGTGGTGGCCTGGAGCACTGCGCTGCTGCACCCCGACCGGGTCGCCGCCGTGGCCGGGTTGAGCGTGCCGCCCGTGCCCCGTCCGCAGACTCCGCCCACCGAGTCGTTCCGGCGGATCTTCGGTGCGAACTTCTTCTACATCCTCTACTTCCAGCAGCCCGGGGTGGCCGACGCCGAACTGGCCGCCGGCCCGCGTCGTGCCCTGCGGCGGATGCTGGGCGGGACGCGCGTGCCCCGGGGCGAGGCCGAGGCGCGGCGAATGCTGGCGCCGGGGCCGGAGGGCTTCGTCGACCGGCTCGCCGAACCGGACCGGCTGCCGGACTGGCTGAGCGCCGCGGAGTTGGACCACTACGTCGACGCGTTCGCCCGCACCGGATTCACCGGGGCGCTGAACTGGTACCGCAACTTCGACCGCAACTGGCACATCATGGGCGCGACCGCCGCGACCATCGGGGTTCCGGCGTTGTTCGTGGGCGGAACCGACGACGCGGCGCTGAAGTTCACCCGCAGCGACCGGGCCCGCGAGGTGGTGAAAGGGCCCTACCGCGAGGTGATGCTGGACGGCGCCGGGCACTGGATCCAGCAGGAGCGGGCCGTGGAGATCAACGCCGAATTGCTGAGGTTCCTCGCCGATCTGACCTGGTGACGAGCATCACCGATCCGGTGCTGTCACACGCTACGGTGGGTCATGCCCGCAGCCGCTTTCCCCGACCCGGCACGACCGACCCGGTTCGCCGCGTGCGCCGCGGCCGCCGTAGCGGTGGCAGTCCTGGCCGGGTGCGATTCCCGGCCGGCGCCGCCGGTCGAAACCAACGCCCGGCAGGTCACCGTGGTCGGGTCCGGCACGGTGCAGGGGGCACCGGACACGCTGACCGCTGACGTCGGGATCGAAGTCGTCGCGCCCGATGTCACTGCCGCGATGGCTCAGACCAACGAGCGCCAGCAGGCGGTGATCGACGCCCTGAAAGCCGGTGGCATCGACGCGACGGACATCAGCACCACGACGGTCAGCGTGGCGCCGCAGTACGGCGAGAATTCGGCGATCACCGGGTACCGCGCCAGCAACGCCATCACCGTGACGATCCGCCAACTCGACAAGGCGCCCGGCGCGCTGGCGTCCGTCGTCGACGCTGGCGGCAACACGGCCCGGATCAACGGGGTGCGTTACTCCATCGAGGACGACTCGCGACTGGTCAGCGACGCGCGGGCACGGGCTTTCGAGGACGCCAGGAACCGGGCCGCGCAGTACGCCGAGCTGGCCGGCCTGTCCCTGGGCACAGTGATCTCGATTTCCGAAGCGGCGGAAAGCAATCAGCCGCGGAGGGCTCCGATTCCGCAGGGCGCGATGGCCGCCGACGTCCCGCTGGAACCGGGCCAGCAGACGGTCAGCTTCGCGGTGACCGCGGTGTGGGAGCTGAACTGACCGCCGGGCCGCATCATCACACGGGTTCGGGCTCGTAGACCTTCGGCTCCAAGGTGCCGATATAGGGCAGGTCGCGGTAACGCTCGGCGTAGTCCAGGCCGTAGCCGACGACGAACTCGTTGGGAATGTCGAATCCGACGTAGGCGATCTCGACATCGGTGCGGACAGCGTCCGGCTTGCGCAACAACGTGCACACCCGCAGCGACTTGGGACCGCGGGTAGCCAGGTTGCGCAGCAGCCAGGACAGCGTCAGACCGGAGTCGACGATGTCCTCGACGATCAGCACGTCGCGGCCGGCGATGTCGCGGTCGAGATCCTTGAGGATGCGCACCACCCCCGAGGAGGACGTCGACGAGCCGTAGGAACTCACCGCCATGAACTCCAGTTGGGTGGGCACCGGGATGGCCCGCGCCAGGTCGGTGACGAACATGACCGCGCCTTTGAGGACGGTGACCAGCAACAGGTCCTGCTGGGTGCTGGCGTAGTCGCGGCCGACCTCGGCGGCGAGTTCACCGGTCCGGGTCTGAATTCGGTCTTCGGACACCAAAACCGACTTGATGTCTCCGGGGTACAGCTCGCTCGCCGACACGCCCACAGCGTGCCATGCCGGCGACCGGCGGACAATCAGACCGGTTCGGTTCGCAGCACCAGGAAGCCGCCGCGCCGCTCGGCGAACAGCCGGGTGCGCGGACGGTGGCAGCCGACGGCCACCCCGCCCTGACCGCGCCAGCCGGTCACCAGGGCGTCGACCGCGCGAATCTGACCGTCGGTCAGATCGGTGGCGCCGCCGGCGAGCAGCCAGCCCCGGACAACCCGGAGGCGCAGCGCCGCAGGAAGATCCGCGATCACGCCGACAACCAGACCATCGGCAGCCGCGGCGCGAGCGAGCTCGGTCCGGGCCATCGCGTCGAGCGCCTCGGTGTCCTCACGCAGTGCGGCGGCGGTGCGGGCCAGCGCCTCGGCAACCCCGCCGCCGAGCACGTCGTCAAGCAGCGGGAGAACCTCGGTGCGCAGCCGGACCCGGGTGAACCTGGGGTCGGTGTTGTGCGGGTCGTCCCAGGCGGTCAGGCCCAACTCGGCGCAGGCCGCGTGGGTGTCTCGCCGCCGCACGCCCAGCAGCGGGCGATGCCAGGGCGGGTCGGCGGCCCGCATCCCGGCCAGCGATCGGGGGCCGGATCCGCGGCCCAGCCCGAGCAGCACGGTCTCGGCCTGATCGTCCAGGGTGTGCGCCAGCAGCACCGGCGCCGCGGCGCGGGCGGCCTCCAGGGCGGCGTAGCGGGCGGTCCGCGCCGCCGCCTCCGGGCCGCCCGCGGAACCCACCCGCACCGGCAGCACCCGCGCCGCCACGCAGCCCACCTCGACGGCCTGCCGACGGGCGGTTTCGGCGATCCGGTCCGAGCCGGGTTGCAGCCCGTGGTCGACGATCAGCGCGGTGGTGGGACGCAGCGTGGCCGCCACTGCCGTCAGCGCCAGGGAGTCGGGTCCGCCGGACAGCGCCACGCACCACGACGGGGCGTCGGCCAGCCAGGTGTCGGCGTGCCGGGTGAGCGCCGAGCGCAGTGCGGCTACAGAACCCGGTCGATCCACCGCTGCGGGTTCTCGATCTCGTCGGGCAACGGCAAGGTGTCCGGCCCGGACCACACCGCGTTGAACCGCGCCATACCCACCCGGTCGACCACGCCGTCGACGAAGGCACGCCCCCGGGTGTACTGACTGAGTTTGGCGTCGACGCCGAGCAGTGCCCGCAGAAGTCGTTGCAGCGGAGGCTGTTTGCGTTCGCGACGGTCGTCGAACCGGCGCCGGATGAGGTCTACCGACGGGACGACGGCCGGACCGACGGCGTCCATGACGTAGTCGGCGTGACCTTCCAGCAGGGTGCCCAGCACCAGCAGTTTGTCGAGCGCCTCGCGCTGGGGCTCGGACTGGATGGCCCGCATCAGACCGAGCACACCGCTGTTGGTGGCATCGACGGTGCCGCGGCGGCGGTCTTTGACGAACTCGGCTAGCCGGCCGATGATTTCGCCAACGTCGTCGTGGCGTTCGGCGGTCAGCACCGCCAGCGTGTCCGACATGTGCTGCGACAGCCAGGGATTGGCCGTGAACTGCACCCGGTGGGTGACCTCGTGCAGGCACACCCATAACCGGAAGTCTTTGGGCGACAAACGAAGTTGGCGCTCGACGGACAGAACGTTGGGATAGACCAGCAGCAGCGCCCCCTGTCGGCCGGCCTCGGTCGCCGCAACGAACGGGTCGTACTGGCCGAGGATGCCCGAGGAGATGAACGCCAGCACCGCACCGGTCTGGGCGCCGGTGATCCGGCCGGTGATGGCATTGCTCGGGCTGTCGGTGCCTCCGGTCATCACCCGCATGGATTCGGAGGCGGCGCGAATCCACTGCTCGCGGTCGACGATGCGCGCGGCGGGCGCGGGTCCGCCGCTGGAGAGTCCGGTGACCTCCCGGACCGGGATCTCGGCGGCCAGCGCGGCTTCGGCGAGATCGTCGATGGCCTGCCGCCGGGTGTAGTCACTGGTCGGCGGGCCGGGCCGGATCAGTTTGGCCCCCACCGTGCCCGCGAACCGCCAGTCCACGGCGCGGCCGACGGTCAGGTCAGGAGAGGAGGCCACCAGCTCATACCGTCCGGGGCGGACTCATGTGCCACAGCCGCAGGTGCGCAGAATGCCTACCAGCGCGTCGAGCCGGGTGCGGCCCTCCATCCCGGCGTTGTTGGAGATGAAGGCGAAGCTCAGCACCCGTCCACTCACGTCGGTCACGATGCCGGCCATCGAATTGGTCTTGGTCAATGACCCGGTCTTGGCGCGCAGCCAGCCGGCCGAGGACCTCTTGGGGTCCGCTCCCAGGAACCGGTTGGACAGGGTGCCGCTGCCGCCGGCCACGGGCAGCAGGTCCACCATCGGGCGCAGCGCGGGCTGGTCAGGGCCGGCCGCGGCGGTCACCAACTGATCGAGCGTGGTGGCGGTCAGCAGGTTGGCCACCGACAAGCCGCTGGCATCCACCAGTGACGCTCCGGTCATGTCGATCTTGACGGCAGCCAGCTTGCTGATCACCGCGTCGACGGACCCGGCGAAGCTCGACGGCCGGCCAGTCGCCCCCGCCACTTCACGGCCGATGGTCTCGGCCATCACGTTGTCCGACTCCATCATCATCTGCCGCAGCCGCTCCATCAGCGGCGCCGACTGCACCGACGCCAACTGCCGTCCCTCGGCCGGGCCGGGGGCGAAGGTGACCTTGGCCGGATCGACTCCGAGCGTAAACGCCAGCGCGCGGCCGGCATCGAGGGCGGGTGTGGGTGAACGCCGGGATTGCAGCGTGGTCGGCTGTATGCGTCCGGCGTCGAGCATCACCGACTGGATCGGGGCGATGTCGCCGCCGGCGATGTCGCCGGGATCCCACCCCGGCGCCATGTCGGGTCCGGAGAACAGCGAAGTGTCGACCTGCACCGCGGTCGGTGCGATCCCGCTCTTGCGGACCTGGTCGGCCAGGTCGGTGATCCGGCCGGCACCGCGATACCAGGTCTCCTCGCTGGGCGGCGCCGCCGACAGGGTGGGGTCTCCGGCGCCGACCAGGACGATCACACCGGGCATCCGGTTCTGGTCGGCGGCCTTGACGGTGGTGGTCAACCGCGCCGTGCGATCCAGCGTGAGCAGCGCCGCCGCGGCGGTGAGGATCTTGTTGGTCGACGCCGGCTGCATGGGCGAGTCGGCCCGCTGCTCCCAGATCTGGTTTCCGGTCAGAGCGTCGGTGACGCGGCCGCCGAGAATGCCGAGATTGGGGTTGGCGGCGGCGGCGGCCAGGGCGGCCGTCATTCCGGCGGTGGTCGGTACCGCCGCGGCGTCACCCAGCGGAACCACCGCCGGTTTGGAGGTCGCCGGCGGACGGGGCGGCGGGGCGGAGGCGTTGCTGCGACCCCCGGAAGTAAGGAGAGCAGCAGCCGCCACCACCACGGCGACCAGCGCGATCACCGCAGCCGCCAGGACCACGTGGCTACCGCGCCGGGGTGTGCGAAGCATTACTCTCCTCGGGGTTGGGACTCATTGTGCCCAACGAGACGGTGCGCTGGCGAATCCCTCGTTAGGGTGTTGCCGGTCGTCCCACACCCTTGATGGGACGGCCGGAGAGCAGAAGGAGCGGCGCGGTGGAGTTCGACGTCACGATCGAGATCCCGAAAGGCCAGCGCAACAAGTACGAGGTCGACCACAAGACCGGTCGGCTGCGGCTGGATCGCTACCTCTACACCCCCATGGGCTATCCCGCCGACTACGGCTACATCGAGGACACCCTCGGCGAGGACGGCGATCCGCTGGACGCTCTCGTCCTGCTGCCGGAGTCGGTGCACCCGGGTGTCATCGTCGAAGCGCGAGCGGTGGCGATGTTCCAGATGGTCGACGACGCCGGCGGTGACGACAAGGTGATCTGCGTGCCGGCCGGGGACCCGCGCTGGGACCACATCAACGACCTCGCCGACGTACCGCCGTTCGAACTCGAGGCGATCAAGCACTTCTTCGTCCATTACAAGGATCTCGAGCCCGGAAAGTACGTCGAGGCCGCGAACTACGTCGGGCGCGCCGAGGCGGAAGCCGAGATCGAGCGCTCCCGGCAGCGCTTCGCCACCGAAGGGCACTGACGGCCCATCCCGGCGCGGATTGGCCGGGCAGAGTTTTCCTGGCCTTAACGCGCGGTAACCCGGTTGTGGTCTGGGTTTCCGATGATCAACGGTGTGTTGATGCACCAGGGAATCGGGCTCGACGCCTTCAACCGGCTGCAGACCCGTCGCGCCGTCCATGCGCTGTATGAGTGCTGCAACAGCGTCACGATGGCCGGCGACCTCGCCAAGGGACGGCCCTACGCCAGCCACGACGCGCTGTTCCGCAAAGCCGACACCCTGCTGTTCGCCCTGTCGGAGGAGTCGATCGACCGCATTCTGGAGGCCTACCCGCGAGTCGGCAGCCGCCCGGGCAGCTCCCGCTCGCACGCCGAGCAGTGCGCGCTGTGGGACGACCGGCCCGGGGTGATGCAGCTGCTGGACAGCGCGGCCCGGGGCTACGCCGAGAGGTTCGGCTTCGAATTCGTCATGCACGTTGCTGGATACGGAGCCGGCGACAAAGGCGGCAACCGGGCCGTGTCCGGGGTGATCGCGGCGATCGCCGACCGGATGCATCACGACGTCGAGACCGAGCGCAAGGTGCTGCGCAACGAGATCGCCAAGGTCAACCGCAGCCGGTTGGAGCGGATGCTCGGTCCGGAGGCCGGCTACGACAACTGGGGCTGACCTCGACGTGACGGACGCGGCTAGCGCGAGTCGATCCTGGTCTTGACCAGGCTGGCCACCATGGTGATGAACAGCGTCAGCACGATCACCGCCAGGCTCAACAGGGTCGGGATCTCCGGGACGTGCACCGGTTCGCCGCCGTTGATGAACGGCACCTCGTTCTCGTGCAGCGCGTGCAGCAGCAGTTTCACGCCGATGAAGAACAAGATGATCGCCAGGCCCTGCGACAGGTAGACCAGCCGGTTGAGCAGGTCACCGAGCAGGAAGTAGAGCTGGCGCAGACCCATCAGCGCGAACACGTTGGCGGTGAACACCAGGAAGGGTTCGCTGGTGAGCCCGTAGATCGCCGGGATGGAATCGAAGGCGAACAACAGATCGGTGGTCGCCAGCGCCACGATCACCAGGAACATCGGCGTCATCACGCGTTTGCCGCCCTGTTTGATGTAGAGCTTCAGCCCGTGCCAGGAGTCGGTGGTCTTGAGGTATCGGCGCGCGAAGCGGACCACGGCGTTGTCGGCGTCGTCGTCGTGGTCGGTGTCACGCACCAGTTTGATGGCCGTGAACACCAGGAACGCGCCGAACAGATAGAAGATCCAGGAGAACTGCTGGATGGCAACGGCACCCAGGGCGATGAAGATGCCACGGAAGATCAGCGCCAGCACGATGCCCACCAGCAAGGCCTGCTGCTGATGGATTCGGGGCACTTTGAAGCTGGCCATGATGATGATGAAGATGAACAGGTTGTCCACCGACAGGCTGTACTCGGTGAGCCAGCCCGCGAAGAACTCCAGGCCGTACTGGCCGCCGTGGTACTGCCACACCCATAGCCCGAAGGCCACCGCCATGCCGACGTAGATGCTCAGGGCGGTCACGCATTCGCGCCGGCTCGGCTCGTGCGGGCGGCGGGCGAATATCAGGATGTCGACCAGTAGAACGGCCAGTGTCACTCCTAGAGTGACACCCCACTCCAGCAGGGAGACGTTCACACCGCAGACCTCCGGGACTCACCGAACACGCCCGAGGTCTCTCCCGCCGGGCCCGGGCGCAGGTGCCGGGCCGGCCTGCGGAACCGGACTA
>NZ_JBIIOV010000199.1:0-5561 GCF_044342925.1 Mycobacterium sp. | reverse complement strand
CTGCCACGTCGGCGACGCGGGCGGCCACCGTCGCGCCGGCATCGGCCAACGGCGCCGCCACTTCCGCACGCACGTCGTAGACCACCAGGCCGCCGGGCCAGCCGGTCAGCCGCATCGCCATCGGGGCGCCCATGCTGCCCAATCCGATGCAGCCCAGCCGAGGATCCGGCGCATTGTCCTCGACAACGTCACTGACATCGTCGCTGCGGTCCGACTCATAACTGGTCATCGGATGATCTGCCCGCCGTCGACGTTGAAGATCTGCCCGGTGATCCACTGGGCCTGATCGGACAGCAGGAAGAGGCACATCCCCACCAGATCCTCCGGCCGGCCCATCCTGCTCAATGGAATACGGGCGACGATGTCGGCCACGATCTGCTGCGGGGTGGTGGTGCGGTTGGCCTCGGTGTCGATGGGCCCGGGTGCGATGGCGTTGATCCGGATGTTCTGCCAGCCCAACTCCCGCGACAACTGCTGGGTGAGCGCGTTGACCCCCGCCTTGGCCAGCCCGTAGTAGTTGGCGTACAGCCATGCCGCCGTGGAGGATTGGTTGACGATCGCGCCGCCGCCGCGCTGGGCCATCGCCTTGTAGACCGCCCGGGTGCACACCAGCGCGCCGTCGAGGTTGACGCTCATGAACCGCCGGTAATAGTCCCAGTCGACGGTGAGCAGCATGTCCAGCTTCATTCCGCCGAAGATGGCGGCGTTGTTCACCAGATAGTCGATACCGCCGAATTCGGCCACGGTGCGCTCCGCCATCGCCACGGCCGAGTCGGGTTCGGAGACGTCGACCGCGACGGCCAACGCGGTGCCACCCTCGGCGACGATGCCGGACGCCACCCGTTCGGCCCCTTCGGTATTGATGTCGGCCACCACCACCGCCGCGCCCTCGCGGGCCAGCGCCTCGGCGTAGGCCGCGCCGATCCCCCCGCCCGCGCCGGTGACGATCGCGACTCTCCGATCGAACTGCCCCATGGCTCTCCTGTCACACCGCCGTCGCGATGGCTTTGAGTTCCAGATATTCCTCGAACCCGGCCACTCCCATTTCCCGGCCCACCCCGGACTGTCTGTACCCGCCGAACGGCACGTCGGCGGAATACCAGACCCCGCCGTTGACATTGACGGTTCCCACCCGCAATCTCGTCGCCACCGCCTGCGCGCGTTGCGGGTCCGCGCTGAACACCGTCCCGGACAGGCCATAGGGAGAGTCGTTGGCGATGCGGACGGCGTCGTCGTCGCCGTCGTGGGCGATCACGGTCAGCACCGGTCCGAAGATCTCCTCCCGTGCCACCCGGGCCTGGTTGGTCAGTCCGACCACCACGGTGGGCTCGATGAAGAAGCCGCGGTCCCCGCCGGCCGGCCGACCGCCGCCGCAGGCGAAGCTGCCGCCCTCGGCGATCGCCAGGTCCAGATACGACTGCACCCGGTCGCGTTGGCGCGCCGAAATCACCGGGCCGCAGACGGTTCCGGGCTTGTCGGGGTCGCCGGGCTTGATGCCCAGCATGGTGGCGGCCGCAGCGGCGGCGGCTTCGTCGTAGTGCGCCCGCGGCACCACCAGCCGGGTGGTGATCGCGCAGCCCTGCCCGGCGTGCACCGAGGCGGTGAATGCCGCCATGGCGCAGGCCACTGGCAGGTCCGCGTCGTCCAGGACCAGGAACGCCGACTTCCCGCCCAGTTCCAGGAACACCTTTTTGACCGTCGGCGCCCCGGCCGCCATCACCGCCCGTCCGGTGGCGGTAGACCCGGTGAACGACACCATGTCGACCCGCGGGTCCGACGACAACATGGCGCCCACCGCATGGTCGGCGGAGGTGACGATGTTGAGCACACCCGGCGGGATGTCGGTGTGCTCGGCAACGAGCTCACCGAGAATCGCTGCGCACCAGGGGGTGTCGGGCGCTGGCTTGAGGACGACGGTATTGCCCGCGGCCAGCGCAGGCCCGACCTTGGCGAGGTTGATCTGGTGCGGGAAGTTCCACGGCGTGATGGCGCCGACGACGCCGACCGCCTCTCGGACCAGGGTGCGCCGGGTCTTGATACCCATCGGGGCGGCGACGCCGAGGTCGGTGCGCCAGGCGTAGTTCTCCGCGGTGTCGGCGCTGAATCCGAGATCGGCGACCGGACCCTCCAATTGGGCGGCCGCGGTGAGCATCCGCGGTGCGCCGGCTTCGGCGATGGTGATCGTGCGCAATTCCTCGATGTGCTCGCGCATCGCGTCGCGGAGCTGGCGGATGCAGCGCACCCGCAGCGCGGTGTCTGCTGCCCAGTTCGTGGTGTCGAACGCTCGCCGGGCGGCCGCGATCGCCCGGTCCATGTCGGCGACGTCGGCATTGGCGGCAGTGCCCAGGATCTCCTCGGTGGCCGGGTTGACGGTGGGATAGCGCCCCGCGCCGCCGGGGGTGAACTCTCCGTCGATGAACAGCTCACTGGTGCGTTCGGCTGCAATCGCCATCCCGGTGAGCTCCTGAGTTTTTAGACAGTTGTCCGACATCGTAATTCGGAACCATAGTCCCAGTACAAGCTGCTCGGCAAGATCGGTCAGCGACCTTGCTTCGACACTGTCACAGCCGTACGGTGGACAGGTGTCCAGAGATGTCGTGACGACGCCGAACGCCCAGGCGCGCCGGCCGCGGCAAGAGGAGACCTTTCGGAGACTGATCGACGCCGCCCGCGAGACGCTGGGCGCGTCGTCCTACGCCGGCCTAACGGTGCGCGCGGTGGCGGCCCGAGCGGAGGTGGCGCCGGCCACCGCCTACACGTATTTCTCGTCGAAGAACCATCTCGTCGCCGAGGTGTATCTAGACCTGGTCCGGCAAGTGCCGTTCTTCACCGATGTCAACGAGACCCGTCCGCACCGGGTGCAGCAGGCGTTGCGCAGCCTGGCCCTCGTCGTCGCCGACGAGCCGGAGCTGGCGGCCGCCTGCACGACGGCGCTGTTGAGTAACGACGATGCCGTCCGGCCGGTCCGCGAGCGGATCGGTGCCGAGATCCATCAGCGGATCAAGTCCGCCCTCGGCCCCGGTGCCGACAGCCGCACTATTTCGGCACTGGAGATGAGCTACTTCGGGGCGTTGGTGCACGCCGGCAGCGGCGTGCTGACCTATCGGCAGATCGCCGACCGGCTCGGCTACGTGGTGGGGCTGATTCTGGGGCAGCCGACATGACCGGCAGCACAGCCGAATTGGTTCTCGATCCCTACGACTACGACTTCCACGCGGACCCTTACCCCTACTACAAGAGGCTGCGCGACGCAGCACCGCTGTATCGCAACGACGACCTGAACTTCTGGGCGCTGACCCGCCATGCCGACGTTCACCACGGATTTCGCAACAGCACCGCGCTGTCGAACCGGCTGGGTGTGTCGCTGGACCCGATTTCGCGCACCCCAGAGGCCTACCGCACCATGTCGTTTCTGGCGATGGACGATCCCGACCATCTGCGGCTGAGGACCCTGGTATCGAAGGGCTTCACCCCGCGCCGGATCCGTGAATTGGAGCCGCGGGTCCTCGAGCTCACCCACCAGCATCTCGACGTCGCGCTGGAGTCCGATGCCTTCGACTACATCGGTGAATTCGCCGGCAGGCTGCCGATGGACGTCATCTCCGAACTCGTCGGCGTGCCCGGCGAGGACCGCCAGCGCCTGCGCATGCTGGCCGACGCCGTCATGCATCGGGAGGATGGCGTCACCGACGTCCCGAAGTCCGCATTGGTCGCCGCGATGGATCTGCTGGTCTACTACGCCGACATGGTCAAGCAGCGCCGCGCCCGGCCCGCCGACGACCTGACGTCGGCGCTACTGGACGCGGAGATCGACGGCGACCGCCTGCGCGACGACGAGATCATGGCGTTTCTGTTCCTCATGGTGGTGGCAGGCAATGAGACCACCACGAAACTGCTTGGCAACGCGGTGTATTGGGGTGGCCACAACACCGATCAGCTCACCGGTGTGTTCACCGACCATTCCCGCATCCCACTGTGGATCGAGGAGACACTGCGCTACGACACCTCCAGTCAGATCCTGGCCAGGCTGGTGGTCCGGGATGTCGAGTTCTACGGCACCACCGTGCACGAGGGCGACACCCTGCTGCTGGTACCCGGCTCCGCGCACCGCGACGAGCGGGTGTTCGACTCCCCCGACGACTTCCGCATCGGCCGCGACATCGGGTCGAAGTTGTTGAGTTTCGGCAGTGGCGTGCACTTCTGCCTGGGTGCGCATCTGGCCCGGATGGAGGCCCGGGTGGCCCTGACCGCATTGTTCGAGCGCATCCGCGGCTACGAGATCGACGAGTCGGGCGCGGTGCGCGTGCACTCGAGCAATGTCCGCGGTTTCGCGCGTCTGCCCATCACCGTGAGGAAGGCCTGATGCCCCGTTTCGAACCCCACCGGGCACGCCGCCCCACCCTGGTCGCGGGCGCATCGTCGGGCATCGGCGCCGCGACTGCCACCGAACTGGCCGCCCGGGGTTTCCCGGTGGCACTGGGCGCGCGGCGGGTCGACAAGTGCGAGGAACTCGCCGAACGGATCCGCCGCGACGGCGGTGAGGCGGTCGCCCTGCCGCTGGACGTCACCGAAGCCGATTCGGTGACGCAGTTCGTGCGTCGTGCCGGCGCGCAGCTCGGCGACATCGAGGTGCTCGTCGCCGGTGCCGGCGACACCTTCTTCGGCCGGCTCTACGAGACCGGCACCGAGGACTTCGAGTCGCAGATCCAGACCCACCTCATCGGCGCCAACCGGCTGGCCACCGCGGTGCTGCCGGGCATGGTGAAACGCCAACGCGGAGATGTGATTTTCGTCGGCTCCGACGTCGCGTTACGGCAACGACCGCACATGGGCGCCTATGGAGCGGCGAAGGCCGGGCTGCTGGCGATGGTGACCAACCTGCAGATGGAGTTGGAGGGCACCGGTGTTCGGGCGTCGATCGTGCATCCCGGGCCCACCCAGACCGGGATGGGCTGGAGCCTGCCGCCGGAGTCCATCGCCCCCGCGCTGGAGGACTGGGCCAGGTGGGGCCACGCGCGGCACGCCTACTTCCTGCGGGCGGCCGATCTGGCCCGCGCGATCGCGTTCGTCGCCGAGACGCCGCGCGGCGGATTCGTCGCATCCATGGAACTTCAACCCGAGGCGCCGTTGTCCAGTGCGCCCAGAGAGCGTCAGCAACTGAAGTATCCGGAGGCACCGTGAGCACTATCCGGGAGGTTCGGCGGGTCTCCGGCGGCGAAGAGGAGCACGGCCACCTCGAGGAGTTCCGCACCGACCCCATCGCCTTGATGCAGCGGGTGCGCGACGAGTGCGGCGATGTCGGCTACTTCCAACTGGCCGGCAAGAAGGTGATCCTTCTGACCGGCGCCGAGGGAGGCGAATTCTTCTTCCGCGCCGCCGATGAGGACCTCGACCAGGCGCAGGCCTACCCCTTCATGACACCGATCTTCGGCACGGGCGTGGTGTTCGACGCCAGCCCCGAGCGACGCAAGGAGATGCTGCACAACTCCGCGCTGCGCGGCGACCACATGCGCAGCCACGCCACCACCATCGAACGCGAAGTGCGCCGGATGATCGAGAAC
>NZ_JBIIOV010000198.1:0-5578 GCF_044342925.1 Mycobacterium sp. | reverse complement strand
ACCATGGTCTTGCGACAGGCGGCCGGCCGCCATGTCCACGACTTGGAGTGCGGAACTCCGACCTACGAGGCGGCCGAACGGATCGTCGCCGCCGCGCGGGCCGAAAGCATGGCCTGGTCGGGTTAGGCGGAAGCCACCCCTGCGCCGCGAGAAGCCCTGCGGCGGTTGCCCGGCCGTGACATCGAAGCGCCGCGGCGTGCCTGTCCACCGTGGGAGCCGCCGGTTGAGCCGCCGTTGGAGCGACGCGGTTGCGCGGCGCGGGGCGGGGCCTGCTGGACGATCTTCGGAGCCTGGAAAGGCGCGATCTCCCCGACCAGATCGAGCACCGCGGCGGAGTCCGCCGCCACCGCCTGCGGGGCGGCCGTGATCCCGGCCTTACGCAGCAACACCTGAGTGTCCTTGCGCTGTTCGGGAAGCACCAGCGTGACGACGTCGCCGCTGCGTCCGGCGCGGGCCGTGCGGCCTGATCGGTGCAGGTAGGCCTTGTGCTCGGCTGGCGGGTCGATGTGCACCACCAGCTCGACGTCATCGACGTGGACGCCGCGGGCGGCGATATCGGTGGCCACCAGCACCCGGGCGCTCCCGTCGGTGAAGGCCGCCAGGTTGCGGTCACGGGCCGGCTGGGACAGGTTCCCGTGCAGGTCCACCGACGGAATGCCCGACTCGGTGAGTTGCTTTGCCAGCTTGCGGGCCTGGTGTTTGGTGCGCATGAACAGGATTCGCCGTCCGCTCCCGGATGCGAGCGTCCGCACCAGATCCTTCTTGGCTTCGACCCCTGCCACATGGAACACGTGGTGGGTCATCGCCGCGACGGGGGAGTTCTGGCTGTCGACGGAATGCGACACCTCGTTGGCGAGGAATCGGGTGACGAGTTTGTCGACGCCGTTGTCCAGCGTTGCGGAGAACAGCAGCCGCTGGCCCCCCTTCGGGGTGGCGGCCAGGATGCGGGTGACGCCGGGCAGAAAGCCCAGGTCGGCCATGTGATCGGCCTCGTCGATCACGGTGATGCGCACGGCCTCCAGGCTGATCAGCTTCTGGCGCATCAAGTCCTCGAGCCGGCCCGGGCAGGCCACCACGATGTCGGCGCCGGATTGCAGGGCTTTGACCTGCCGGCCCTGCGGGACCCCGCCGAAGATCGTCGTGACGCGAAGGCCGCAAGCGGTAGCCAGCGGTTCCAGCGTCGCAGTGATCTGGGTGGCCAGTTCGCGGGTCGGCGCCAGCACCAGTCCCACCGGCCGGTTCGGGCGGCCCTTGTTGTCGGCCAGTCTCGCCACCAGCGGGATGGAGAAGGCCAGCGTCTTGCCGCTACCGGTCTTGCCGCGGCCCAGTACGTCGCGTCCGGCCAGGGTGTCGGGGAGGGTGGCTGTCTGGATCGGGAAGGGTTGAGTCAGGCCGCTCTCGGTGAGAGCTCGCACCAGGAGTGCGGGTACGCCGAGATCGGAAAAAGTCGAGGTGGTGTTCGGTGTCGTCATGTGAGGTGTGCCTTTCCGGCATCGGTTGTGCCGGGCGCGGATGACGGTCGTCGGTGCGCAAGCCCCAGCACAGGGTTGGGCGAGATTGCCAGTGGGCAATATCGATCGCCGCGAGACGTGTTGCGCTGGTAGGCGCGAATCAATCGAAAGAAACGCTGTGGCCCAGGAAAGATGTAGGAAAGATGCAGGAAAGATGCAGGGCAGCGTCGCAAGGAGTGAAGTCGTTCCACGACGTATTGGCATCACAGGCGTGAAGCCAACGTTGGCTTGAGTGTAACAGGCGTCAATTCCGACGCACTGACACACGCTGTGATCGCTTCGTCTCAGCAAATCGGCCCCGGTGCTCTAGCCGCTGGACTGGAAGCCGCTGCCAGCATCGACGCGCAGAGTCGTGCGTCACGTCACATCACTGTGCTAAATGAAGGCTCCGGTGCGCCGCTCGCTGGGTTCTCTCCAGCGTCGGGCTGTGACTATGATTTGGGTCGTCAACGGTGACGTCTGACCCTTCGACGACTGTCCTGGAGTATTTGTGACCCTTTCTCGTCGCGCACGGACGACAAGTCTCGCGGCCGTGGCGTTGCTGTGCGGTGGGCTGGCCAGCGACGTCGCTGGGCTGCCGGGTTGCCATGAGGGCTGCAAGACCGCTTCCGCCACCGCTGCGGCCCCGGTGATCCCGACCCCTGCGAAGCCGCCCGTGGTCGGTCTCTCGCCCTTCGACGGCGCCGAAGGAATCAGCCCGTTGCGCAAGCCGGTGGCTGACGTCATCAACGGCAAGATCACCGGCGTCTCGCTCACCGACGACTGGGGCAATGAAATTCCGGGTCTGATCGGCGACGGCGGGACGTCGTGGTCGCCCACTGAGCGACTCCAGTTCGCCCGGACCTACACCATGACGGTCAACAGCAAGAGCGACGCCGGCCTCCCGCTCTCTCGCACCAGCACCTTCAGCACCTTGGTGCCCGACAACTACATCCACCCCTACATCGAGGTGCAGGGTGGCTTCGCCCCGAACCCCGACGTCCGGTACGGCGTCGGCACCATCGTGATCGCACACTTCGATGAAGCGGTCCAGGACAAGGTGCTGGCTGAGAAGAACATGCTCGTGCGCACCGACCCGCCGGTGGCAGGCTCCTGGAACTGGATCAGCGATTCCGTGGCCCACTGGCGCCCCGAGCACTACTACAAGCCGGGCACCCGGATCAACGTCGACCTCAACGTGTTCGGGCTCAAGCTCGGCGACGGCCTGTACGGCCAGTCCGACGCTCACGCCACCATCAACATCGGCGACGCGCGCGTGGCCGTCGCCAACGACATCACCAAGCAAGTCAGCGTCTTCGACAACGGTCGGCTGGTGCGGACGATGCCGACCTCGATGGGGCGCGGCGGGACGACGTTGGTGGCCGGCAAGACCTTCCATTGGTGGACCCCGCCGGGCATCTACACCGTGCTGGACAAGGGCGAGGTCGTCACCATGGACTCGCAGACCTACGGCATCCCGCCGGGCAACGCCGACAGCTACAAGCGCAAGATCGGCTGGGCCACCCGAATCAGCACCGACGGGATTTATCTGCATCAACTCGACGACACGCTGTGGGCGCAAGGCAACACCAACCTCTCGCACGGTTGCCTGAACCTGAGCGGCGAGAACGCCAAGTGGTACTTCAACTTCGTCCAGCCTGGCGACATCGTCGAGGTTCGGTACACCGGTGGCCCGCCCCTGACCATCGCCGAGGGTGGCAGCTGGGGCGTGCCGTGGAAGGACTGGGTGAAGGGCAGCGCTCTGTCGCCCGATCATGCCGCGCTGCCGCCTCCGCCGAAGGTCGAGACCCTCACCGCTCCCGGCCCTTAAGTCTTGTTGCGCTGCGCTTCCGGCAAACACATGGCACGATCACGTCCAGACCGAAGCCGGCGAGGACCCGGAGTTCTTCGCCGAGGACGCTGCGCTGCCCGGGCCACCTGGACGGCGATATCTGGTCGCGGCGGCGGGTTGCCGCCGCGGCTGACGGTGAGATCTCTGCGTAGATTCAAGGGCGTGGACTTCCTACGCACCCCGGACTCCCGGTTCGACGGTCTGCAGGGCTACTCCTTCGCGCCGCTCTACGTCGACGTCGCCGCCCGCGGTTGTCCGGCGTTGCGGATGCACTACGTCGACGAAGGTCCCCGCGACGGAACCCCGGTGGTCCTGTTGCATGGCGAGCCGACGTGGAGTTACCTCTACCGCAGCATGATTGGCCCGCTGGTTGACGCCGGGCACCGGGTCCTGGCGCCGGACCTGATCGGCTTCGGCCGGTCCGACAAACCCACCCGGATGCAGGACTACACCTACCAGCGTCACGTGGACTGGATCAGCCTATGGATCGACCGGCTGGATCTGCACGACATCACCGCCGTGGTCCAGGACTGGGGCTCGCTGATCGGTTTGCGGATCGCCGCCGAGCAACCCAACCGTTTCGCAAAGCTGTTGGTCGCCAACGGTTTTCTGCCCACCGCCGACCGGCCGACCCCGCCGGCTTTCCGGATCTGGCGCGCTGTCGGCAAGTACTCGCCGTGGCTGCCTGCCGGCTGGCTCGTCGACGCCGGCACCGTCTCGAGGCTGTCGTCCGCGGTGCGCGCCGGGTACGACGCCCCGTTCCCGGACAAGCGTTATCAGGCCGGCGCCCGCGCCTTCCCGCAGTTGGTTCCCACCTCGCCGAACGATCCGGCCGTGCCTGCCAATCGTGCGGCGTGGGAGGTTCTGGGCCGCTGGACCAAACCCGTGCTGTGCGTGTTCGGCAGCCGCGATCCGATCCTCGGTAAGGCCGACCGCGCCTTGATCCGCCACATCCCCGGGGCGGCTGGTCAGCCGCACGCCCGCATTCGCGCCGGGCACTTCATTCAAGAGGACGCCGGGCCGGAACTGGCCCGGCGCCTGCTGCAGTGGGAAGCGGCGTCCTTCTGATTTCGGTGCGATTTCGTGCGCTCACCGCACGAAATCGCCCCGAAACGGATCAGAGCCCGAACTCGGTGTGGATGTTGTCGATGCCGTGCCGGATCGCGTCCAGTGTTTCCTGCCGGGCGCGCATCTTGCAGCCGTAATGCGCGCGGGCATCCAAGGTGGTCGCGAATTCGTGGGCCGCCTCGCATGCGCGCTCGAGAACCAGGTTCGGCATCGCCAGCTCGTCAACCCAGCCGCCGGCCAGCGCGGTGTCGCTGAGGAAGGTCTTGGCCAGGCCGGCCGCCTGCTGGTAGGCCGAACGCGTCAGCCGCAGCTTCATGATCTCCAGGGCCGGATAGGGCAGGACCATTCCGATCGCCACTTCGTTGGCCTGGAAGTTGTAGCCCGGCGCGGCGATTCGGTGGTCGGTGCTGCAGGCCAGGAACGACCCCATAGCGATGGCGTGGCCGGTGCAGGCCGCCACAACAGGCTTGCGGAACGACAGCAACCGGTGGGACAGCTCGAAACCGGCCTTGAGCATGTCTATGGCTGCCTGGACATCCCCGGACCGGAAAACCTTCAGGTCGAACCCGCCGCTAAACACCCGATTGTTGCCGGCGATCACCACGGCGCCGGCGTCCTCGGCCTCGGCTTGGTCCAGGGCCTTGTTGATCTCGGCCAGCATGGCCGGACCCAGGGCGTTGACCTTGCCGTCGTCCATCGTGATGACCGCGATCGCTTCGTCGCGGCGGTAATTCACGCTCATCGGTGCTCCTTAGTCTCGTATGGTGACAAGAGGTTACCCAGCAGGTGCGGACGATTGTCGCCGACTGCGATCACGTTGCTCGACGAATTTGGCGTACAATGTCCGAAAGTTCGAAAGCGGCACCGCCTTGGCTCCCCGCGCTTTGCGTGGCTCTTGATCCACTGAAAGTTTGCATGTGTCTTTAGGCGATATCGATATATTTCTGTCCCTCGGGGGCCTACTCGCGGGAATGCTCGTCGGGCTCACCGGCATGGGCGGCGCGCTGATCGTAACTCCGATGCTCGTCCTGGTTTTTGGAGTGCCGCCGGCTGCGGCGATTTCGATGCTCCTATTCGTGTCAAGCGGCCTTGAGCCAGTTTCTGTAGGTGTCGGCGAAGGTGTCGTCGCGCTGTAGGCCGCGTTCGATGCGGGAGATGACGGTGGGCC
>NZ_JBIIOV010000041.1:0-21372 GCF_044342925.1 Mycobacterium sp. | reverse complement strand
CGTCGGGCGTCGGCTCGTCGGCGGCGGCCCACGAAGGTTCTCCGGGATCGGTCATGCAAGCGCAGCCAGGCGCGCGGTGATCCGGTCCACTTCTTCGCTCGCCAGTTTCCGGCGATCGCGGATCTTATCGACGACGTCGGCAGGCGCCTTGGCCAGAAAGGCGTCGTTGCCGAGTTTGGCTGTGGTGGTGGCCAATTCCTTCTGCGCGGCGCCCAGGTCCTTCTCCAACCGGCGCCGCTCGGCGTCCACGTCGACGGTGCCGGAGGTGTCCAGTTCGACGCCGACGGTGCCGCCCGACAGCCGGACCTCGACCTGGGCGCATGCCCGGAACTCGTCGTCGGGGTTGGTCAGCCACGCCAGCGCGGTCACCGGCGCCACCAGAGCTTCCAGTCCGGCGTCGACAATGCCCGCCAGTCTCGCCGGCACCTTCTGCCGATCGGCCAGGCCTTGGTCGCTGCGGAATCGGCGGACCTCGGTCACCAGTTTCTGCATGTCGGAGATGCGCTGCGCGGCAGTGCTATCCAGTCCGATGCCGGAAGCGGTGGGCCACTCGGCGATCACCAGAGACTCCTCACCGGTCAGCTGCTTCCACAGCACTTCGGTGACGAACGGCATCACCGGGTGCAGCAGTTTGAGCAGGGTGTCCAGCACCGCTGCCAATACCGCGGTGGTGTGCGAAACGCCTTCGGCGATCTGCACTTTGGCCAGCTCCAGATACCAGTCGCAGAACTCGTCCCAGACGAAGTGGTAGAGCGCTTCGCAGGCCCGGCTGAACTCGTATCCGTCCAGGGCCGCGTCGACGTCGGCGCGTACCTGTTCGGCACGGCCCAGAATCCAGCGGTCGGCGTCGGTCAGTTCGCTCTGCGCGGGCAGCGGCGCCGGGGCCGCCCCGTTCATCAGCGCGAACCGGGTGGCGTTGAACAGTTTGGTGGCGAAGTTCCGGGAGGCTCGCGCATGGTCCTCGCCGATGGACAGGTCACCACCCGGGCTGGCGCCGCGGGCGAGGGTGAATCGCAGCGCGTCGGCACCGAACAGTTCCACCCAGTCCAGCGGGTCGATGCCGTTGCCCCGGGACTTGCTCATCTTGCGGCCGTGCTCGTCGCGAATCAGCCCGTGCAGGAACACATTCTCGAACGGCACCTGTGGGCCCCTTTTTCCTCCTGGGCCGCCGCCGGAGGTGATGGCGTCGTCGTCGGCGACGAAGGTTCCGAACATGACCATCCGCGCCACCCAGAAGAACAAAATGTCGTAACCGGTGACCAGCACGCTGGTGGGATAAAACTTCTCCAGATCCGGGGTGCGGTCCGGCCAGCCCATCGTGGAGAACGGCCACAGCGCCGACGAGAACCAGGTGTCCAGGACGTCGGGGTCCTGCTCCCAGCCCTCCGGCGGGGTTTCGTCGGGCCCGACGCACACCGCCTGGCCGTCGGGTCCGTGCCAGATCGGGATGCGGTGGCCCCACCACAGCTGCCGGGAGATGCACCAGTCGTGCATGTCGTCGACCCAGGCGAACCAGCGCGGTTCCAGGCTCTTGGGGTGAATGACGATGTCGCCGTTGCGAACAGCGTCGCCGGCGGCCTTGGCCAGGGCTTCGACCTTGACCCACCACTGCAGGCTCAGCCGCGGCTCGATCGGTTCGCCGCTGCGCTCGGAATGCCCGACGCTGTGCAGGTAAGGCCGCTTCTCGGCGACGATCCGGCCCTGCTCGGCCAACGCTTCGCGAACCTTGACCCGGGCCTCGAACCGATCCATACCGTCGAATTGCGTTCCGGTGTCCACGATCCGGCCGCGGGTGTCCATGATCGACGGCATCGCCAAGTTGTGCCGCAGCCCGATCTCGAAGTCGTTCGGGTCATGTGCGGGCGTGACTTTCACCGCGCCGGTGCCGAACTCGGGGTCGACGTGCGTGTCTGCCACTACGACGATCTCCCGGTCCTGAAACGGGTGCGGCAGCGTCGTGCCGACCAAGTGGCGGTAGCGGTCGTCGTCGGGGTGGACGGCAATCGCGGTGTCGCCGAGCATGGTCTCGATCCGGGTGGTGGCCACCACGATATGCGGCTGCGCGTCGTCCAGTGAGCCGTACCGGAAGGAGACGAGTTCGCCTTCGACTTCCTCGTATTTCACTTCCAGATCGGAGATCGCCGTCTGCAGCACCGGCGACCAGTTCACCAGCCGCTCGGCCCGGTAGATCAGGCCGGCGTCGTAGAGCCGCTTGAAAATGGTGCGCACGGCACGAGACAGCGTCTCGTCCATGGTGAAACGGTCACGGCTCCAGTCGACCCCGTCACCGAGCCGGCGCATCTGCGCACCGATGGTGCCGCCGGACTGCTGCTTCCACTCCCAGACCTTCTCGGTGAACCGCTCCCGGCCCAGACCCTCCCGGGTCTCCCCGATGGCCGCGAGCTGCTTTTCCACCAGCGTCTGGGTGGCGATGCCGGCGTGGTCCATACCGGGGAGCCACAGCACCTCGTAGCCCTGCATGCGCTTGCGGCGGGTCAGCGCGTCCATCAGGGTGTGGTCCAGCGCGTGCCCCATGTGCAGGCTGCCGGTCACATTCGGCGGCGGCAGCACGATCGAGTACGGCGGCTTGCCGCTGGAGGCGTCGGCGGTGAAGTAACCGGCGTCCACCCAACCCTGGTACAGGTCGGTCTCTACCGCACCCGGATCCCACGCCTTGGGCAGGCCCTCTGGGCCAGGTGGAGAATCTGCGGCGGCACGGGAGTCGTCAGGCACCGGTCAAGTCTAGGAACGGAGAAACGCAGGCCCTCGACCGACCTGGCCGGGGGCCTGCGTCACACCGAATGCGTCAGCGGCCGCCGCGCAGCAGGCCGCCCAGGATGTTGCCGATCGCGCCGCCCTGGCCGCCGCCGAGCACACCGCCGAGGATGCTGCTCAGCGGGTTGCCGCCGCCCCTGGCGCCGCCGCCGCCGAGGATGCTGCCCAGCACGTCTCCCATGCCGCCGCCCGGCGCCGCCTGCGCCTGCGCCTGCGCAGCGCCGGCACCCGCGTTGCCCCGCTGGGAGAACTGCCGGCCCACGTACGCCAGCACGATCGGGGCCAGCATCGGCAGCAGCCGCTTGATCAGGTCACCGCCCGGGGCGCCAGCCCCGGCCAGCGCGGAGGCCACCTGATTGGTATCGTTGCCGCCGAAGAGACTGGCGACCATCTGGTTGCCCTGGTTCTCGTCGAGCTGGTCGACGTTCACGCCGCCGTCGAGCAGATCGCTCTGGCCGGTGGCAACGGCGGTCGACTCCAGGTGGGTCGAATCGATGTCCTCCGACGCGACGTTCTCATGCATGGTGCCCAGCAGGGTCGGGATCAGCGTCTGGACGGCCTGCGCCACCTCGGTGGGGTCGGCTCCGAGCTTGTTGGCGAGGTCCGCCACCGGGATCTGGTTGAAGAGGTCGTCGAGACCGGCCATGTTGGGGTTCTACTTTCGGAGTGAGGCGCCACGCGCGGCGGTTGTCGGAAATGCTCCGACAGTAGTCAACGTCGGAACAGCTCCGACAGTTGTCAGCGCCGGAACTGCTTCGACAGTAGTCAGCGAGGGCCGGTCATGCACAGATTTATGCTTTGGGCTTGGAATTGAGCCGCGTCGTTTCCAGCGAAATCCCGGCGCCCGGGAACCGGGCCAGCAGGGCGTCGCCCATGGCGGCCGCGGGAGTCAGAACGCCGTAGACCTCGGGCAGCTTGTCCCGGTCGAGGGCAAGTGCCAGGCCGCACTCACCCAGCATCACCGAGGTGGCCTTGTAGCCGGGGTCGCCGCTCTGCGACATGTGGGCCACATAGCGCGCGCCGGTGCTGGTGGTGGTGTACGTCTCCACCTTGTAGTAGCCGTTCTCGCGGACCTTCTCGCTGGGGCCGGTGCCGGGCTTGGGCAGCACCTTCTCGACCAGCCGCTGCGGCAAGAACCGGAAGAACCGGCTGCCCGCCAGGGCGCCGGCGGCGGTGGCGGCGGTGAGGGCCGCGGAGACCACAGGCGCCGTCACCGACGGGCCGATGCCGACGAATTCGGCGTAGCGGAACCGGCGGCCGTAGGCATAGTCCAGCAGTGCGTTGCTGCGCCGCACGATCCGGGCGTTGTACAGCGCCATGATGAATCCAGCGGCCCACACCCCCGCCAGTTCCGGTGCGATGTCGCGGCCGCGCCGCCACGGCAGGTCCGGCTGGGCGCCCAGTTCCGGTTCGGCGCCACGGTCTTGGGACAGCGTGTAGGGGTCTGCGAGCAGTTTGCGAGTCTCGGGGTTCTCCGACGCCGCCCGCAGCACCTCGACCCCCGAGGCGATGGTGCCGCCGGACGCGCCGCCGGAAGCCCCCCGCAGCACGAAGTTGGTGTCCAGCAGCTCGCCCTCGCCGTCCTGGCGGGCGCGCCGGTACAGCGCGTAGACCGTCATATCGGAGGGCACCGAGTCGAACCCGCAGGCGTGCACGATGCGGGCTCCGGTGTCGACGGCCTGCTTGTGGAACTCGTCGATGCTCTGGCGGACGAACGTGGCCTCGCCGGTGAGGTCGGCGTAGTCGGTGCCGGTCTTCGCGCACGCAGCGACCAGCGGAATGCCGTAGCGGCTGTAAGGGCCGACCGTGGTGAGTACCACCCGGGTGCGTGCGGTCATCGCCTCCAGCGAGGCCGGCGAGGCCGAGTCAGCCTGCAGGATCTCCCAGTCGCGAGCCTTCTCACCGAGGCTGTCGCGCACCTGGGCGAGCCGTTCGGCGGACCGACCGGCCAGGGCGATGCGAGCGGACCCGCCGGCCTTGGCGAGGTACTCGGCGGTGAGCTTGCCGACGAAACCGGTGGCTCCGTAAACGACGATGTCGAATTCACGCTGGGTCATGCAGGTAAACCTACCGCCGCCGCAGCGCTTGAGGCGGGCCGGCGGCAGCGCTCAACGAATGCCGAGCGCGCTGGCGAAAGCCGCGCCCGGGTCGGTCAAAACGGTGCAGATCTGACCCCAGTCCACCAGGCCCAGCGGGCCGCGTCCCATTGCCGGGCACTGGGCCGACGGCGCCGAGGCGGTGACCGTTTCACTGGCCGGCAGGGCGAAGACGACCGGTGTGGCCGACCCGGCTGCCGGGATCCGCGGCGCGCCGGCCTGCTTGCTGCACGACGGCCACGCGCCGATGCCCTGGGTGCGTAGCACGTTCTCGGCCACCCGGATCTGCTCTTCCCGCGAGGCCTGGTGCGGCATGCCGGCGCCGCCGTTGGCCTTCCAGGTGGCGGGGCTGAACTGCAGGCCGCCGTAGTACCCGTTGCCGGTGTTGATCGCCCAATTGCCGCCGGACTCGCACTTGGCGATGGCATCCCAGTTGACGCTGCTGTCCGCCGCGGCGGTGCCACTGCCCAGCACGAATCCCGCCAGGGCCGCACCCAGTGCGAAGGCGACCATGGTGACGATTCTGCGGATCCCCGAAGAAATGGACGTGATCATGGAGTCCCTTCCGAAGGCACCGCGCGGTTGTGATGGGGACATCGCAGCCGCCGGAAGGGTTGTTACGCCAGGGTTCGTGTCGTCGGCCTGACGTCAATGTCAGCGACACAAAAAAGGTGGCGCCGGATCTCTCCGGCGCCACCTTTGTCAGGTATCGCTTGCGTCAGCCAAGCCCACCGCAGGACGGCCAGGCGCCGATGCCCTGGGTGCGCAGGGTGTTCTCGGCCACCCGGATCTGCTCTTCGCGAGAAGCCTGGTGCGGCATACCGCTGCCACCGTTGGCCGCCCACGTCGACGGGCTGAACTGCAGGCCGCCGTAGTAGCCGTTGCCGGTGTTGATGGACCAGTTGCCACTGGACTCGCAGGCCGCGATGGCGTCCCAGTTGACGCTGTCGGCGTTAGCCGTGCCGGCGCCCAGTGCGATCGGGGCCACGGCCATCGCGCCGGCGACCGAGGCCACCTTGAGAGCCGTTCCCAGCGTGTTGCGGAAGTTCTTCAACAATCTTTCCTTTCGCCGAGCGTGCGCCGGATTTGCTATCGGGATAAAGCCGAAGGCGGTCCAAGTCGTGCCGTCTCGGTCTGGCACGACAGCGGGGACCGTTTCCGCACTACTCGCGGACCCAGCCCCGCTACACACGCAGGGTTTCTGATCTGGAATTGTTTGGCCTTTTCGTAGACCGGGTAGAACGGTACGTGAGTGCGTTATGGCAAGTCACGTCAATGACGCGGCAATTTCTCGCCTATAACAGATCGATCACAACCGTGACAATTCCGGGTCCCCCGCAGGTCACAACGGCGTGTCAGCACCCCTCCGACGATGACGGCACCGTCATTACTGTGACCGAGATCACACCCTATTTGTGAAGCGGCCCACAGAGATCTAATTCACAAAATTCACATTTGTCACATTGATAACATCGCCAGTGCGAATCAGCACCGTGGGCCACATCGGCCCCAAGGGATTATCAGCGCAGGTCGGACGGCGCGTTCAGATTGGTCAGCGCCGCCGTCTGCGCCGTCACCACCCGCTGCGTCAGCACCGCGCCGGTCAACGCCCGCATGCTGCGTTCACCGGCGCTGAACAGCTCCTCGATACGGTCGACCAGCGCCGTGCGGTAGACCGCGGCCAAGTAGTGGTCGCGGCCGTCCCAGGGCAGCACCACATCGACGCCGGTGTGGGCGGCCAGCTCGTCGACCAGTTCGATAGAGAGGTGGGGCATGTCGACCGCGCTGACGAACGCCCGGTCCAGTCCCGCGACCTCAGCGGCCCGCAGACCCACGCCGGTGGCCGGCAGCGGGCCGGAACCGCGCACCTCGTCGCGCAGGATTTCGGCGTCCAGTGCCGGCAGCGGCTGACCGGGCGCCGCCACGACGAAGATCCGCGCACAGCGCCGCGACAGCACGCCGACGGTGTGCTCGACCATGGTGACCCCGGTGGTGGGATGCGGCATGGTGGCCTTGTCGCGACCCATCCGCCGCGACGCCCCGCCGGCCAGCACGACAGCCGCGAGGGCGTCGCGCGGGGGCATCCGACTAGTCCACAGTCCAGGTGTCGCGTCCGCGCAGCAGCGCCTGCAGAGCGGCGGTGTCGTGCGGGACGGTGTCACGAGCCACCGCGATCTGCTCACGGGCGGCGTCGTCGTAGGTGGGGCGGCTGACCTGCCGGAAAATCCCCATCACGGTGTGCTCGAGGTTCTGCTCGCTGAGCCGGGACAGCGCGAAGGCGTACGCCGGATTGTCGGCCCGGGCGTCGTGCACCACGATCTGATCGGCGGGTACGTCCGCGGTCTTGGCGACGTCGAGTCCGAAGCCGCTTTGCACGACGCAGTATTCGCCGTCGGCCCCGAAGGTGATGGGCTCCCCGTCCTGCACCCGGATGACGCGCTCCTCAGCGCCGTCCTTGCGGAGCACGTCGAACGAGCCGTCGTTGAAGATGGGGCAGTCCTGCAGGATCTCGACGAGGGCCGCGCCGCGGTGCGCGGCGGCGGCGCGCAGCACCTCCGACAAGCCCTTGCGGTCGGAGTCCAGCGCCCGGCCGACGAACGTCGCCTCGGCCCCCAGGGCCACCGACACCGGGTTGAACGGCTGGTCCAGTGAGCCCATCGGGGTGGACTTGGTGATCTTGCCGACCTCGGAGGTCGGTGAGTACTGCCCCTTGGTCAGCCCGTAGATCCGGTTGTTGAACAAGAGCACGGTGATGTTCATATTGCGGCGCAGCGCGTGGATCAGGTGGTTGCCGCCGATGGACAGCGCGTCGCCGTCGCCGGTGACCACCCAGACCGACAGGTCCGGCCGGGCCAGAGCCAGGCCGGTGGCGACGGTCGGTGCGCGACCGTGGATGGAGTGGAAGCCGTAGGTCTCCAGGTAGTACGGAAAGCGACTGGAGCAGCCGATGCCGCTGACGAAGGCGATGTTCTCCCGGCGCAGGCCGAGTTCGGGCAGGAAGTTGCGGATCGTGTTGAGGATGACGTAGTCACCGCAGCCCGGGCACCAGCGCACCTCCTGGTCGCTGGTGAAGTCCTTGGACTTCTGCGGCACGTCGGTGGTCGGAACTCCGGCCACTTTGGAGAGTCCGAGATCGGTCCCGATCAGGTTCGTCATGCGTTGGCTCACCGGCTGGCTCCCGCCCCGACGTCCGCCGCCACGGTGGCTGCCGTGAGTCGCGCGAATTTGGCTTTGTCGCTTTCGATTTGGCTCAACGTTCCGACGAGGGCCGCGTCGATGACGCTCTCGATCTCGTCGGCGCGGAAAGCCATCCCGGCCACCTTGGTAACCGACTGGATGTCGACCAGGTAACGCCCGCGCAGCAGCAGGGCCAGCTGGCCGAGGTTCATCTCCGGCAGCACTACCTTCGGGTACTTGCGCAGCACCTCACCGAGATTGGCCGGCAACGGGTTGAGGTAGCGGAGCTGGCCGTGGGCCACCTTCACTCCGCGGCGGCGGACCCGACGGCAGGCCTCGCCGATCGGTCCGAACGAGCTTCCCCAGCCCAGCAGCAGCAGTTCGGCGTCGCCGTCGGGGTCGTCGACCTCCAGGTCCGGCACGGCGATGCCATCGATCTTGGCCTGCCGCAGCCGCACCATCTGGTCGTGGTTGTCGCCCTGGTAGGAGATATCACCGGACCCGTTGGCCTTCTCCAGACCGCCGATGCGGTGCTCCAGCCCGGCCGTCCCCGGCACCGCGAACTGCCGGGCCAGGGTCAGCGGGTCGCGGGCGTAGGGCGCGAAGGGCTCACCGGCCCGGGCGAATCCGGTCTCGATCGGCTCGAAAGTGCTGACATCGGGGATGCGCCACGGCTCGGAGCCGTTCGCGATCGCCCCGTCGGACAGCACGAACACCGGTGTGCGGTAGGTCAGGGCGATCCGGGCCGCCTCGACCGCGATGCCGAAGCAGTCCGACGGTGCGCAGGGGGCCAGCACTGGCACCGGGGACTCGCCGTTGCGGCCGAACATGGCCTGCAGCAGATCGGCCTGCTCGGTCTTGGTGGGCAGCCCGGTCGACGGGCCGCCACGCTGCACGTCGATGACCAGCAGCGGCAGCTCGGTCATCACGGCCAGGCCGATGAACTCCGACTTCAGCGCGACACCGGGACCCGACGTGCTGGTGACGCCCAGCGCCCCGCCGTAGGACGCGCCCAGGGCCGCGCCGATCCCGGCGATCTCGTCCTCGGCCTGGAAGGTCATCACGTTGAAGTTCTTGTGCTTGGACAGCTCGTGCAGGATGTCCGAGGCCGGGGTGATCGGGTAGCTGCCCAGCACCACCTGGACGTCGGCGAGCTGACCGGCGGCGATGATCCCGTAGGACAGGGCGGTGTTGCCGGAGATCTGCCGGTACTCCCCCGCTGCCAGCTTGGCCCGCGCCACCTCGTAGGTGGTGGCAAACGCCTCGGTGGTCTCGCCGTAGTTCCAGCCGGCTCGCAGCGCCAGCACGTTGGCCTCGGCGATATCGGGTTTGCGGGCGAACTTCTCCCGGATGAACGTCTCGTTGGCCTCGATGGGCCGGCCGTACATCCAGCACAGCAGACCCAGGGCGAACATGTTCTTGGCGCGCTCGCCGTCCTTCTTGGTCGCGCCGATCGGCTCCACCGCACCGAGAGTCAGGGTGGTCATCGGGATGGCGTGGACGAGGTAGTCCGACAACTCGCCGGTGTCCAGCGGAGAGCTCACGTAGCCCACCTTGGCCAGGTTGCGCTTGGTGAACTCGTCGGAGTTGGCGATCACGGTGCCGCCGCGCGGCAGGTCGGCGATATTGGCCTTGAGCGCGGCCGGGTTCATCGCGACGAGCACGTCCGGGCGATCACCGGCGGTGAGGATGTCGTAGTCGGCGATCTGGATCTGGAACGACGAGACGCCAGGCAGGGTCCCTGCTGGTGCGCGGATCTCGGCGGGGTAATTCGGTTGCGTCGCAAGGTCATTGCCGAACAGCGCCGCTTCGGAGGTGAACCGGTCACCGGTCAGCTGCATGCCGTCGCCGGAGTCCCCGGCGAACCGGATGACGACCTTCTCGAGTCGGTGTCGGTTCAGCGCAGCTCCGTTGCCGTTCGGACCCACGTCGCCGCCTTTCTTTTTGAGGTACGGCGGAAATTTCTGCTACTCGCGGTAACGATTATGCACTTTCTTAGGCAAGCTTTGCCGAAGCCGAAAGCGAACACGCCGTCGATTTCTCGACGAACTCACAGCTCAGCGGCGTGATCTTCGACGACCGTCGACCTCGGTGTGTCGTTGGTCACGTCTGTGCGTCAGTGAATCTTAAGAATTAGACCACCACCCGTATTCGGCCTTCGCCGGTGCCTCCGAGGGGTTGAGGAATAGATTTGACGCCATGCCCGGCGCCGATTCCCCTGCCGACTATGACGAGCACGGGATCCGCGTCCAGCACCCGAAGACCGCCGCCGCCGGCGTACCCGCCGTCCTGGCGGCGCTGCGACGAAGCCTCGCCCAGATGGGTGCCGTGCGCACCGTCAGCACCCTGGCCAAGGTCAACCAGCGCGACGGTTTCGACTGCCCGGGCTGCGCGTGGCCCGAGGAGCAGGGCGGTCGCAAACGCATCGAGTTCTGCGAGAACGGCGCGAAAGCCGTCGCCGAGGAGGCCACCCGCAGGACGGTCACCCCCGAGTTTTTCGCGCGGCATCCGGTCGCCGAACTTCTTGACCGCCCGGAGTTCTGGCTGTCCCAGCAGGGCCGGCTGACCCACCCGATGGTGCTCCGGCCGAGCGAGGCGAACTACCGCTCGATCGGGTGGGACGAGGCGTTCGCCCTGATCGCCGAGCACCTGCAGGCTCTGGACTCCCCAGACGAGGCGGTCTTCTACACCTCCGGCCGCACCAGCAACGAGGCCGCGTTCCTCTACCAGCTGATGGTCCGCAGCTTCGGCACCAACAACCTGCCGGACTGCTCCAACATGTGCCACGAGTCCTCCGGCACCGCGCTGATCGAATCCATCGGCGTGGGCAAGGGCTCGGTGACCGTCGCCGACATCGAGCACGCCGACCTGATCGTCATCGCCGGGCAAAACCCGGGCACCAACCATCCCCGCATGCTCTCGGTGCTGGAGAAGGCGAAAGCCAACGGCGCCAAAATCGTCGCGGTCAACCCGCTGCCGGAGGCCGGGCTGATCCGCTTCAACGATCCGCAGACGGTGCGGGGCGTCGCCGGTCGTGGAATGCCGGTCGCCGACGAGTTCGTGCAGATCCGCATCGGCGGCGACATGGCCCTGTTCCGGGGTCTGGCCCGGCTGCTGCTGGCCGCCGACGATCAGGCCCCCGGCACCGTCGTCGACCGCGACTTCATCGCGGCGCACTGCCAGGGCTACGACGACTACGCCGCGCTGGCCCGAGCGGTGGACCTCGACACCGTGCTCGACGCGACCGGTATCACCGGCGCGCAACTGCGCCGCGTCGCCGACATGCTGGCCAGGTCCCGACGCACCATCGTCTGCTGGGCGATGGGCCTGACCCAGCACACCCATGCGGTGGCGACCATTGCCGAGATCACCAATGTGCTGCTGCTGCGCGGCATGATCGGCAAGCCCGGCGCCGGCGTGTGCCCGGTGCGCGGCCACTCCAACGTTCAGGGTGACCGCACCATGGGGATCTGGGAGAAGGCGCCGGAAGCCTTTCTGGCCGCACTGGATTCGCGGTTCGGCATCAGCGCCCCACGCCGGCACGGTTATGACACGGTCAACGCGATCCGGGCCATGCGTGACGGCCGGGCGTCGGTGTTCATCGGGATGGGCGGCAACTTCGCCTCGGCCACCCCGGACACCGAGGTCACCGAGGCGGCGCTGCGCAATTGCGCACTGACGGTTCAGGTTTCCACCAAACTCAACCGCAGTCATCTGGTGCACGGCCGCACCGCGCTGATCCTGCCCGCCCTGGGCCGCACCGATCTCGACGTGGTCGACGGCCGCAAACAGGTGGTCTCGGTCGAGGACTCGATGTCGATGGTGCACCTGTCCCGCGGCAGCCTGCCGCCGCCCGACGAGCAGGTGCGCAGCGAGGTCGCGATCATCTGCCAGTTGGCCCGCCGGGTGCTCGGTGCGGCGCATCCGGTGCCCTGGGAACGCTTCGCGCACGACTACGACACCATCCGCGATGAGATCGCCGCGGTGGTGCCCGGTTGCGCGGACTACAACCGCCGGGTGCGCCGGCCGGACGGGTTCCAACTGCCCCACCCGCCGCGGGACTCCCGCGAATTCCCCACGGCCACCGGCAAAGCCAACTTCGCCACCTACCCGCTGCACTGGGTTCCGGTGCCGGCCGGACGGCTGGTGCTGCAGACTCTGCGCAGCCACGACCAGTACAACACCACCATCTACGGCCTCGACGACCGCTACCGCGGGGTCAAGGGCGGCCGCCGGGTGGTGTTCGTCAACCCCGCCGACATCGCCGCGCTGGGACTGGCCGGCGGCGAGCGCGTCGACCTGATCTCGGAGTTCCGCGGAGCGGAGCGGCGGGCCAAGGACTTCCTCGTGGTGCCCTACCCCACCCCGCCTGGCAACGCGGCGGCCTACTACCCGGAGACCAACCCGCTGGTGCCGCTGGATCATGTTGCGGTGAAGTCCAATACGCCGGTGTCGAAGGCCGTCGTAGTGAGACTGGAGAAAGCCGGGCCATGGGCCGGGTGACGGCACGCCGGCGGGTCAGCCACCGCACCGGTGACACGACAACCAAGCGGGCCGACACACTCGTCGTCGAGGAGCCGTTGGAGATCCGCGTGAACGGCTCCGCCATCACCGTCACCATGCGCACGCCCGGCTCGGATTTCGAGCTGGCCCAGGGCTTTCTGATCACCGAGGGGCTGATCACCCAGCGCGACGACATCGCCACGGTGCGCTACTGCCAAGGCGCAGGTCAAGACGGCGTCAACAGCTACAACGTTCTCGACGTCACCCTGACGCCCGGTGTGACGCTGCCGGACCTGAACGTCACCCGCAACTTCTACTCAACCTCGTCGTGCGGGGTGTGCGGCAAGTCCTCGCTGGACGCCGTGCGACTGGCCAGCCGGCACGCCCCCGGCGACGATCCCTCCACCGTGCCGGCGGCGACGCTCACCGCGATGCCGGCCCAGTTGCGTTCGGCGCAAAAGGTTTTCGCCACCACCGGTGGCCTGCACGGGGCGGCGCTGTTCAGCGCCGACGGCACCATGCTGGCGGTCCGGGAGGATGTCGGCCGGCACAACGCCGTGGACAAGGTGATCGGCTGGGCGCTGGAGTCCGGGCGCATCCCGCTGGGCGAGACGGTGCTTCTGGTCAGCGGCCGGGCGTCGTTCGAACTGACGCAGAAGGCAGTGATGGCGGGCATTCCGGTCCTGGCCGCGGTGTCCGCGCCGTCATCGCTGGCGGTGGACCTGGCCACCCAGTCCGGGCTGACGTTGGTGGCGTTTCTGCGCGGCGACTCGATGAACGTCTACAGCCGCGCCGACCGGATCACCTAGCCGCCGAAGGACTAAGCGGTCTTATCCCGACGTTCGGTGCGGGGAGCCTTGCGCGGCACGATGGTCGGCAGGACGTTGTCCAGCACGGTCTCCTTGGTGACGACCACCTTGGCGACGTCGTCGCGGCTGGGGATGTCGTACATCACCGGCAGCAGGACTTCCTCCATGATGGCGCGCAGACCGCGAGCGCCGGTACCGCGGTGGATGGCCTGATCGGCGATGGCATCGAGGGCGTCTTCGTCGAACTCCAGCTCCACGCCGTCCATCTCGAACAGCCGGGTGTACTGCTTGACCAGCGCGTTCTTCGGCTCGGAGAGAATCTTGACCAGCGATTCCTTGTCCAGGTTGGTCACCGAGGCGACCACCGGCAGACGGCCGATGAACTCCGGGATGAGGCCGAACTTGATCAGGTCCTCGGGCATGACCTCGGAGAAGTGATCCTGGGTGTCGATCTCGGCCTTGGACTTCACCTCGGCGCCGAAGCCCAAGCCGCGCTTGCCGATTCGGTCGGAGACGATCTTCTCCAGACCCGCGAAGGCGCCGGCCACGATGAACAGCACGTTGGTGGTGTCGATCTGGATGAACTCCTGGTGCGGGTGCTTGCGGCCGCCCTGCGGAGGCACCGAAGCCTGGGTGCCCTCCAGGATTTTCAGCAGCGCCTGCTGCACGCCCTCACCGGAGACGTCGCGGGTGATCGACGGGTTCTCGCTCTTGCGGGCGATCTTGTCGACCTCGTCGATGTAGATGATGCCGGTCTCGGCCCGCTTGACATCGTAGTCCGCGGCCTGGATCAGCTTGAGCAGGATGTTCTCCACGTCCTCGCCGACGTACCCCGCCTCGGTCAGCGCGGTGGCGTCGGCGATGGCGAACGGCACGTTGAGCATCTTGGCCAGGGTCTGGGCCAGGTAGGTCTTGCCGCAGCCGGTGGGGCCGAGCATCAGGATGTTGGACTTGGCCAGCTCGACGGGTTCGGACCGCGGGTCACGCTTCTCGCCGGCCTGGATGCGCTTGTAGTGGTTGTAGACGGCGACGGCCAGCGTGCGCTTGGCAGTGTCCTGACCGATGACGTAGTTCTCCAGGAAATCGCGGATCTCCGCCGGCTTGGGCAGCTCATCGAGTTTGACGTCGTCGTTGTCGGCGAGTTCCTCTTCGATGATCTCGTTGCACAGGTCGATGCACTCGTCACAGATGTAGACGCCGGGGCCGGCGATGAGCTTCTTGACCTGCTTCTGGCTCTTCCCGCAGAACGAGCATTTCAGCAGGTCACCGCCGTCTCCGATGCGCGCCATGGTGCGTGTGCCCTACTTCCTTCGCGGTCGGTCTTGCCGGTTCGTTCGCTAAGTCTGGTCTCGGTCTGCCTCGACGCTACCCGCTCGCTCAGCTGGGGGGCGGCCGATATCCGTCGAGAAAATCAAGATATCCCTCAACCCGACCATCCGCGCTGCGGCGCGCAGCACCGGCACCCCGGCGTGTCGCACCATCTGCGGCTCATTACTTCTGCGCGGACAGCTTCCGGTAGCTCAGCACGGTGTCGATGATCCCGTACTCCTTGGCCTGCTCGGCGGTCAGAATCTTGTCGCGATCGGTGTCCTTGCGGATGACGGCCGGATCCTTGCCGGTGTGCCGGCCCAGCGTCTCTTCCATGAGGGTCCGCATGCGCTCGATCTCAGCGGCCTGGATCTCCAGATCGGAGAACTGACCCTGGATGACCCCGCCCAGCGACGGCTGGTGGATGAGCACGCGGGCGTTCGGCAGCGCCAGCCGCTTGCCGGGGGAACCGGCTGCCAGCAACACCGCCGCCGCCGAGGCGGCCTGCCCGAGGCACACCGTCTGGATGTCGGCGCGCACGTACTGCATGGTGTCGTAGATCGCCATCAGCGAGGTGAACGAGCCACCGGGCGAGTTGATGTACATGGTGATGTCGCGGTCGGGATCGAGTGACTCCAGCACCAGCAGCTGCGCCATGATGTCGTTGGCCGAGGCGTCGTCGACCTGCACGCCGAGGAAGATGATGCGTTCCTCGAACAGCTTGTTGTAGGGGTTGGACTCCTTGACACCCCAGCTGGAGTGCTCGATGAACGACGGCAGGATGTAGCGCGCCGAAGGGGTCATCCGGGGATCGGCCGAGGAAAAAGGCAGTGCATCAGGCATTGGACCCTCCGTTGAAGTGCGCACGGGTGATGACGTGGTCGACGAAGCCGTACTCGAGGGCTTCCGGGGCGGTGAACCAGCGGTCGCGGTCGGAGTCGGCCTCGATGCGCTCGATGGGCTGGCCGGTGAACTCGGCGTTGAGCCGGAACATCTCCTTCTTGATGAGCGCGAACTGCTCGGCCTGGATGGCGATGTCGGCGGCGCCGCCGGTGATGCCGCCGAGCGGCTGGTGCATCAGGATGCGGGCGTGCGGCAGGGCGTAGCGCTTGCCCTTGGCGCCCGCGGCGAGGAGGAACTCACCCATCGAGGCGGCCATGCCCAGGGCGTAGGTGGCCACGTCGCACGGGGCCAGCACCATGGTGTCGTAGATCGCCATGCCGGCGCTGATCGAGCCGCCGGGCGAGTTGATGTAGAGCGAGATGTCCTTGGTGGGGTCTTCGGCAGCCAGCAGCAGGATCTGCGCACACAGCCGGTTGGCGATGTCGTCGTCCACCTGGGAACCCAGGAAGATGATGCGCTCGGCCAGCAATCGCTCGTAGACCGAGTCCTGAAGGTTCAGCCCAACGCCGGAACGCATGTGAGTCACGCTTACCTGCTTTCTCATGAGTAAAACTCGGACCGTCTCACCGACCCTAACCAACCGGGAGCCAAGAACCATGCCGAGGCAGGTGCTCTTTCGCTGTCGGCGTTACTTAGCGTCGGCGTCGGCGTCGGAATCGGCGGCGGCTTCCGAGCCGGCTTTGTCCTTCGCTTTGGCCTTGGCCTTGTCTTTGGCTTCATCCTTGGAGTTGGCCTTGCTCTTGTCCTCGGCCTTGTCCTCGGTCTTATCTTTGGTCTTGTCTTTGGACTTGCCTTTGGCCTTGCCTTTGGCCTTGGCGGCGCCTGCAGCTGCGTCCTCGGCTTCGTCCTCGGCGCCGCCCTGCGAGCCGAAGAACTCGGCGGTGTCGATCACCTCGCCGCTGGTGTCGGTCACCGTCGCGGCCTCCACCACGGCGGCCACCGCCAGGCCGCGGCGCACGTCGGCGTAGACCACCGGCAGCTGGTTCTGCTGCTGCAGCATGCCCACCAGCTGCTGGGGCTCGATGCCGTACTGGCGCGACATCAGGATCAGCCGCTCGGTGAGGTCGGACTCGCCGACCTGGATGTCCAGATCGTCGGCGATGGCGTCCATCAGCAGCTGCGTCTTGACGGCCTTCTCGGCGGCTTCCAGGTTGTCGGCGTCGAACTTCTCGCGCGAGCTGCCCTGGGCCTCCAGCGTCTCGGCCAGCTTGGCCTCGTCGTGGTCCAGCGGGTGAATGGCGTTGTGCAGCGCCGAATCGACCTGCGCCTGCACGATCGCCTCCGGCAGCGGCACGTCGACCATGCCCAGCAGGGTCTCCAGCGCGGTGTCGCGGATGGTCTCGGCCTGGTGAATGCGCTTGACCCGGCGCACCTGGTCGGTCAGGTTCTCGCGCAGCGCCTCCAGGGTGTCGAACTCACTGGCCAGCTGGGCGAATTCGTCGTCGGCGGCGGGCAGTTCCCGCTCCTTGATGGTCGTGACCGTCACGCTCACCTCGGCGTCCTCACCGGCGTGCGCACCGGCGACGAGCTTGGTGGTGAAGGTCTTGGACTCGCCCTCGGACAGGCCGATTATGGCCTCGTCGAGACCCTCGATCAGCTGGCCGGAACCGATCTCGTGAGACAGCCCCTCGGCCTTGCCGTCCGGGATCTCCTCGCCGTTGACCGACGCGGACAGGTCGATGGAGACGAAATCGCCGTTCTTCGCGGGACGGTCGACGCCCTTGAGGGTGCCGAACCGGGCGCGCAGCGTCTGCAGCTCGGCCTCGACCTCTTCGTCGGTGATCTCGATCGGGTCGACGGAGATGTTCAGCGTGCTCAGGTCCGGCAGGTCGATGTCGGGGCGGACGTCGACCTCGGCGGTGAACACCAGCTCCTCGCCGTCCTCCAGCTTGGTGACCTCGATGTCGGGCTGACCCAGCGGACGCAGCTCGGTGGTGGTCACCGCTTCGCTGTAGCGGGCCGGCAGCACCTCATTAACGACCTGCTCCAGCACGGCGCCGCGACCGACCCGGGCCTCCAGCAGCTTGGCCGGGGCCTTGCCCGGACGGAAACCGGGCAACCGGACCTGCTGTGCCAGTTGCTTGTAGGCGCGGTCGAAGTCCGGCTGCAGTTCCGTGAAGGGCACCTCCACGTTGATGCGAACCCGAGTCGGGCTCAGCTTCTCGACGGTGTGCTTCACGGTGCTGCTCCTATTTGTCGTGACGGTCTCGTGTCGTGCCGGGGGCGTGTCGGGGTGACAGGATTTGAACCTGCGGCCTTCCGCTCCCAAAGCGGATGCGCTACCAAGCTGCGCTACACCCCGCTGCTCTAGCTTTCGCCCGGCGATACTACGGCCCAGAAGGGGTCCGAGTGGAATCGGACAACAGGACGCCGGTACATTTGGGCTCGCGCAAGCACGCGGGCGTAGCTCAATGGTAGAGCCCTAGTCTTCCAAACTAGCTACGCGGGTTCGATTCCCGTCGCCCGCTCCACACGGAACCGGGCCGGCCGTCCCGGCCCGGCCACCACCCGCCCAATAACGACGCGGTCCCGAATCTGCGGCGATTCGACTCCCGGCCGCTTTCGGTACTGTGGCAGACGTAAATTCGGGGTCGGTCCACGCGCTCGCCCCGGGCCGGAAGGTTCTCGGTCAGGAGGCGCCCCCCGCATGACATCCACCGTCCCCATCGGCGGCACCTGCGATCCCCGTTTCGGCGCGGTCCGCGCCAACTTCGAACGCAATTTCACCCACGACAACGAGGTCGGCGCCGCCGTCGCGGTCTGGGTGGACGGCGATCTGGTGGTCAACCTGTGGGGCGGGTACGCCGACACCAAGCGTCGGCGGCTGTGGCGGGAGAACACGCTGGCCAGCATCTTCTCCGGCAGCAAGGGTTTGACCAGCACGTGTCTGCACCTGTTGGCCGACCGCGGCGAGATCGACCTGCAGGCGCCGGTGGCGCAGTACTGGCCGGAGTTCGCCCAGGCCGGCAAGGGCGACATCACCGTCGCGATGGTGCTCGGGCACCGCTCCGGGGTGATCGCCCCGCGGACCCGGCTGCACTGGAGCGAGGTCACCGACTGGGATCGGGTGTGCGACGCGCTGGCGGCTTCCGAGCCATGGTGGAAGCCGGGCACCGCCCAGGGCTACCACATGGTGGCGTTCGGATTCGTGCTCGGCGAGGTGGTCCGTCGGGTCACCGGCCGCACGCTCGGCCAGTACCTGCGCACCGAGATCGCCGAGCCGATGGGCATCGACGTGCACATCGGCTTGCCCGCGTCCGAGCATCACCGGTGCGCCGAGATGATCAACAAACCGCACATCCGCGACGTCCTGGCCAACGGCGGCGCCCCGGGACACCCGAAGTCCCTCGACGAGCACCCGATGGCCGGTCTGTCGGCGGCGATGGGCTTCGTCCCCGACGACGAGTTGGGTTCCAACGACATCAGAACCTGGCGCATCGCGGAGTTCCCCGGCACCAACGCCCACGTCTCGGCGCTGGGCCTGGCCACCTTCTACAACGGGCTGGCGCAGGAGAAGGTCCTGGGCCGCGAGCAGCTGGAGCGGGTGCGGGTGTCCCAAGGCGGGTTCGACCCCGACGTCGTGCTCGGCCCCCGGGTGGCAGACCACGGCTGGGGGCTGGGCTACATGCTCAATCAGCGCGGTGTGGCCGGGCCGAACCTGCGCAGCTTCGGCCACGGCGGCTCCGGCGGGTCCTACGGGTTCGTCGACCTCGAACACCGCATCGGCTACGCCTACGTCATGAACTATTTCGACGCCACCAAGTGCAACGCCGACCCGCGAACCACCGCCCTATCCGACGAGGTCTACCGGGTGCTCGGCGCCCGGTAGCCGCGCTGCCGACGGGGCAAATTCCCGTCCCGCTGCCGGTTTCCGCAATCTCGGTACTGTGGACGGCATGAATAATGGCCTGCTCTTGATCCTGCTGGCTGTCGTGGGTCTGCTGGTTCTGACGATGGTGAGCTCCAAGCGCAATTCCGGCAACCGCGAGGCCACCAGCCTGGCCGACGCCAAGGCCGACGCCCGGAGGGTGATCGAGCGCCTCGGCGGCCAGGTGCTCAACCTGACCGGCAGCGACCAGGCGTCCCAGCAGGCGCTGGCCGACGCCTCCGAACGCTTCACCGCGGCGTCCTCCCAGATCGAGCAGGCCACCACCGCCAAGCAGGCGATGCTGGCCAAGGAGAGCGCACTCGAAGGGCTGTATTACGTGCGCGCCGCCCGCACGGCGATGGGCATGGATCCCGGCCCGGAGTTGGAGGCCATCTCGGGCCAGAAGTCGGCCGGCGTGGTCACCGAGGACCGGCGCGTCCAGTTCGAGGGCCGCGAGATCGAAGCCTCCCCGGTGCCGTCGCCGAACACCCCGAACTACTACCCGGGCGGCCGTGTCGCCGGGCGGCCGGTACCGGCCGGCTGGTACTCCGAGCCGTGGTGGAAGCCCGCACTGCGGGCCGGCGCCTGGGGTCTGGGGTCGGTGCTGCTGTTCGACGCGATGTTCTCCGGTATGCACGGGGTCGGCTACGGCGCCTCCGGCTTTGAGAGCGGGTACGGCTCCGGGTTCGATCAGGGCTTCGACGCCGGATACGACCAGGGCCTGGACGCGGGCGGCGGCGACTTCGGCGGCGGCGGGGACGGCGGCGGCGACTTCGGCGGCGACTTCGGCGGCGGCGGTTTCGACGGCGGCGACTTCGGAGGCTTCGACTTCTAGGCGGCCGCCGTTATAGCCCCGGTCGCCCCGCCTAAAAGGGCGGCGGGTCGGCCGCTGCGTTCTCGCCGAGTAGTCGGGCGTGTGCTACCTGGCGTGCGGTGTTCATGTCTGCGCAAATTCTTCGTTCCCGGTCGATGCGGGCTCGCCGGTCGGCCTCGCGGGTGCGCTTGCGGGTCGGCATCGCTAATCCGCGTCTGGCTCGGGGCGTGGTGGGTTCGGTGGTGAATGCTCCTGCCGCAGCGGGCGTTTCCGTCGACGGACCCAGCCCTGGGAACAGCCGCGCCCCTTCGGGTTCGGTCGTGTACCGATGCGCGGTCGGCGAGGTCAAGATCAAGGTGCCGTCAGCCAACTGCCTCTCCGACCACCCGCCCGGCCCGCAATAAAACGTCTTCACCAGATGATGGGCGCGGCAGTATTGCTTGAGGTTGCCCCGGCTGGTCGGCCCCGCCGGATAGGGCACCGTATGGTCGGCGTCGCACACCGGCGCGTCACACCCCGGCCATCGGCAGGTCAGGTCCCGCCACCGAATGAACCGCATCAACGCCGCCGACGGCCGATACCCCATTTGCGACTCAATCGGCGCGGCCAGGGGCTTGAGCTTCGCCGTCGTGCAGTGACGGCGCACCGATTCGGCCGGCTGAATCCCGAACTTCGGCAGGTAACCGGGGTTGTCCCCCGCGCCCGTGACGGTGGCCTTCTCGGCCACCAGATGGATCACCACCGGGGCCGCACCACCCTCCCCCAACGCCGGGCACTGTTCAGAACCGCACTGGCACAATAACTTCTCCGCCCCCGCCGCCAGTGCACCCACCGCATCGCTGCGCCGCTGCATCACCGTCCGCGGATCATCGGCACATACCGTGCGGGCCAGAGCGTCGAGGCGCTGATCGAACGCCGCCGCATCAGTGGCATGAATATTGGCCCAGATACCGGCCATCCCCGGAACGGTCGCTTCCACCTCAACATAGCGGCTCTCCTCCACCGACGGCGGAACCCGAACACCATCAGGATCGACCTTGGCGACCCACTGATCGACACGATCCGCCAACTTCGGACCCGACAACTTCATCCACCGCGGAATCACCCGAGCCAACGCCG
>NZ_JBIIOV010000131.1:0-9275 GCF_044342925.1 Mycobacterium sp. | reverse complement strand
CACAGAAAACAGACCGCCTGAACTCGTTCAGGTAAGGGTGAAACGGTGCGGTAAGAGCGCACCAGCATCCCGGGTGACCGGGATGGCTCGGTAAACCCCACCCGAAGCAAGGTCAAGAGGCCGCGCCGAGCCTTCGGGCTCAGCGGCTGTGCAGGCGCCTGAGGGCTGCTCGCCCGAGCCTGCGGGTAGACCGCTCGAGGTACCCGGCGACGGTGTGCCCAGATGGATGGTCGCCGCCGCTGCGCTCGCGCAGCGGAACAGAATCCGGCTTACAGGCCAACTCGTCCGCCCCACGGGGCCTGTGGTCGCCCGTGCGACCGCGCGGGGCTGCCCGCTACCTGGCTTTGCGGACGCTGCGGCGCAGCTTTTTGAGCGCGCCGTCGAGCTGCTCGCGGCACCGCTGGGCCAGTTCCTCCTCCAGCTGGAACAGCACGCCGTAGGTGAAGGTGTCCTCACCGGCCGCGTGGGCGGCGTCGGCCTCATGCAGCAGATGGGTGCGCGAGACCACGCTGTCCTGGTGGTCGCCCAGCAACCCCTGGATCGTCTTGGCGCGATCGGCCACCGTGCTGTTGCCGGTGGCGGCCGCGACGTAACGAAGTCGCTTGGCGGCCTTGCGAATTCCGTGCAGGGCATCGTCGAGTTCGTGTTCGGTGGTCGCCGCGGCGGCCGCTTTCGCCCGCTTGCTGATCCGCTTGTAGCCCGACGTGATGGTGGCGTGCGGGTGCTCCTCGTCCGGCGGGGGACTGGTCACCACCACGTCATCCAGGGCGTCGAGCAGGCGGAAGTAGCGCGCCGACCGCATGGCCTTCACCGAGCGGTTCAGGCCGGCCTGGTACCGGCGCCACCCGCCGTCGACGAGTCGTTCGCGCACCGGCCCGCGGATCAGCTCCGGCGCCGAGGCGTCCAGCGCGTCCAGGGCGTCGCGGTAGCGGTCGGCGAGCACCTCGGCGTCCCGGGCCACGCCGAGCACCCCGGCCAGTTCCCGCAGTTCGGTGAGGATGGTCGCGTCGTCGGTCAGGCCGAACTCCTCCTCGGAGGCCTGCAGCAGACTGCGGATCTGGCGGATCGTCACCCGCATCTGGTGCACCGAGTCGTCGACGTCGGCCCGCACCGCACGGTCCCACAGCAGCAGCGCGGCGACCTGCTCGGCCACCGCGCGGTGCACCGGGTCGGCCGGCGGCTCGGGCCGCAGCGGGGTCGAGTCGCCCAGCACCTTGGACAGCTTGGACGCGTGCCCGGCCGGTGCCGCGCCGGCGTCGCGCAGTCGGTTGGTCAGCCGGTCGAGCACCTGGGTGGCGTCGGCGGCCCCGCCGTGGACCAGCTCAAGCTCCCACTCCCGCCAGCTCAGCGGCTCGTCGTCGTCGCTACCGTCACCGGCGAGCCGGCTGGCGGTGACATGGTCGTCGCAGAACTCGGCCAGTGCGGCGCCGTCGTCGCCGTAGAGCAGGGTGACGTCGCGCGCGGTGGAGATGCGGGCCACCGGCCGCAGCGGGCGATCCCGGACGATGGCCAGTACCGCGTCGCGCAGCTCCTCGGGCAGATCGGGGGCGAGCGGGGCGCGCAACTCGGTTCGGGCCTCGGCGCCGGCGGCCGCGGGCAGTTTCAGGTGCCAGCCGGCGTCAGAACCCCCGCTGCGGCGGCGCAGGGTGATGCGGTTGGCGGCCAGATCGTGGCGCTCGGTGTCGAAGTAGACCGCTTGAAGGGCCTGGGTGGGCAGCCGCTCGGCCCGGGTCACCGCCGCGATCCCGTCGAAGGACGGCAAAATCTGGCCGTCCGGTACGGCGAACTTGCGTTCCAGTTCGATATGACGCGACGGTTTTGTGGCTTTAGCCATCACCACAGCGTCCCATATCAAGGTGAACGTCTGGTTTAAAAGCAGTGCTCCTCGGCAGGGAACACTCCGGTGGCCACCTCGTCGGCGTATTGCCGGGCCGCCCTGCGGAGTTCGCCGCCGACATCGCCGAACCGTTTGACGAATTTGGCGGTTCTGCCACTGGTGAGTCCGGCCATGTCCTGCCACACCAGCACCTGGGCATCGCACTGCGGGCCGGCGCCGATGCCGACGGTCGGGATGGTGAGCTTGCCGGTGATCTGGGTGGCCAGTTCGGCGGGCACCATTTCCATCACCACCGCGAAAGCGCCGGCTTCCTGAACCGCGATCGCGTCGTGGATGGTCTGCTCGGCGCCGTCGCCGCGGCCCTGCACCCGGAAACCGCCGAGGCTGTTGACGCTCTGCGGGGTGAAACCGATATGGGCCATCACCGGAATGCCGGCGGCGGTGAGCGTCGCGATCTGATCGGCGACCCTTTCACCGCCTTCGAGTTTCACCGCGTGTGCCCCGGCCTCTTTGAGGAACCGGGTGGCCGTCGCCAGAGCCTGCGCGGGGCTGCTCTCGTAACTACCGAACGGCAGGTCGGCGACGACGAGCGCATGCGGAGCACCGCGCACCACACCGCGCACCAGGGGGATGAGTTCGTCGACGGTCACCGAGACGGTGGTGTCGTAGCCGTAGACGACGTTGGCGGCGGAGTCCCCGACCAGCAGAACCGGGATGCCGGCCTCGTCGAACAGCCGGGCGGTGGAGAAGTCGTAGGCGGTCAGCATCGCCCACTTGTGGCCCTCGGTCTTCATCCGCTGCAGATGGTGGGTGCGGATCCTGGTGCGGGGTGCCGCTTGGGATTCAGTGGAAGTCTCAGTGTGAGCGGGCGTGGCAGTGCCGTAGAGCGTGTGCTCTGACATGGTTTCCCCAGTGGTGGTCGGTTCGATCCTCGTGGCCCATCCGGGTCCCCGGGTTCGCGTGACTACACAAGTCTGCCACCCTCGACCGGCGGGGGGAACCGGCGGCACAGTGCGGTTCCTCACACGCCCGGTGCGAATAGCATCGTCAGATGCAGCATCTCCAGCGTCTGAGCGGCCTCGACGCCAGTTTCCTTTATCTCGAGACCTCGACTCAGCTGCTGCATGTGTGCTCTGTCCTCGAATTGGACACCGCCTCGATTCCGGGCGGGTACAGCTTCGAGAAGCTGCGCGAGGAACTGGTGTTGCGGATCGCGGCGATCCCCACCTTCCGCGAGAAGCTGGCCAACAGCTTCCTCAACCTCGACCACCCGGTATGGGTGGAAGACGAGGACTTCGACGTCGACCGGCACGTGCACCGCATCGGCCTGCCCGCGCCCGGGGGGCGGGTGGAACTGGCCGAGATCTGCGGGCACCTGGCGTCGCTGCAGCTGGACCGCCGCCGCCCGCTGTGGGAGATGTGGGTCATCGAGGGCCTGGGTGGCACCGACGCCCGGAAGGGCGGCCGGCTGGCCGTTCTGACCAAGGTGCATCACGCTGCCGTCGACGGCGTGACCGGGGCGAATCTGATGTCCCAGCTGTGCAGCACCGAGCCCGACGCGCCGCCGCCCGACCCGGTCCAGGCCAGTGCGGACGTCAATCCGCTGCGGATCGCCCTGGGTGGGCTGGGGCGGTTCGCCGCCCGGCCGGTCAACCTGGCGACCAGCGTGCTGCCCTCCACCGTGACGACGGCCGTCGACACCGTCCGGCGGATCGCCGGCGGCCGGACGATGGCCGCGCCGTTCGCCGCGCCGCACACCGCGTTCAACGGCAGCATCAGCGCGCGCCGCAATGTGGCCTTCGCCCAACTGGAGTTGGCTGACATCAAGGTGATCAAGGACCACTACGGCGTCAAGGTCAACGACGTGGTGATGGCACTGGTGTCGGGAGTGCTGCGCAACTACCTCAGCGACCGCGACGAGCTGCCCGAGTCGACCCTGGTGGCGATGATCCCGGTGTCGGTGCACGACCGCTCCGACCGTCCCGGCCGCAACCAGGTGTCCGGAATGTTCGCCAGCCTGCAGACCCACATCGAGGACCCGGTCGAGCGGCTGCGGGCGATCGCCGCAGCGAACACCGTTGCCAAGGAGCACAGTTCGGCCATCGGCGCGACGCTGTTGCAGGACTGGAGCCAATTCGCCGGACCGGCGGTCTTCGGGGTGGCGATGCGGGTTTACGCCCGGATCGGGCTGACCGAGTCCCGGCCGGTTCACAACCTGGTGGTGTCGAATGTGCCCGGACCGCAAGTGCCGCTGTACTTCCTGGGATCCGAGGTGGAGGCGATGTATCCGCTCGGGCCGATCTTCCACAGCGCCGGGTTGAACATCACCGTGATGTCGCTCAACGGCCGGCTCAACGTCGGGTTGATCTCCTGCCCCGACTTGTTGCCAGACCTCTGGGACATGGCCGACGGGTTTGCCGCCGGAATCGCCGAACTGCTGGCGACCACCACGGCGTGACGGCGCTGACGCCGCCGAGGCGCTCGGCTGAGCAGTAGCTTCGCCGAACGTGGCAGCATGTTGGCCATGAGGCTGTATCAGCGCCCCCGAATTCTGCGTGCCGCTCTGATTTTCCCAGCTGTGGCGGGCTTGCTGGCCGGCACCGCCGGCTGTAGCACCGTGGTGGGCGGCACGGCGGTGATCGCCGACCCGATGATCGGCCAGCCGGTCTCGTGGGGACCGTGCCGCCCGGCCGGCGGTTCCGGTGAGGCGTTGCCCATCCCGGCTGGCGCACAGTGCGGCACGATCGCCGTTCCGGTCGATTACACCAAGCCCGACGGCGCCCAGGCCAGTCTGGCGTTGATCCGCTTCCCGGCGACCGGCCAGAAGATCGGATCGCTGATCGTCAACCCGGGCGGCCCCGGTGAGTCCGGCATCGAGGCGGCCGCCAGCCTGGTCGAGGGCCTGGCGCCGCAGGTCCGTCAGCGCTTCGATCTGGTCGGCTTCGACCCGCGCGGGGTCGGCGCGTCCACCCCGGCGCTGTGGTGCAACTCCGATGCCGACAACGACCGCCTGCGCGCCGATCCGCAGGTGGACTACAGCCCCGAGGGTGTGGAGCGCATCGAGGGCGAGACCAAGGCCTTCGTTCAGCGCTGCGTCGACAAGATGGGCAACGACTTTCTGGCCAATGTCGGCACCGCCAGCGTGGCCAAGGACCTGGACGCGCTGCGCGCGGCCGTGGGCGACGACAAGCTGAACTACCTGGGCTACTCCTACGGCACCCGGATCGGCGCGGCCTACGCCGAGGCATACCCCGACAAGGTGCGGGCGATGGTCCTCGACGGTGCGGTGGACCCCAACGCCGATCCGATCCAGGCCGACATCGATCAGGCCGAAGCGTTCCAGAAGGCGTTCAACGACTACGCCGCCGACTGCGCCAAGGACGCCGACTGCCCGTTGGGCACCGACCCGGCCAAATCGGTCGCCGTCTACCGCGACCTGGTCGACCCGCTGGTGGACAAGCCGATGAAGACCAAGGACCCGCGCGGACTGAGCTACAGCGACGCCATCGTGGGCACCATCATGGCGCTGTACTCGCCGAACCTGTGGCGCCACCTGACCCAGGGCCTGTCGGAGATGACCAAGGGCCGCGGCGACACCATGCTGGCGCTGGCCGACATGTACATGCGCCGCGATACGCAGGGCCACTACTCCAACGCCACCGACGCCCGGATTGCCGTCAATTGCGTGGACCAGCCGCCGATCACCGACCGCGAGAAGGTGGTCGCCGAGGACAAGCGGCTGCGCGAGGTGGCGCCGTTCCTGAGCTACGGCGAGTTCACCGGCCACGCGCCGATGAGCACCTGCGCGTTTTGGCCGGTGCCGCCGACCAGCACGCCGCACAGTGTGTCGGCGCCCGGACTGCCGCCGGTGCTGGTGATCTCCACCACCGGCGACCCGGCTACGCCGTATCAGGCCGGTGTGGACCTGGCCAAGCAACTCGGCGGGGCGCTGCTGACCTTCAAGGGCACCCAGCACACCGTGGCGTTCCAGGGTGAGCAGTGCGTCGACGATTACGTCGAGGCCTACCTGGTGGATCTGAAACTGCCGCCAGCCGGCGCGACTTGCCCTTGATGTGTGCAACCGCTGCGGTTCCGATACCGAGGTGTGACCGCCGCGCGCTGCCCTAGCGGTCTGGGGCGTGCCACGATGACGGCCATGAAACGCGCGAGTCGATCGGGCTCGGCGGTGTCGGTGTTCGCCCTTCTGCTGGCCGGTGTGGCTGCTACTGGGATCGCTGCGCCAGCCGTCGCCGCCCCCGGCGTAGGTCAGACCACACCGCCGGTGTGGGGCAACTGTGAGCGTTTCGTCTCCGACGCCTACCTGCCCAAGGCGCAGTGCACGACGGTTCCGGTGCCCATCGACGACGCGAATCCCGATGGGGCGCAGGCGAATCTGGCGGTGATCCGGGTTCCGGCCCGGGGCGATCGGATCGGGGTGCTGCTGATGAACCCCGGCGGCCCCGGGGCGTCGGCGGTCGATTTGGTGGTCAGCTTCGCCGACACCCTCTCCGATACCGCCATCACCGAGCACTTCGACCTGGTGGGCTTCGACCCCCGCGGCGTCGGGCATTCCACACCGGAACTGCGGTGCCGCACCGACGCCGAGCGCGACGCGTGGCGGCGCGAACCGATGGTGGACTACAGCCCTGCCGGGGTGGCTGCCATCGAAGCGATCAGCAAGGCCTTCGCCGGCAAGTGTGCGGACCGGCTGGGTAAGCCGTTCCTGGCCGGTGTCGGAACCGCCTCCGCCGCAAGGGATATGGACGCGGTTCGGGCAGCCCTCGGCGAAGAGAAGATCAACTACCTGGGCTTCAGCTACGGCACCGAGCTCGGCACCGCCTACCTGGAACGCTTTCCGGAACGGGTGCGCACCATGGTGCTCGACGGGGCCATCGATCCAACCCGCGACCCGCTGGAGTCCGTGGTGGAGCAGATGGCCGGATTCCAGGTGGCGTTCAACGACTACGCCGCCGACTGCGCCAGCTCACCGGCCTGCCCGCTGGGTACCGACCCCGCACAGTTCGTCACCCGCTACCGCCAGTTGGTGGACCCGCTGGTGGCCGAACCGGCGGCCACCTCCGACCCGCGCGGCCTGAGCTACTCCGACGCGCTCACCGGCACCATCAACGCGCTCTACACCCCCCAGTACTGGAAATACCTGACCAGCGGCCTGCTCGGTCTGCAGCGCGGCGACGGCGCCGACGACCTGCTGCTGCTGGCCGACGACTACGAGGGCCGCGACGACGACGGCCGGTACGGCAGCGGTCAGGACGCGTTCAACGCCATCCGGTGTGTGGACAGCCCCACCCCGGCGGACCCGGCCGCCTGGGCCGAGGTGGACCGTCAGATCCGCCAGCGGGCGCCGTTCCTGTCCTACGGGCAGTTCACCGGCTTCGCGCCGCGCGATCTGTGCGCGTTCTGGCCCGTTCCGCCGACCTCGTCGCCGCACCAGGCGTCGCCGGCTCAGGCCGGCAGCGTGGTGGTGGTGTCCACCACCCACGACCCGGCCACCCCGTACCAGGCCGGCGTCGACCTGGCCCGCCAGTTGAAGGCGCCGCTGATCACCTATGACGCCACCCAGCACACCGCGGTCTTCGACGGCGACGCCTGTGTCGACGACGCGGTCACCCGCTACCTCGTCGACCAGACGGTGCCCGGCAACCTGTTCTGCTAGCCGAAACCGCCCGCGCTGCGCGGTGTTCCGCTACGGCGTCGGGCTGGTGGCCGGCGCTCCCGACGTGGCGGGTGCTCCCGGTGTCGCGGGAGCCGGCGCCGCCGGCGGCATCAGCACGGTGTCGATCAGATACAGCGTGGCGTTGGCGGTCTTGATGCCGCCGCACACCAGGCCCGCGCCGTTGACCTTGAGATCGTCGCCGTTGCCGGTCACCGTCACCGGCTGACCCTGAACCGTCTTGTGCTCGCCGACGACGGCTTTCGGGTCGGCCTGATCCGGCACCACGTGGAAGGTCAGCACGGACGTCAGCAGCTGCGAATCGGTCTTGAGCTTGTCGATCGTGGCCGGGGCCACCTTGGCGAACGCGTCGTCGGTGGGGGCGAAGACGGTGAACTGCCCGTTGTTGAGCGTCTCGGTCAGGTCCACGCCGGGGTTGAGCTTGCCGGTCAGGGCGCTGGCCAGAGTGCTCAGCACCGGGCTGTTGCCGGCGGCGGTCACCACCGGCTCCATGGCCATGCTCTCCACCGAGCCGGGGCCGGTGGGCACCTGGTCTGCGTAGTCCGCGCAGCCGGACCCGATCAGCCCCGCCGGCGCGGGCCTGGCGGAGGTCGTCATGGCCGAAGTGCCTGTTGTCTCCGTCGCGGTGGTCGCCGTTGCGGTCGTCTCCCGGGTTTCTTCCCTGGTGGTCGTCGCGCAACTGGACAGGAGAAGGGCGGTGGCCGCGGCCAGGCCCACGGTGGCGATAGCCGAACGGTGCGTTTTCGTGTTGGTCGTCATGGGTGTCCTTGTTCCCATTGTCGAAGCCATCAATCCGGCTCTTTGGGCAACCCGTGGTGCATCGGTCCGATTTCCGGGGCCGACGGCGGGTGTCGGGCTGGCGGAACCCTGGTCTACCTGCATGAACAACCCGGTTGGTGGATACCGGCGAGTGCGTTTCTTGTAACACGGTGTTAACAGCCGCTGCCTACGCTCGCGTCATGGACCGGCAAAAGGAATTCGTGCTGCGCACGCTGGAAGAACGGGACATCCGCTTTGTCCGGCTGTGGTTCACCGACGTGCTCGGGTACCTCAAGTCCGTTGCCATCGCCCCGGCCGAGCTGGAGGGCGCCTTCGAGGAGGGTATCGGTTTCGACGGCTCCTCCATCGAGGGCTTCGCGCGGGTCTTCGAGTCCGACACCGTCGCCCGGCCGGATCCGTCGACGTTCCAGGTGCTGCCGTGGACGACCAGTTCCGGCCAGCACCACTCGGCGCGAATGTTCTGCGACATCACCATGCCCGATGGTTCGCCGTCCTGGGCCGACAGCCGCCATGTGCTGCGCCGCCAGCTGGCCAAGGCCAGCGACCTGGGGTTCTCCTGCTACGTACATCCGGAGATCGAGTTCTTCCTGCTCGAACCCGGACCGTATGACGGCTCCGCGCCGGTTCCCGCTGACAACGGCGGCTACTTCGATCAGGCGGTGCACGATTCGGCGCCCAATTTCCGCCGGCACGCCATCGACGCCCTGGAGCAGATGGGCATCTCGGTGGAGTTCAGCCACCACGAGGGGGCGCCGGGTCAGCAGGAGATCGACCTGCGCTACGCCGACGCGCTGTCGATGGCCGACAACGTGATGACGTTCCGCTACGTCGTCAAGGAAGTCGCGCTGGCCGAGGGTGTCCGCGCGTCGTTCATGCCCAAGCCGTTCGCCGAGTATCCGGGGTCGGCGATGCACACCCACATGAGCCTGTTCGAGGGCGAGACCAACGCCTTCCACAGCGCCGGCG